>DAIRTE010000244.1:0-2208 GCA_036804025.1 Clostridia bacterium | reverse complement strand
GCATTCAGGACCCGAACCGGCCAATCGGCTCGTTCCTGTTCCTTGGCCCGACGGGTGTTGGTAAAACCGAGCTGGCAAAGGCGCTCGCGCAGGCGCTCTTCGACGACGAAAGAAGCATGGTGCGCATCGACATGTCCGAGTACATGGAGAAATTTAGCGTCAGCCGATTGATCGGCGCGCCTCCGGGGTACGTGGGGTATGACGAAGGCGGACAGCTCACGGAAGCGGTGCGCAGAAAACCGTATGCCGTCGTGCTGTTCGACGAGGTGGAAAAGGCGCATCCGGACGTGCTGAACGTGCTGTTGCAGGTGCTGGACGACGGACGCATTACGGACGGGCAGGGGCGCACGGTCGATTTTAAGAATTCGATTCTGATTTTGACGAGCAACCTCGGTTCGGACGTGATTCTGGAAGGGATTGACCGCGACGGCTGCATTTCCGATGAGGCACGAAACATCGTGCTGCAGATGCTCAAGCAGTCGTTTCGACCGGAGTTTCTCAACCGTCTCGACGAAATCGTGTTCTACCGTCCGCTGACGAAAGTCGATCTTGTGCAGATTGTCGACCTGCTGATTGCCGATCTTGGCAAACGGCTCGCCGCACAGCAGCTCAAGGTCAGCGTGACCGACGCGGCGAAGGAATACATCGTGGAATCCGGCAGCGACCCGCTCTACGGCGCGCGCCCGCTGAAGCGGTATATCCAGAGCAAGGTGGAAACGCTGCTCGCCAGAGCCATCATTGGCGGCGACATTGCGCCGGATAGCACGCTGACGATCGACAAGAACGAAAACGGCTTGTTCGTGCGCTGACGCGACAAAACGAAAAACGGCGTCCCATTTTGGGACGCCGTTTGTGCGTTGTTGCGATTTAAAACGATTCCGGAAACTCCACTTCGGAATACAGCAGGCTGATGGTCAGGTCGTCGTATACCAGAAACTCATAGTAGGCGGTGCCGTCCGCGTCGCTGTTTAGCCCGCTCCAGAGATCGGGATGCGCGTAGTAGAGGCGAATCGTCGCGACGCCGGGTGTAACGCCGACAAACGCGTTCTCCAGCACGCCGGAAGCGCCAAGCAGCGCGTAGGTCTCGTCGTCCCGATAGGTCTGCGTCAGCGCGACCTTTCCGGTGTCTCCCGCGTTCGAACGCGCAATCCAGGTGTAGCCGCTTGATTGGTTGCAGGGGAGTGTGTCCACAAAGTTTGGTTCCGGCGGTTTGCGGCAGCCGGAGAGTCCAAGCAACAGAACAATCCCGAGAAGAAATCCCAGGCTCCAGTATCGTTTATTTCGAAGCAGACTTGCTTTCATGATAGCACCCTTTCGAGAACACAAAACGGAAGTACCAGTACACTGCGTCAACCATTTTGGATAAGCGTATTATCGCATATAACACACTCAAGTTCAACCTATCTATCGCTAATTCATCAATCGTTCGAAAATACGTAGAAAAAAGATAAGAAAAATATATAATTTCTACTTGACGCGTCAAAGAGGATCATATATAATTCGCACCATAAGCTGTGAAGCGGAGATAACGAGCGAATACGACCTCTCAGAGAGCGGGAGCATGGTGGAAGCCCCGCAGGAAACGATCGTTCAAATGGACCGCCGAGCGCGCAGGGGAAAACGAGTATCCTGCGACGGGTCGTGACCGTTATATCGCGGGGAATGTGTTGGCATTTCCGTTAAGAGCCCGATTCATCATCGGGAAACAAGGTGGCACCGCGAGAGCATCGTCCTTGTTTCGGCGTAAGCGTCGAAACAAGGGCGTTTTTCGTTGCCGGAAAATAATCAAACTAAAAATGAAGAGAAAGGACAGTCGTCCGCGGCCAACGGCGGGCAAGGAACAAAACCAATGATGACGTACAAAGATTTCACCAACTATGTCAAGCAGTACCCCGATGAAAACGGCCGCTTCGGCGAATACGGCGGAGCTTATCTGCCCCCGCAGCTCGTGCCCGTGTTCCAGGAAATTGACGACGCCTACGAGACCATTTGCCACAGTGCGCAGTTCATCAGCGAACTTCGCCGCATCCGCAAGGAGTTCCAAGGCCGTCCGACACCCGTCTACCACGCGGAGCGCCTCTCCCGCAAACTGGGCAAGTGCCAGATCTACCTCAAGCGCGAAGACCTCAACCACACCGGCGCGCACAAACTCAACCATTGCATGGGCGAGGGTCTGCTCGCAAAGTTCCTCGGCAAAAAGAAGCTGAT
>DAIRTE010000243.1:0-2424 GCA_036804025.1 Clostridia bacterium | reverse complement strand
CTGGGGCTCGACAAGGACGGAAACGAGATTCCGATCTTCGCGATTTCGCTCGCGCGCTTTGCCGTGAGCTTTGCCGAAGAGAAGCGGGGCATGATCGGAAGAAAACCGCTCGAAGTGCAGTTTGCCGCGAGCAGCCGCATCCTCAATCGCGACTTCTCCGATTTGAGCGTATTACCACGCAGGGTAAGACCCATTGCGCTGACCGGGCGCGGCGTGCTCCGCGCGGGCTTCCCCGTCTACAAGGACGGCAAGGAGATTGGCTACGTCACGAGCGGAACCATGATTCCGCGCTACGTGGTGGAGCATCAGGGCAGCCTGCTGGAGACGTTTACCGACCAGCGGGCGATGCGCTCCATCGGTCTTGCGCTGCTGGATTCGGACGTGCTGACGGACGACGCCGTCGAGGTCGACATCCGCGGCAGCCGCATTTCCGCCGTGGTGCCCGCGTGGCACCTGCGTTCGGACGCGCCGCCGTATGCCCGCCCCATCGTCGTGGACGCGCCGGAGGAGCCGAAGCCGGAACCCTCGGCCAACCTGCCGAAAAGCGCGCTCAACCTGTTGAGTAAGGCGACCGAGAACCACATCTGGCGGCAGGAGCAGTGCGTCAACCTGATTCCCAGCGAAATGACCGCGTCCCGCGCGGTACGGCTGCTGAGCGGCAGCGACCCGAGCTTCCGCTACGCGGAGCATAAGAAGACCGCATCGTTCTACGACAACGAGGTGTTCTACTATCAGGGCACGAAGTTCATCGACGAGGTCGAGCGCGCGCTGGTGGCGGAGCTGCGCAAGTACTTTGGCTGCACCGAGGTCGAGGCGCGCGTCATCAGCGGGCAGATGAGCAACACCACCGTGTTCTCCGCGCTGATGGACTACAAGAACCGCCTCAACCGCAAGCAGACCCCACAACGGCTCGGCTATATCCTGAACAACCACATCATTAAGGGCGGGCACCTCAGCGCCCAGCCGATGGGCGCGCTGCACGACTACGTGGCGGTCGATCCCGCGACGGAGCGTCCGGCGGTCGTGAACTTCCCCGTGCTGCGGGACAATCTCTTCAAAATCGACGTGGAAGAGACCAAGAAGGTCATCGAGCGGTACCGGCCGGAGTTCATCATCTTTGGTAAGTCGATGGTGCTGCATAAGGAACCCGTCCGCGAAATCCGCGCGTTTGTAGACGAACAGAAGATCAACACCACGATCATGTACGACATGGCGCACGTGCTCGGCCTCGTCGGCCCGCATTTTCAGCAGCCGTTTGCCGAGGGCGCGGAGATCGTTACCGGCTCGACGCACAAAACGTTCTTTGGCCCGCAGCGCGGCGTGATCGCGGTCAACTACAAGGAGGACGAGCTGAAATACGACCTCTGGAAGACGATTCAAACGCGCGCGTTCCCGGGAGCGGTGAGTAACCACCATCTTGGCACGGTGCTGGGGCTGTTGATGGCCGCCTACGAGATGAACGAATTCGGCGATGCGTACCAGAAGAACGTCGTTGCCAACGCAAAGTCGTTTGCGCGGAGCCTGAAGGCGGCGGGGCTGGACGTCGCGGGCGATCCCGCGATCGGCTACACCGAGACGCATCAGGTCATCGTCAAGACCGGCTACGGCACTGGGCCGGAGGTTGCCGAGCGGCTGGAGGAAAACAACGTCGTCGTCAACTATCAGGCGACGCCGGAGGAAGAGGGCTTTACCGCGAGCGGCGCGCTCCGCCTCGGCGTGTCCGAGATGACGCGTTTCGGCTTTGGCCCAAGCGAGTTCGAAACACTGGCTAACCTCATGGCGGACTGCATTCTGCGTGGCAAACCGATCGCAAGCGAGATTGCCAAGCTGCGCGCGGGCTATACGAAGCTGCTGTATTGCTTTGACGACGCGGAAACGAACGCCGCGTTGGAGACCCTCGCCGCAAAGAGCGGCATGTAAATAGCCGCAAAGCCGCCCATGGGAACGAGCTTTTCCGTGGGCGGTTCCGGTTGGATTTTTATATTGTTTCCGGTGCATTGAAATACCCGCGCAAAGAAGCTAAAGTTTAGTTAGAATTGATGTCTTTGAGATGCAAATCTGCATACAATCAGGAGGGATATTCCATGATTCCTGCCTATATGAACGCACTCGTCAAAGAAACGGCGGACAAGGGACTCACGCTCAAACAGGTGAAAACCCCCGTGCCGCAAATCGGCGAGGTGCTGATCAAAATCCACAAAACCGCCATCTGCGGAACGGACGTGCACATCTACAACTGGGACGCCTGGAGCCAGAAGACCATCGTGCCGCCCATGACGGTTGGCCACGAGTACGTCGGCGAAATCGCCGCGCTCGGCCCCGGCGTGGACGACTATCAAGTCGGCCAGATCGTCACGGGTGAGGGGCACATCGTCTGCGGGCACTGCCGCAACTGCCGCGCGGGCAACGGACACTGGTGCAAGT
>DAIRTE010000242.1:0-2454 GCA_036804025.1 Clostridia bacterium | reverse complement strand
CGTAGAGCGTGTTGCCGATGGACTTCGTCACCGCGTTGTTCACGCCGATGGCGAACTCACCGAGGTAGCGCGCGCCCTCGTCCGCGTCCAACATTTCGTTGAATCCGGCAACGTCCCCGTCGCAGCTTGCTTCGTCGATGTGTCCGTTCTTGAACACGAGACGCGGGTTGTCAAAGCGCTTGCCATAGCGCATGGCAGGGGTGTTGTACTGCACCGTGCCGTTTGCGCTGTCGCGCACAGGCGCGGTGTAGACCTCGCCGTCCGGAATGTTCAGTTCGCCGTTGCATGGAACGACCGGAATGTCCTTAATCGAGAACGTCAGGTCGGTGCCGGGGCCGAGGATATGCACCATGTCGGTCTTTTCCATCAGCTCGACGAGCGGGCGCATGTCGCGACCCATCTGCTCATAGTCCACGAGCGCGGCGGAGAGGAAAAAGTCGAAAAAGTCGTCATAGCACATGCCGGCCTTCTGCGCGTCCGCCATGGTTGGCCAGTGCAGGTAGACCCAGCGGCGTTCGTCGATGATCCGGTCGCGCAGCTCGCGGCGCAAATCTCGGTAGTAGGTTAGCGCGCGGGTGTCCACGGCGGAAAGCTCCGCGTCGTTTTCGTCCACGCCGATGTCCACGTGCGCCACGAGGTGATCCCAGTATTTCGTTTCCCACTCGAGCTGCGCGTCGATGGCGGGCTTTGCCGCTTCGAGGTGCTCGGGGTCGATGAAGCCAAAGAACAGGCGGCTGAGCTCTTCGTCCGTGAGTTTCACAAACGGAACCGCGCCCATGGCGTTTGCCTTTCGTTGCAACGCCTTGATGAGCGGCTTGGCGGGCAGGCTGCCGTTGATCTCAAAGAGATCGCCTTTCTTGAGCTTGAGGGAATAGGTTAAGAGCAAATCGGCTAGCCGATCGATCCGTTCGTCTCGCATACTGGAACCTCCTTATGCACTGTGCAACCTATTCTATAGCAAACAACGCCGAACTTCAACACCGCGAATCGATTGCATAAAAAAGCGAAGGCCGAAACCTTCGCTTGCCTGCTATAATCGGTGTCTGGGGCGAAGCCCCTGATATACTCTAGTTCCTTCTCGACCGGTTCGCCATCGCGAGCAGCCGCAGAAAGCTGATCAGCGACGCAACCGCCGCCCAGACATAGGTCATCGCGGCGGCGTTGAGCACCTTCTTCGCGCCGTCGGACTCCTCATAGCTGATGTAGTTGCCCTCTTCGAGCATCCTGAGCGCGCGGGCGGAGGCGTTGAACTCCACCGGCAGCGTGACCACCTGAAACACCAGCATTGCGCCAAAGAGCACGACGCCGACCATCGCGAGGTTAAAGCTGCCCATCATGAGCCCGAGGATAACGATCCACGGCGCGGCAAAGGAGCCGATGGACGCCACGGGCAGAATTGCGTTTCTCAGGCGAATCGGCGCGTAGCCTTCCTGGTATTGCATCACGTGGCCGATTTCGTGCGCGGCAACCGCGACGGCGGCAATGCTGTTTTGCCCGTAGACCTGCGTGCTGAGCCCCACGACATTGTTGCGCGGGTCAAAATGGTCGGTTAAAGAACCCTGCACCGGCGTAATCTGCACGGGGCTGTTGCCGTTGTTCAATAACTGCTGGGCAATCTCCTCCGCGCGCAGTCCGCTGGAGATCGGCGTTTGCGAAAACTGCGTAAACGTGCGCTGCACCTTGCTCTGCGCATAAAAACTGATGCCCATGACGACGAGCAGCAGAATGATGTAGATTCCGTCGCCCGATCCGAGGTTGTAATACATAGTTCATCCCCTCCGATGATTCTACCGCCAGTATAGCATATTCAAAAATTCGGTACAGCGGTTTTCAAGATCGTTTGCAATTTGACCAAGATTTCCTCAAATTGCTTGCGGGTTTCGCGAAAATCGCGAAGATTTGGGGCTTTTCTCGGCGGTAAAATGTGGTATACTATGCCTTAACCCTAAAACCAAATATAAAATAGGAGAGGTTGTTGTTTATGGCGCTCAAATTATCCCAAATTCAAAAATCGCCGGAGTCGTTCGTCGGCGCGATTTCGGTCTGCGGCTGGGTCCGCACGGTACGCGAGGGAAAGACCCTCGGCTTTGTCGAACTGACCGATGGAACCTGCTTTACCCCCGTTCAGGTCGTCTTTGAGCGCGACGACCGAAATTTGGGCAATAATCTCTCCACGGGCTGCGCAATTGCCGTCTCCGGCGAGCTGGTGCTCACGCCGGACGCGCCGCAGCCGTTTGAAATCCACGCCAGCGACATCGTCGTTGAGGGCACTTGCCCCGCGGACTACCCGCTGCAAAAGAAGCGGCATACGCTGGAATACCTGCGCACCATTCAGCATCTGCGCCCGCGGACAAACATCTTTCAGGCGACGTTTCGCGTGCGTTCCGTCGTTGCGGCGGCGATCCACGAGTTCTTTCAGCAGAACGGGTTTGTCTATGTGCATACCCCGCTGAT
>DAIRTE010000241.1:0-2497 GCA_036804025.1 Clostridia bacterium | reverse complement strand
CTGCCGTAGGAGCCAAGCACGTTTCCAAAGCGGACGGTCATGCACTTCATTGCGCTTCGTTTCGCGTAGTCCTGCACAATCAGCTCCGTCACGCGCTTGCTCGCGCCCATGACGTTGGTCGGGTTGACCGCCTTGTCGGTGGAAAGCTGCACAAACCGCGCTACGCCGTGTTCTCCGGCGCTGTGAATCACGTTGTAGGTGCCAATCACGTTGTTTTTAATCGCTTCCGCCGGGCTCTCCTCCATCAGCGGAACGTGTTTATGCGCCGCGCAGTGCACGACCAGATCCGGCGAAAATTCAGCCATCACATCGTCGATCCGCGCCTTGTCCCGCACGGAACCGATACGAATGCAGACGTTGAGCCAAGGAAACTTCCGCTTGAACTCCATCGCAATTTCGTACGCGTTGTTCTCGTAAATATCGAAAATGACGAGCTTGCTCGGGTAGAACATCGCCGTCTGACGGCAGATTTCCGAGCCGATTGACCCGCCGCCACCGGTCACGAGCACGGTTTTGTGCTGAATGTACTCGGCTATGCTCTCCTTGTCGAGCTTGACCTCCGGGCGGAAGAGAATGTCGTCGATGCTGATTTCGCGAATATCCCGCATGGTCGGCTGCGCGTCCAGATCGCGCAGCGGGGAAACCATGCGCACGCGGCACTTGGTCGATTTACAGAGCGCGACCAGCTCAATCTGGCGCGCCTCCGTGATCGACGGAATGGCCAGAATGATCTCCCGAATCCCAAGGCGGTTAACCACGTCCGGAATTTCGGACGTTTTGCCAACAACCTTGACCCCGCGAATGCGCGTGCCAATCTTCTTAGGATCGTCGTCCACAAATGCGGCGACGTAGCTGGAGCCTTTTACGATGCCGGTCATGATCTGCGCTTGAACATACTTGCCAAAGAACCCCGCGCCGACGATCAACAACGGCGTCTTTCCGCTGCTCTGGCGGTTGATCATGAGCCTGCGCGCGCGTTGCAGCGCACGAAACAGGAACCGTTCGATAAACAGTAAAGGGATCAATAGAATCCCCGCGAGGAACAGTGAGAGCTTATACTCATTTCCAAACAGGGTATTCACGGCAAAGATCAGGCCTGTTCCAACGCCGATGGCCGCCAGCACATAGATATTCTCCGTGCTGAGTCCCTCGACCCAGGTCTTGCTGTAGAGTCGAAACACGGTAAACGACGCGACGTAGATCACGGTATAGATGATCAATTGCGGATAGGAAAACGCAATTGTGTTGTTCACATAAAACGGAAACTGATAGTGGTTCGCTTCGCCGGAAAACGGGAGCCAGGTCGCAATGATAAACGCCAGCGTGATTAGAACCATATCCGCAACCACCAGAACGATGATTCTGGCAAGATGATCCATATTCAAGCGGCTGAGTTTGAATTTCATGATTGCATCTCTCCTGCGCGATTCTCCGAATTTCCTTCGGTACCTTCGCGACACAATGCATATAGTATAGGTGATTTTTCGTGTTTTCGCAAGCGCGGTGCGTTTGCTTCGCTCCTCTACAGACGACTACAAAAAAACAGCCCCTTTCGGGGTTGTTTGAGACGTTCCAGTTTAGCCTGGATCGGGTACGCTTTCCTCTTGCGGTTCCTCTTCCGGTTCATAGGTTGCCCGATCGGATCCATACTGATAAAAAGAGCCGACGACCTCCTCGCGTGCGCCATAGGAGTTTACGGTATAATCCTTGTCCGACAGATAGAGCTTGAAGTACTGCAAATCGGGCATATCGACATACTCGCGAAAATGATCCGCAATGGCATAGGAATCGTGCGCGACCCCATTTTTATCAATCCGGACCGTGTCGCCACCAGGACAGTCAACTGCGGTACCCCCGCCGATGGCGCTCGCAACACGTGTGGAAACGGGACGTGTCGTCGTTCCACAAAAATCTTTTTCGACCGCCCAAAACTCGGTACCAGCGTCGAAGAGATACTTTGCCATTGCCTGCACATCTGTAATGTCGGAAGGCTTCACGGCCTTGCCGGGAGTTGCAGGCGTTTCCGGTTCTTCGGGCGGTGCTTGTTCTTCTGTCGGCGGTTCGGGATCAGCCGGTTGTTGCGTTTCCGGATCCTGCGGCGCGGGATCGTTTACCACCGGTGCAACTGGCATCGGTGCGCTCGAACTATTCTGATTCTGCGTATTTACCAAGTACGCAGTAGTTTCAACTTTGTTGATAGGCTGTAAATCATTCGTAATCGGTATTGCATCAGCAGCGGTTTCTTCCGTAGCAGGTGCCGCCATCGGAACGGACTCATCCAAAATGGTCTCGGTGATTTCCGCTGACCGATCTTCTGCATAGGAGACGTTCGAGTGGACAACGTTATTTTGCCTTCCGAAAACAAGCAGAAATACAAACGTGGCGGCAACTGCGCCAAGCGTAAGTAAGAGAATCCAGAATCTGCTTCTTTTCATGTTGCTTCCTCGCTCGCTTTTGATAATAATATTCTATTCAATTAATGTTACATATCCGTTTT
>DAIRTE010000240.1:0-2551 GCA_036804025.1 Clostridia bacterium | reverse complement strand
CGAAACGGCATGGCGCTGACCCGGCACGGGCGTATGACGCTGAAAAACGCGAAATACGAACACGATTTTACGCCGCTGGAAGAGGACTGCGACTGCTATTGCTGCCAGAACTTCACGCGCGCTTATCTGCGCCATCTCGGCAAGGAGAAGGAGATTCTTGGCGCGCAGCTCTTGACCATGCATAACCTGCGCTTCTCGCTCAAGCTGATGGAGGATGTCCGTCTTGCGATAGCCGAGGATCGCTTTGGCGACTTTGCGCGCGAGCTGCTGGAGCAGGGGATTTACGATTGATTTTGAGGCGAATCTGATTTGAAGACGATGGTCTGCAAAACCGAACAGGAAACGGAAGCGCTGGGACGTCGGCTGACGCGCCTGCTGCCCGTGCCGTCGTTCGTAGCGCTCTACGGCGGGCTTGGCGCGGGAAAGACCGCCCTGGTGCGCGGTATGGGCACGGAGGCGGGTACGAGCGAGGTTCGCTCGCCAACGTTTACCATCGTACATGAGTATGAAACGAATCCGCAACTGATCCACTTTGACGCGTACCGCCTTGCGGACGCGGAGGAACTGCTGGCGATTGGGTTTGAAGAGTATCTGACGCAGAACGCGATTCTCGTGCTGGAATGGGCGGAGCGCGTATCGGAGGTATTGCCGAAGGAACGGCTGGAGCTGCACCTGAACGGTAGCGGCGACGAGCCGCGCGAGATTGTGCTGATTCCATTTGGAGCGCGGTACGAAAGCGTGGTGAACGCGTTATGATGCTGCTTGCGGTCGACACAACCGCTGCCATCGCGACGGCGGCGCTGTTTCAAGATGGCGCGTTGATCGAAGAACGCGCGGCGGACGCGGGCAAGAAGCACGCGGAAACCGTGCTGCCGCTGATCGACGAGCTGCTGGAGCAAAACGACGTTGTGATTGGCGAAATCGATTTATTCGCAGTAGACATTGGCCCCGGCTCGTTCACGGGGGTTCGAATCGGCGTCAGTCTCGTCAACGCGCTGGCGTTTGCGACGGGAAAGAAAATCATTCCGGTAAACGCGCTGCTGGCGCTCGCCACCGCTATCGACGAACCAAATCGCCCCGTCTGCACGCTGATTGACGCGCGAAACGGCAATGCCTACGCTGCGCTGTATCAGGCAGGGCAGGAAATGCTTGCGCCTGAAGGCGTAGAGCTCAACTCGTTTCTAACTCGGGTTCCGGCGGACGCGGCGTTCGTTGGGGACATTCACGTGAGCAATCCGGTCTATCCGCGCGCAGGCGACGTTGGACGCGCGGCGCTGCAGAGACTCGAAACCGCGCGGGATACGGCGGAGCCGCTGTATCTGCGCCCGTCGCAGGCGGAACGACTCAAAAGGCCCGGTGGGGAGGCGTAACGAATGGAACAGGAAATCATTCGGCCAATGACGCGAATGGACGTTCCACGCGTCCACGAGATTGAGTGCACGTGCTTCCGTTCGCCCTGGTCAAAACTCGCGCTCTTGGGCGAACTGAAGAACGAGGTCGCCCACTACCTCGTGCTAGAGGTGGACAGCGTGATTTGCGGCTACGGCGGCATGTGGCTGCTCTTTGAAGAGGCGCACGTGACGAACGTGGCAATCATGCCGGAATACCGCCAAAAGGGGCGGGGCAGAAGACTCATGCTAACGATGATGGAGCACGCGGTCAAGCGCGGCGCGGAGAAGATGACGCTCGAAGTGCGCGAGGGCAACACCGTTGCACAGCACCTCTATGCGACGCTCGATTTCGAGCAGAACGGGTTTCGCCCGCGGTATTATTCCGACACCGGAGAGGGCGCGCTGCTGCTCTGGAACAACGATATTCAGCACACGATCACAAAGAACGCAACAAGCGTTTGACGTAAGGATAGTTTCGGAAGAAGACAAAACAGACAGGGAGAAACAGAACACATGAAACCATATGAAGAATGGCAAAAACTGGTAGAGATGGAGCGCTCGCAGGCGGAACACGACGCCTTCTGGGAAGCGTATTTCGCCAAGGAGACGGAAGCATACCGCGCAATCCTTCTGGAGAACACGGGTAAGCTTACCGGCACGCAGGCGGAGCTCGCCGACCGGTTTACGATGAGCGTTGCGGAGTTCGCTGGCTTTCTGGACGGCATCAACACGAGCCTGAAGAAGGAAGTCAATCTCGATAAACTCGGCGTGGACACTCCTCTCAAGCTGGAAATCGACTTTGAAAAACTCTACTTCAATATGCACAAAGCCAAGGCAAACTGGCTCTACACGCTCAAGGAATGGGAGCCGATTCTGAGCGAGGAACAGCGCAAGGAAATCGCCAAGGAGTACCGTCAGAGCACGATTTTTGTCCGCGAGGCGAAGGTTGGCCGCAACGATCCCTGCCCCTGCGGCAGCGGAAAGAAGTATAAGAACTGCTGCGGAAAGAACGCGTAAGGCGTTTCGGTTCCGCTCGCGGCGGCGTGATTCGAGGAGGGAAAAGTGGGCGATCTTTTTGTCAATTTTCATTGACATAAAGCATCCCCGCCGCTATAATTAATCTTCGGAACTCGCTTCCTGCGCCTGTAGCTCAGCAGGAT
>DAIRTE010000239.1:0-2602 GCA_036804025.1 Clostridia bacterium | reverse complement strand
GATGGTTGAGCATCGCCGCTTCGTTGAAGAACGCGAGCATGCCGTCCCGCCGCTCGCCAAGCAGCGTTAAGAGCTTTTTGCCGAATCGAACGAGGCAGGCGCGCCGCGCAGGCAGCGGGCAGTCGTCGTTTCCAAAGTAGTTGCGGCAGATGGCCTCAAGCGCGGTCAGGCGAATGTCGTCGTCAAAGTGCGCAACGCCCGTAAGCAGCAGGCCGAAGATACGCTCGGTCACCGCGTCCGTTCGCGCGCCGTTTTCGGCGGTATAGATCGTTAGAATTACGGAGAGCGTCACGAGCGCCGCGCGGGCCGCGCGTGTGTTGGACGCGCGAATCAGCCCCTGCAGGTAGTCGATTGCCTCGTCCATCTCCTTTTCCGGCACGTTGCAGACCAGCCGCCCTAGATAGGGCGGAATGTAGCCGGAGATCTCGTTTTGTCCGGTTTCGAGCTCGCGCAGCAGGTCGATCATGATTTCGTTCTTCTGGTCGACCGAGAGCACGGCGGAAATCTCCGTCAGCGCCTGCCCCGCGCGCTCGCGCACCGGCAGGTGCTCGCTGACCGAGAGCAGGTTGCTCAAATGCATCGCAATATGAAACGCCTCGTCCGCGTTTTCCAGCACGGACTCGCAGAGCCGGTCGATGTGGGCGAGCTTCATCGTCCAGGGAATGCTGCTCTT
The DNA here is from genome assembly GCA_036804025.1 of Clostridia bacterium. Taxonomy (GTDB): domain Bacteria; phylum Bacillota; class Clostridia; order Christensenellales; family CAG-138; genus UBA7703. The sequence goes on along the minus strand of DAIRTE010000239.1, from coordinate 1,929 downwards.
GAGGTTTGCCAGATAGATTTCCGCAACCGGGAACGGCGGTTCGGGCAGCGGCGACAATCCCGCTTCCCGGCGCAGGCGGTTGAGCATCCAGACGGAAGCAAACTCCGCGTCCGAAGAAAGGTGCACCGCCTCCACGCCGCGCTTGAGCAGCGCCGTGTCCCCGTCCACCACCGCGCGGATGGCGCGAAGAGCGCAGATGCGAATCCGCGCGTCGATGGAGCCCGCCGCGCCCGCGAGAATCGGCAGCATGCGCTCGATTTCCAGGCGCGTCATCACGCTCTGCGGAATGTGCGGCAGGGTGTCCATGAGTACAAACAAATCTTCGCTGCCGCTCGAAAGAATCCGGCGGCAGAGTTTTTCCCAGTAGCCGCGCCGCTCCTCGGGCGAGCAATTCGCAAACAAGCTGCCGGAGATGGTTTTGAGTGAATTGCTGATGCGCGAAGCGTGCTTTTGCGAAATCTTGTAGTCCGGATGCAGGCAGAGCTCAATGTAATCGTCCCAGAGCGTCGTGCTTTCGCTGAGCACCGCGTGCAGCGCCGGAGCAATCGCGAGCGACCCCGCGCCGCGCGGCAGTTCCTTTCGGTAGCGCGGGCCGGAGTTGGCGAGAATGCTGCCCATAATGCGACCCGCGTGGCGACGAACGTCCCCGTCGTGGTGCATGAGCAGTTCGTAGAGAAACCGCAGCGTCAGTAGCTTATGCGTGCGCGTCATATAGGTGCTGTATTCTTCAAACAGCATCAGGTAGGTACGAATCCGGTTCAGGTTTTTCTCGTCCCTCGCCTGTTCCAGCAGCGCCTCGAACGAGTCACTGACCGAAATCGTATGCATCAGGTGAATGTTGTTGTCGAACGCATGGTTCGTCAGCGCGCGAATCACCTCGCCCTGGGTCAGCAGCGCCGCGTCGCGGCTCTCCGGCAGGCCAAACGAGCTGGCAAAGACGTTTGTGCCGACGCCGTGCGTCTCCAGATAGCGCTCAAAGTCGTCCAGCTTGCGATAGACCGTTTCGTACCGGAGTTTCTTTTCCGGCGTCATGTCCGCGAGCTTGACGAAGATGCGATCCCGCGCCTCCTGCAACGTGCCGACGATGGTCTTGTCCTTGCCGTCCTCGCCCGCCTCCGCGCGAACGCGAAAGTCCGCGTAGATCAAGAGCAAAGACTCGATTGGCAGGTTTTCAAACTCCAGATCCCAGGTGGAGTGGTTCGCCGCGATGTGCGCAATGTCCGGCATGGCGCGCTCTTCGAGCCACTTCCAGGTGTAATAATAGTGCAGATACGGAATGCGCCCCATGTCCTCGCCGCGGCAGCCGAACTTGCCGATGTCGTGGCTCAGCGCGGCGGCGGCGACCAGCGCGACGTCCACCGGCAGACCCACGGCGGCGGCCTGGCGCGCCATATGCACCGCCACATGCCGAACGCCGAACGTATGACCGGCGGGGTCGAATTTCATGATCTCCCGGCCAATGCGCAAAAGCTCGCGGTAGTTGTTCTTTCGCATTGCGTCCGAAAACAGCTCGCATTGCGCGCGCACCGCGCTTTTTTCCAGCTCCTCTTCGGAAACGGGTAAATAATCCAGCAGCGGATCAAACGCCTGCTCCCGCTCCTCGTCGAGCAGCCGGGACAGTACGGAAAGATAGAACTTTTGGGCGCTCTTCTGTCCTTTCGTCGATCGCGGCGCGCCGGAATAGGGATAAAGCCCCGCGGAGAGCGCTTCGTAGGTAAACGGGAGCAGTCCTTCGTCCGGCAATTCGCCAAAGCGCTTGATGACCGGCTCGCATAAGGCGGCCACCGCCGCGCAGGACACGCGCCGCCCGAACTGGGAAAGAAACTCCGCGTCGAATTTCGTCTTTGCCGTCCAGACGCGCAGCTGCTTGACGGATACGCCGATGCTTTTTGCAAACTCCGCATAATACGCGTCCGAAACGCAGGAGAT
>DAIRTE010000238.1:0-2694 GCA_036804025.1 Clostridia bacterium | reverse complement strand
GCGCCTCTATCATCCGGCACTATGAAATTGCTGTAAGTGTATCATATATAATCCTCTTGTCAAGGGCTCAAACGGGTTTTTATGCAAGTTTCATCGAATAATGCTTCAAAATTACCGGCAGAGCAGGCGGCGCCGAACGGTTGAGTATGTATAACATTGCATCCAGTTTTTTCGGCGGGCTTGAACAGGGTACATGCAGGGACGTACAGCTCGAAAGAAGCGCGCAGTATTCCCCAAAAAGCAGAAGAAGCCGCCGTACAAACAGCATGTACGGCGGCTCTTGCGTCCATTTGACGATGCCAGAACGGTGTTTCCCTTAGAACGGGAAGATGATGTCCGTCGTGTGATTCGTGAGCGCGCAGATCATCAGGCACATGATTGTCGCATTCAGCAATCCTGCGGCCCAAGCGTTGCCTGTCTTTTTATAGACAAACCGCGCGCTGAACGCCGCAAACGCAAGGCTCGGCGCAACGGCGAACGCCACGATGCCGCCCATGCCGACTGCAGTCTGCCAGAGATGCCCCTGCGAGAACAGGGTTGTGTACTGAATGATGATGAATACGATCAGCGCCAGCGAGTTGGCTAAGGCGCAGATCGTCGTCGAGGCCCAATCCGGCAGATCGCGATATCTGGTATTCGCGTTTAGAATCGCATTCGGCACATAAAACAGAATCCAGATTGGCAGATACTTCACCAGAATGACCGGCAGTTCCGTGAGCTCGGGCAGCCCCACAAAGAGCGAGCAGATGCGGAAATCCGCCTGGAACACATAGTATGCAAGGAACACCGGAACATATAGGATCAATACGGTCGTAAAGACGAACAGCACCGTACGGAAGAACTGCGAAACGCTGTCCAGCGCGGCAGGCGCAAACGGATTGGCCAACGAATTGCCTTCCTTTGCGTAGAACAGTCTGCGCAAACCATAGTTGACGCAGATCATCACCAGCGCGAACAGACCGGCGCAGATGGTCCAATACCCAACGCAGTTCGGCACGTCCTCCGGGTACATCGCCGTGTCAAATACATTGCTCCCTTGCGGATATAGCTTATAGTAGGTAAAGAATGCAAACAGCACCAGTCCGATCAACGTGACGGCCAGAGGCACCCATTCCTTCCAGCTCTTGATGGACGGCAGCTCCGTACTCAACTGCTCCTTTCGGACGAGTTTTGCAAAGATCGGCAACTGGAGGAGAATCGTCACCAGCGGGAACAGCAGCATGAAGAAACCGATCAAGCCCAGGAGTTCGAAGCAGACCGTGATCCACCATACCTGATTGGTCGAGGGGATATAGCTTGCTCCGCTCGGCGTGCCAAACGCATCGTAGAAGAAGTTGGTTACGATTTTCTCGCCCGTGAACGAGAAATGGAACATCGGGTGCGTAATCGGCGGGTTGACGATCATAACGGCCTGATCGGTGCCCAGTGCGGTTCCTTCGCTCGGGTTCCCGACGTTGCCGGCCGCGGTAAACCAGTCGCCTTCCGGAACGGCGGCCTCGTTGAAGTCCGGATACACCATCTTAATGACGCCTTTTGCCAGGTCGCTGGTCAGGAAGGTATACGCGCCAAAGTACACCGTGTCGAACTCATCGTTCTTGTCGCAGGAGATGCCCCAGATCAGACCCTTTGTCAGCTCGGGGGTCATGTTGACGACGGGCATCGTCCCCGCGCCTTCCATCCAGGCTGCAATGTGGTTCTTTGCGCCTTCCGTGTTGATCGCCGTCAGCGCGCCAAAGCAGGCGGTGTTGCCCATGCTGTGGCCGGTTACGCCAATCTTGCTGGCGTCGACATAGTCCAGACTCATGGCATATTCGGCGGCGGCTTCCATGCCCAGGCTGCCGTGTGTCAGGCTGTCAATCGCCATATCGGAACGGCCGTGTCCAGCCATATCCATCGAGATGACGACAAACCCGCGTCTGGCAAGCTCGGCGTAATTCGGCATTTGCATTTCCTTGGAGTTTGCCCCGCCATGCGAGCAGATGATGGCCGGAGCCGGATGCTCCGCGGTTGCATTGCTCGGCTTGAGCAGCATAAAGCCAAAATGCGAATTCGCGTTCTCCGTAAAGGTGACCGCGACGTCCTTGCCGGTAGCGGCGTTGTTTGCCCGAATCTGATCTGCAATCTCGGTCAGCGTCATGTAATGGGTTGTGACTTCCGTCTTTCCCCAGTTGCTTTGCGTCACCGCGGTGCCAATCATACTGCCCAGGCAAAAAAGGAGCGCCATTGCCAGCACGATGATTGTGCTCTTCTTGATTTTCATTCTTCTCTCCCACTCTTCCTTTCAAATACTGTTCCTGTAGCGTGAATCCGGTCGGCCTCCGTCCGATACAAAGAGCATTTCATCCCCCTCTCGAGTGCAAATTGAGATGCCTCCGCCTTCTATATAAAAAGAGCAAAGTCCAAAAAGCCGTTTTTCGCGGAACAGCTTTTCATACTTTACTCCAATACTCCGTGTATGAAAAATTATTCGATTGTGTGCTTTAACATTTCTTTGTGCTTGATTTGTATCCCACAGAAAGATTACGCTTATTCCATTTGTTTGTCAATAGGTGAACCGGCCCTATACGAAAACAGGACGTAAAACGATGTTCTCGCTCAGACGAAACGGCATTGGTTCACTCCTTCCAGCAAAATAAAATCGCTCCATCCGCAGGGCAACGGATGGAGCGGTTCTGTTTGCATACGTCGAACTTA
>DAIRTE010000237.1:0-2736 GCA_036804025.1 Clostridia bacterium | reverse complement strand
TTGGTGGTCTTGATGAGGTTGAGCATGGTCTCAAACTCGCGGATATACGCCATGTCGCGGTAGATATTCAAAAACTCTTCTTTCGTGAAGTTCTTCTTTTCTTCCTTGACGGTCTTTTGATACTGGTTGACCGGGATCGACGGGAACGAGAGTGTTTCGGGTTTTCTGACCACGTTGGGATCGATGAAAATTTGTTTTGACATACTCTATCTCCTTATTACTAACGCGTAATTTTAATACTGAAATACCGCTTCGCGGATGATTTCGGCAACCGTCGGGTGCGGGAAAACGATCTCTTTGATCTCATCGAGCGTCAGCCCGAGTTCGATGAATGTGCCGACCGTCACGATGAACTCGCTGGAATAGTTGCTGAGCATCTGCGCGCCGAGCACCTGCTTGGTTGCGTTGTTGACCACGAGCTTCATCACGCCGTCGCCGCCCTCATTTTCCGCAAGATAGCGTCCGGAAAAGCGCATCGGAATCTTCACACACGTTGCGTCAAGCCCCTTCGCCTTCGCGCTCGTTTCGGTTTCGCCGACGGCGGACAGCTCCGGATTCGTATATAGCACGCCGGGAACTGCTTCATAGCGCATGGTGTCCTTTTTGCCGAGCATGGTGTTCACGGCAACTTCTGCCTCGCGATAGGCCGTATGTGCGAGCATCGACTTACCGTTGACGTCGCCTGCAGCGTAGACTTCAGGCTGGTTGGTCTTCATGTGCGAATCGGTCACAACCGCGCCGCGCTCGGTCAGTACATGGATACTCTCTAGTCCGATGCCGTTCGTGTTTGCGCGCCGCCCGATGGAGAGCAGCACTTTATCGCAAACGACTTCGCTCACCACGCCGCCTTTTTCATACTTTACGGCAGTTGCGGTCACTTCCGTGACTTTTGCGGAGAGCTGGAACGTAACGCCGCGTTTTTCGAATCCCTTTTTGAGCAGTGCAACCAGCTCCGCGTCGTTCTCGCCCGCGATGTGATCCAGCATTTCGATGACGGTCACTTTGGAGCCAATCGAAGTAAAATAACTCGCCAGTTCGAGCCCGATTACGCCGCCGCCGATGACCACGAGGTGCTCCGGCTTTTCGGTGAGCGCAAGAATTTCGCGGTTGGTGCAGATAAATCCGCTCGCAATCCCCTCTTTGAGTCCCGGAATCGGCGGCACAGCGGGCGAAGACCCGGTCGCGATCAGCAAACGCTTGCCGACATAGGTTTCACCGTTTGCGGTCACGGTATAGCCTTCTGCGTTTTTGCCCGTGATCACGCCGCGCGCGTTGACGAGCGTGACATGGTTTGCCTTCAACGCGGAGGAAACACCGGCAACCAGCGTCTTGACAACTTTGTCCTTGCGGGCGACGACCTTTGCGTGGTCGATCTTTAGCCCCTCGGCGGTTACGCCGTATTTGTCCCCGTGCGCGGCTCCGTCGTAAATCTTTGCCGAGTAGAGCAGTGTTTTCGTGGGAATGCAGCCTTCGTTGAGGCAGACACCGCCGACGTTGCGCTCCTCGATGCAGAGCACGCTCAAGCCTGCGTGCCCTGCACGCTCGCTTGCGAGGTATCCGGCGGGACCACCGCCGAGTACGATTAAATCAAATGCCATAGCGATATCCTCCTTATCCGATCAGGAGCAGATCAAAGTGCTCCAGCGCGGTTACAAGATCTTTCAGGAAGCGGCTCGCGGGCGCGCCGTCTACCGCGCGGTGGTCATAGGTGAGCGAAAGCCCCATCGCAGGATAAGCGGTGATCTGCCCTTCCACGGTGCGGATGCGCTCCGTGATGGCGCAAACGCCGAGCAGCGCCACCTGCGGCGGGTTGATGACGGGAGTAAAGCTCTCGATGCCAAACAGCCCGAGATTGCTGATCGTAAACGTTCCACCCTGTAACAAATCGGGATTGATGCTGCCGTCGATGGCGGATTTTGCGAGGGTTTTCGCCTCGGCGGAAATCTGGCCAAGTGTCTTTGTCTCCGCGGCAAACAGCGTCGGAACCAGCAACCCCCGCGGGGTGTCCACCGCGATGCCGAGGTTGACGTGCTTGAAATAGCGCATCTTGTCGCCAACCATATGTGCGTTCAGCCCTTCGTGCTTGGTCAAAACGCGCGAAACGGCAAAGAGGATGATGTCGTTGATTGTGACCTTCGGCAGATCCATGCCTTCGGGCGCTGCTTTCAGGCTCTCGCGGAAGGCAAGAATCTTCGTCGCGTCAAAACTCGTGTTGTGGGTCAACTGCGCCATTTCGGCGAGGCTGTCGTGCATGGTCTTTGCGATCATGCGGCGAAGGTTCGGCAGCTTGATCTCGTCATACTCCTGCGCATTGACAGCAGCGGGCGCTGTTGTACCAGCCGGCGCGGTCGCTGCCACAGCTTCTTCCTGCGCGGCTGCGCGAGCGGCCAAGCCGCCCCCCAAACGCCCTTCTTTCGCGAGCGCGAGCACATCGCGCTCAATCACTCTGCCATGCGGGCCGGTCGGCGCCGCCTGAGCGGGGTCTACGCCGAGCTTTTCCGCGGCATTCTTTGCGCGCGGGGAAACGCCCTCTGCGCGCGCAGCGGTTGCAGCTGCAACGGGCGCCGGCTCTGTTGCAGGCGCAGCTGTTGTTTCGGCTGCCGCCGGAGCCGCTGCCGCCGCGCCTTCAGGCGCAAACTCGGCAAATGATTCGCCGGGGTTGCCGATAACGGCGACGTTTAACAAAACAGGAACGTCGTCCTCCGCGTTGTAAAACACGGCGAGCAGCGTTCCGTC
>DAIRTE010000236.1:0-2822 GCA_036804025.1 Clostridia bacterium | reverse complement strand
CCTGCAGAGCTTCCGCGTAGAAATCGTCCGAAGTGCCGATTCCGTACTGTTCGGCAGACACGAAGCCAAATCTGGAGTAATAACCCGGATCGCCGTAGATGAGCACCGCGGTATAACCCATCTCTTTTGCGTTTTCCAGCGTATGGCGAATCAGCATCGAGCCTACCCCCTGCCCCTGCATCAAAGGCAATACGGAAATCGGGCCAAAGCTGAGAACATTCTGTTCCGTGTCGTCGTCGCAGCGGATGACCGCCTTGGTATATATGATATTACCGACCACTTTGCCGTCGTGCACCGCAACAAAGTCCAGTTCCGGTACAAACGCGGCGCTGGAACGCAGTACATGCGTCAGGTAATGCTCGTCGCATCCGGGTACATGTTTATTCCAAAATGCTTCGCGTGTAATGTGTTCCACTTCCGAATAATCCTGCGGCGTTTCCAGCCGGAGTTCGATATCTTGGCGCATAAAATGCTTCTCCTCGCTTTGAACGGACGCAAGTAAAAAAGTTTGCGCGCCGCCTCTATAAGCATAGCGCGCGAACATGGAATACGCAAGATAATCCGAACGGTTCAGGCGGCCTGATTATGCTCTTTCAGATCGCTCTTGAGCCAGCTTTGCTGCGCTTTGTTCCAGCGGTGGTATATCGCCGCGGCGACCCATTCACGCGGAAGGAGATTGCCGAAGAATGTCAGCGTTCTGTTCAGCGCGCCGGGAATGTACACGCCTTTGCCGTTGAGAACACCGTCGATGGTGCGGCGTGCAACCGTTTCGAGCGGGTTGGTCGTGGCGCCGCCCCAGAACCCCTGCGCGGCGATTCCGCTCATGGCTTCTTTTGTCGTTACCAGTCCGCCGGGACAAAGCGCGAGCACGTTGACGTCCTGACTTTTCAGCTCCTGCCGCAGTGCCATGGCGAAGTCAAGCAGAAAGCGCTTCGAGGCGGCATAGGTCGCCTTGAGCGGCATTGGATACATGGAAGCGAGGCTGGAAACGAACACCAGCGAAAAAGGCTTGTTCTCGCGTCTGCGGTTCAGCACCGCGTGGGTAATGCGGAGCGTCGCTTCATTATTTAATGATACGATTTTCACAACGTCCTTTCGCGTGCGTTCTAGAAATCCGCCTTCGTAATCTACGCCGGCCACATTGAGCAGCATATCGAAGCGGATGTTCCGTTCGTCGATCGTCTCCATCAGCGCGTCAACGCTCGCATCGCTTGTTAAGTCGCAGGCTTTAACAGCGACGCACACGCCGAACTGACGCTCAAGACCTTTTTGAATGGCTCTCAGTCCCTGTTCATTGATATCTACGAGAAAGAGGTTGTATCCCCTCTTGCCGCATTCGTTTGCCAGCGCGCGGCCCAGTCCGCCGCTCGCGCCTGTAATTAAAACGTTCATTTGCTCTCCGTCCTTTCGTCGAATTGAATCCCGCAGAGCCGTTCGCTGATGCGGAACAGCCTTCCGGCATTCTCCCAGTTGACTTCTTTGCTGTACGGCGCTTCCTTGCAGAGGTAGTAATACAGCCCCTCCGGCGCGGGCTCGGTCGTGCAGAGATAGACATACGTCTTTGCCGGAACGTCCGGATTCACGCCGTGTTTGCTGCGGTGCTTCCAGACAAAGTCCACCAGCCCGCCCGTGTTCTTGCAGCCGATCTCCGTGCAGACAAGCCCCGGGTCAGCCGCGTACGCATGCAGTCCCAGCCAGGCAAAGCGGTCGTTCAGACCTTTGGCGAACAGTACGTTGCAGAGTTTAGACTGCTTGTATGCCAAGAGCGGATGATACCCTCTGCGGAACATCAGATCGTTCCAATGCATCTTCATATGCCTATGCGAACCGCTGGACGTCATCAGCACGCGGCCTTTCGCTTTTAGTAAGTACGGCATCATGCGGTGCGTCAGTAAAAATCCGGCGAGGTGATTGAGCGCAAACTGCTGTTCGTAGCCTTCCTCAGTGGTTGTGTGCCAGCTGCGCACGCAACCCGCGTTGTTGACGAGCGCAAACAGCTCGCCGCCGCAGTTTTCGTTGAGATACGCAGTAATCTCATCCGCAATGCGGTGCACCTCGCGTTGCTGCATCAGATCCGCGCAGAAAAACTTCGCTTCCGCGCCGGGGACTTCGCTCAGAATGAGTTGTTTCGCCTGTTCGCATCTTTTTATGTCGCGCCCGATTCCGAGGATGCGGAATCCGTTTTTTGCCAATTCGAGTGCACTTGCCAAACCGATGCCAGAAGTGGCTCCGGTGATCAATACGGTATTCATTTTATCTCCTTGTTTATGACGATTCCGTCGTCAGCCCTTTTCAGTTTGAGGGTAGTTCAAGTTTTTCCTGTTCGATCAGCCTGCTGCCAGCTGCGCATTCTTTTCAAACAACACAGTTGCGCAAACAGAGAACTCTTTATTGAATGGTTGCCGGATACCCAAACCAGCCGAGCGCATGCCAGAAGCCGAGAGAGTTGGTATAGATCATCAGTACAGCAAAACCGGCAATGCAGGTCAGCGCGAAAATCAGCACCGACCAGAGCATCAATCCGCGCAGGGCTCTCCGCGTCTTAGGTGCAAACTGCGGGTTCATCGGGAGCAGCGGCAGCGCTTCGTCCTTCATGAGATTCTTTCTCCAGCGGAGGCTGGCACGAATCATTTGACGCAGGTACGCAAAGCAGTAAACCGCGAAGATGACGAGCATTACGCTGAGCGCGAGCAGCGCGACTCCGAAAATGACCGCGCCGCTGTAAGGCATGGGAGGCAGAATATTCAGATAGTTTAGCCCGGCAATGAGCTCCACCCCGAGCACCGCGGGCACAACCGCGCCGCAAAGCAGCCCTACGATGA
>DAIRTE010000235.1:0-2865 GCA_036804025.1 Clostridia bacterium | reverse complement strand
TGGAGCGCAGCGCCATGGCGACGAAGCCGAGGCCGAGGCCGTGGTAGGTCAGCGTTTCCATCGTGACCTTGCTGAAGACCGGCGCACCGACGATTTTTTCGTACGCCATGTTGGCAAACAGTATCAAAAATCCGCCGAGTACGGAGCTGGGAATCAGGGACTGTCGCAACGGTTTGATGAGCCGGCGAAGCATGTTTGCCGTCAGCATGCCAACGAGCAGAATCGTCAGTTCGATCATCAGCGACCAAACGCCCGCATCCCAGAAATTATGCCCAGTCGTCATAGTATTAGGCTCCTTACAACGTAGATTTGCTCTTGGACGTGAACCTGTTTCGCGCTTCGTCGGTCTTAAACCGACTTACACAACTTCATCCAATATAGCACGCTGCCCAGGGTTTGGCAAATCAAGTTTTTGACAAGTTTTGGTTCTCTGTTAATTAAGTAGGCCTTGTTCGGCTTTTTCCGCAAGCATCTTCTTCGTGTCGTCTTCGATGTTCAAAAAGAAGATGACGATCATCATCAGCGCGGCGACGACCATCGGCACCCAGCCGAGAATCGCGTTGATCGCGTTGATCGCGCCCACGGGCTGCTGCGGCAGCTTTGCGTTGAACCCGTTGACTGAGAGCGCAACGGCAACGAGCTGCGTTGCCCCCGCGACGGCGAGCTTGCTCGCGAGGTTGTCCGCCGTGGAGACCATGCTGTCCAGTCGACGGCCGGACTGCCACTCGATGATGTCCACGATGTTGTTGCGGTTTGTGTTGAACATGACAAACGTGATGGTGATCGCAATGCCGACCGTAATCGCGTTGACGTAGATTGCGCCAAGCGAGAACGGATTGATCACAAACCAGATTTTGCCAAGGATGAAGATCGCCGCGGCAAGCAGCATGGTCTTCTTTCGCCCCAACGCGCGGTCGATGGCGGAGACGAGGAAGGACGAGCCGAGCGCCGCCGCGAGATATGCCGCCTGAATGGCGGTTGCCGCCGCGGTGCTGCCGATGATGTAGGTTGCGTAATAGGTGATGCAACTCATGAGCAAGAGGTTGATCACGCCGTAGCAGATGATATACAGCATGTTCAACACCCAGGACTTGCACTTGAAGAGCATCGTAAACACCGTCTTTGCGGAGAGCTTTTCATCGTCGTCTTCGGCAAGCGCCTTCACGCGCTCCTTCGTGGTAAAGAAATGCACCACGCAGCCGATGATGCAGACCGCGCCCATCACGCAGGCGGCGAGCAGGAACCCGCGCGAACTCATGGAATCGATCAGGTTTCCCTTTGCGTCCAGCGCGCCGAATGCCTTGAGCAGCGGCAGGCATGCCACCGCGCCGATGCCCGCGCCAAGCGCGCCGCCGAGGTTACGAAAGACGTTGATCGAGCGGCGATCCGCGTCCAGATTGGTGGCTAAGCTGCCCATGCTGTTGTAGGGAATGCCCACGAATGTGTTGAACAGCTCAAAGAGCAGATAGACGACCAGCGCAACCGCAATTGCCGCCTGATTCTTGAGCCCGAAGTTCGTAAACAGCAGCACGACGGTAATGGCCCACGGCACGGCGAACCAAATCGCCAGCGGACGGACGCGCTCGCCGTTTTTGAACTTGTGGTTGACCGCCCAGAAGCCGATCAGCGGGTCGTTGACCGCGTCCCAAATGGTCCCGATGGTCAGAATTGTTCCGGCGACCAGCACGTCGATCTTGAGCACGTTGGTCAGAAAAAACAGATAGTAGATGCTCTTGAACTGGTAGACGACGTTGCTCGCCGTGGAAAAGGTGCAAAACCCCACTTTTTCAGAAAAACGGGTGCGCGGAATGGACAGTACCTGCGTTTCGTTCATACGTTCTTCTCCTTATCCCGAACCGCCAGCAGGCGGTTGATCAGCAAGCTTTTGAAGCGCTCCGGCTCGTCCCCCATCGGGTTATGGCCGGACTGTTCAAACCAGATGAGCTCCTTTTGCGGGGCTTCGATGGAATCGAACCAGCCCTGCACGAGCGAGGCGGGCGTGTTTTGATCCAGCACGCCGTCGAACACGAAGTAGGGAACCGCAAATTTCGTGCAGGTCTCGGGAAAGTTCGTCGCGCCTACCGCGTCCCACATCTCGGTGAGCACGTATTTATAGCCCTTCACGAGGCCGTATATATCCTTGATCGAATACTCGCCGGAACGCAGCACGGGGATGACAAACGAGGAGAAATAGCTGCGCTTCTTCGCGCTCTTCGAGTAGCCGCCGTATTTCATCATCACGCGGCGCTGCGCCATCATGCCGTCGAACCCACCCTTATACACGCCGTTCACCGGCGGGCCGACTTTTTTCAGAATGGCGATGGATTGTTCGTCCCCCGCCTTGACGGATTCCTCCATGGCAAAATCAAAGCTGATTTCCTCGTTCTTCGCGCCGTCAACCACCTGACCAAAGCCAACATAGGCTGCGATCCGTTCCGGATGCCGGTGCGCCAGATACGTGCCAAGCTCACTGCCCCAGCTGCCGCCGATGATGAAGATTTTATCCTTCGAAAACCGCTCGCAAAGCCAGTTGACCAACTCATTTGCGTCCTCCACGAGCCGATCAACGGTGAGCGTTTCCTTCTTCGCGCCGTAGTAGGAGCCGCCGCTGCCGCGTTGATCCCAGGCGACGATGGTAAACACCTTCGCGAGGTCCGCGTGGTCGGTCATGACCGTATGGCGGTTGCAAACGCCCGGCCCGCCATGCAAAAACAGCAGTACCGGGTTCAGTTCGTTTTCTCCCTTGATGTGAATTTTTTGCGGCAGCCCACCGAGCGTAACCATGCGTTTTTCGTCGATCATAACGGCATTTCTCCCTCTCTTTTGCGCAACTGCATAATGTTCCATACCAATATAACGCAAAAC
>DAIRTE010000234.1:0-3060 GCA_036804025.1 Clostridia bacterium | reverse complement strand
AGGCCGTCGTCCAGCGCGAGCTCCACGCCGCCCTCGTGAATGAAGAAAAACTCGATGGCGGAAGCGTCCTTCGCCGGCGTAAGCCAAACGACGGACTCGCCGCCAATCTTTTGAAGCATCATCTCCAAGTCGCCCTGTTTGGACAGCAAGGTGGTGATTGCTTCATTTTCTTGCGGCGGCGCGCTCGATGCGCTCTTTCGATTAAACCGTATCCCGTCCATTCCGTCACCCGTAGGCGAGCGGCTGGTTCGGGCCCGCTCGCGCTATTCTACACGTAGTTCAATGCCGTATGTTTGAATCTCTTCAATAATACCACACGGCGTAGATAATTCATAGGCGTGAAACGGTTGAACTTGAATATCGATTTCCGAATTGACGCAAATGCGCGCCAGCTGGCGATATCGGTCCAGCAGACGCGCATCGTTACAATTGAAAAACACAGCGAGGTCCACATCGCTTTCGTGTTTCTGACAACCCTTCGCATATGAGCCAAAGAGAATGACCCGCTCTACCTGTTCCAGCGCATAGATCTGATGGATGATTTCCCGCAGCCGCGTGGCATGCCTGCCAAACAGGCGGTCAAACTCCGCGCTGGAAACGATCATTCCGGCTCCCTCCCGCCGACACGCACTCCTGCGTGCTTACAGCGGAATCACGCGGAGCGGATCGATCATGACAGTCTGTCCATCGACCACATAGGCCGTATATTCGCAAACAACGGTTGCACCAATCGAGTTGGCATAGCTCACGACTTCGGCAACAACGCCGTCCACATAGGCAAGCAGTTCTGCAACATCGTCAAACGGCGTGTTCTGCGCCTTTTTAACGGCCTGCGCAATCTGCTTGTTCGCTTTCTCTACCATACGCTCAAGCTTCGCAAAATCGGAGCTCGAGTATGGCGCTGCGCTGATTGCAACTCCGTTGCCCTCTGCATTCGCAACGCTGGGAATCAGCATCACCAGCAGCATAACGAGAACGAGAACGCTCAAAATCTTTCTTTTCATGGTGAAACCCCTCCGAAACAAAATGTTGTTCGGCTCGGAAGTCCCCCACTTGGATCAAAAAAAGACAGTCCGCCAATTTTCCGCCAGACTGCCAAAAAAGTTATCGCTGCAAAATAGAAATATAATCCATTCGGCGGCAGGACACTCAATTCGGCAGCTGGCTGTCGTGGACGCTTTCGCGCCGTTAGACCCTTTAGCTTTGCGTCGCCCGCTTTCACGGGTTTTGCCTTTTCGTGGGAGTTGTTCCTAAACCTGAAACGAGGATATCACACCGAAGAATCCGTGTCAACAGTAATATGTGATTTTCATGTAATAATTTTCTTGTTTTTTTCATCGCAGTCTCTATTGACGAGTCCACCATTGTTATGAAAAATGGCCGAACGACCGGATTCGGATAATTTGTGCATTCGGTTCTTTTCTGTGGAAACGACCTCGTGATATAATGCTCCCAATACAGGAGGTGGCGGTATGGATTTTCTTGCTCAGGCACAAACCCTTGTTTCGCAGATGACCCTTGAGGAAAAAGCGAGCCTGCTCAGCGGCGCGGACAACTGGCGCACAAAGCGCATTCCGAGACTGAATTTAGAAAGCGTTGCGGTGTCGGACGGCCCGCACGGGCTGCGCAAGGAAGTGGATGTTCCAAAGGTGGGTCGGCACACCCAACCGGCTACCTGTTTTCCAACCGCCTCCGCCCTCGCCTGCTCCTTTGACCGGAGCCTGCTTCGCCGCGTCGGCGCGGCGCTCGGGCGGGAAGCCCGCGCGGCGGGCGTCACCGTGCTGCTCGGCCCGGGGCTGAACATCAAACGCAGCCCGCTCTGCGGCAGAAACTTTGAGTATTTCAGTGAGGACCCGGTCGTCTCCGGCGAACTCGCGGGCGCCTACATCGCGGGCGTTCAGAGCGAGCAGGTCGGCACGAGCATGAAACACTTTGCGCTCAACAGTCAGGAGTTGCGGCGCTTGACCGTGGACTCGGTTGTGGACGAACGCGCAATGTTCGAAATCTATCTCTCGGGTTTTGCGCGCGCCATTCAGATTGAGCAGCCCTGGACGGTGATGTGTTCCTACAACCGCGTCAAGGGCGTCAACGCCAGCGACAATCACTGGCTGCTGACGGATGTACTTCGCACGAAATTCGGCTTTCAGGGGCTTATTATGTCGGACTGGGGCGCGGTGCACGACCGCGTTACCGGCGTTTCCGCCGGGCTTGATCTGGAGATGCCGTTTGTCGGCGACTATCACGACCGGCAGATCGTGAAGGCGGTGCGCACCGGCGCGCTATCCGAGGAAGCGGTGGACGCCTGCGCAGTCCGCGTGGTCGAGCTGGCGCTCAAGGGTGCGGCGATTCCGGCCGGGTCGTTCAATCCGACGGAGCACTACGCTCTCGCGCGGGAAGCCGCCGGAGCAAGCGCGGTGCTGCTCAAGAACGAGCGAAACGTATTGCCGCTCAAGCGCGGAGCACACGTCGCCGTGATCGGCGCGTTTGCCAAAACGCCGCGCTATCAGGGTTCGGGCAGCAGCAAGGTCGTTCCGCTCGCCATGGACTGCCCGCTGGATGAGCTGGTCAAGCTCGGCCTGCACGCGGAATATGCCGCGGGCTATCTTGAGGAAAGCGACGCCTCCGACGAAGCGCTGCTCGACGAAGCATGCGATGTTGCGCGCGGCATGGACGCGGCGCTGCTGTATATCGGCCTGCCGGATCGGTTTGAGTCCGAGGGTTTCGACCGGGACAAGCTCAATCTTCCGGAGAGTCACATCGAACTCGTCCGCCGCATCCGCGCGGTCAACAAAAACGTCGTGGTGCTGCTCGCAGGTGGTTCGGTCATCGACATGAGTTGGGAGGCGGACGCGGCGGCGATTCTGATGCTCTACCTGAGCGGTCAGGCGTTTGGCGGTGCGGCGGCGGATCTGGTCGCTGGCAAGGTTTGCCCCTCCGGCAAGCTCACCGAGAGCTGGCCCATTCGGCTGGAGGACGTTCCTTCCTACGCCTACTTCCCCGGCTATCCGCGCACGGTGGAGTATCGCGAAAGCATTTACGTCGGTTATCGCTACTATGACA
>DAIRTE010000233.1:0-3129 GCA_036804025.1 Clostridia bacterium | reverse complement strand
CTACGTCCGCTCGCTGGCCATGGGCGTTTGGGTGGATACCGGTTCCGTGCGGGAATCGCCGGAAACGGCGGGCGCTTCGCACCTGATTGAGCACATGGTGTTCAAGGGAACCGAAAAGAGGAGCGCCGAGCAGATTGCCATCGAGATGGACGCCGTCGGCGGCAACCTCAACGCGTTTACGAGCAAGGAATGCACCTGCTTTTACGCAAAGGTGCTCGACGAGCATATGGAACTCGCGGCGGATATCCTCTCGGATATCGTGCTCAACAGCGTGTTCGATCCCGACGAGCTCAAAAAAGAGCAGGGGGTTGTGCTCGAAGAAATCCTTATGAACGAGGATACGCCGGAGGACGTTGCTTCCGAAGAGTCGAACATGTCGTTCTTTGAAGGCGAGTCGCTCGAAAGCGCGATTCTGGGCACGAAGGACAGCGTCCGCGCGTTTACGCGGGAGTCGCTGTTTGCCTATAAAAACGAACACTACCTGCCCAGCAACATCGTCGTTGCCTGCGCGGGGCATTTTGACGAAGCGCAGCTCGTGGAGACCATTTCCCGCTATTTCGGCGGGTTCGAAAAACCGGGTTCTTCCAAGCCGCTGGTGGAGCGGTTTCCGGGCGGCAAGAGAGTCCGCTTTGTCGAAAAGGACGTCGAACAGGTGCATCTCTGCGTAACCCTGCCGGGGTTTGCGCGGGACACCGAAGGGCAGTTTCCGCTGGCGGTGCTCTCCAACATCATCGGCGGCAGCATGAGTTCGCGGCTGTTCCAGACCATCCGTGAAAAGCTGGGGCTGGCGTACTCCGTGTATTCGTACCCAACGAGCTTTACGACCACCGGCACGTTTACGCTCTACGCCGGAACAGGCGATAAGCAGGCGGCGGAGGTGCTGGGGCGCATGATCGACGAAATCGAAAACGTGCGCAAAAACGGCGTTACCAAGGAAGAACTCATCCGCTGCCGCGATCAGCTCAAGGGAAGCTACCTATTAGGCATGGAGTCCGTCAGTTCGCGCATGAACGCGCTGGGCAAGGTATTGCTGCTCCAGAAGCGCGAGTATGACGAAGCGGAAACCATCCGCCGGATCGAGTGTGTTACAATGGAAGATATTGAGCGCATCCTGCCCGTCTGCCTCGACTGGCAGAACGCCTGCACGGCGCTGGTCGGGCGGGTGAAAAAGCACAGAAGCGCGCTTGAATCAAAACTCGTTTAATCGTACCGGAACCGTTTGCCGCGGCGCGGGTACTTGCTCGGAGGAAAACGATGGATAAGCTGGACATGATCTTTCAATTGCAGCAGTCGCTGGACGAGGATATCGCCGTGCGGCGCGGGCTTTCCTATTCGAAGGAAGAGTGGATGCAGAAGGAAGTGCTCGCCATGCTCTCGGAGCTTTCCGAGGTGCTCGACGAGGTCAACTTCAAGTGGTGGAAGAATCCGCGTCCGGTAGACGACGCGGCGCTCAAGGGCGAACTCGTGGACGTTCTGCACTTCTTTGTGAGCATGTGCCTCAAAAGCGGCATGAGCGCGGAAGAGCTGTTTTCGCTCTACCGCGAAAAGAACAGAGAAAACTTCGACCGCCAGTACGGCAGAAGCGAGAAGCAGGGCTACGAAGTCGGCGGCGGGCAGAAAGAATAACCGTTCGTCCTGAACCAAGACTGATTATGAATTTGTGATCGGATTGACGGATCACTTTTAATCGGCAGAACCAAACTATTTGGCGGTGAAAGAATGGCAAGATCCAGAGTAAGGCTCAAGGGCAGATTCTTTTTTATGATTCTCGGCGTCGTCGGGTTCATTGCGCTGGTCGTGGTCGTGATCAACCTCACGAAGAAGACCGGCGAAATACAGCTCGGTTCGCTTGGCGCGGAGCTGGAAGTCAGCGCCGCGGTGATTCGCGACGAAACGACTATCATGACCGAACCTTACGAAAAGATTACCTACAGTGTTGTGGAAGGGGCGACCGTTTCAAACGATCAGTTGATTGCGCAAGTCTATAAGCGCGGGTATCAGGACGAAACCATGGTGACGCTCCTCAACCTGCAAAAGCAAATTTATACCTACCAGCTGCAGCTCCTCGGCGGGCAGCAGCCCGCGGAACTGGCCGACCTCAACACCAACATCGCCACGGTGGAAGCGCAGATTCGCTCAGTTTCCCGCGGGGAGAGCAATTTGGACATGCTGGATCTGGAGCAGACGCTCAAGGATCTGCAGACCCAGCGCGAAACGCTCATGAAGACCATCGTGACGCCCGATACGACCCTAAACCAGCTTTACGCCGACTTCTCCTCGCAGCAGTCTACCATGTCCGGCTGGAGAAAAGAGATCAAAAACACGTCCGGCACGGGCATTGTGAGCTTTTATTTCGACGGTTACGAGCAGGTGCTCAACGTCAATAAGCTCTCCACCATCAACTCCGCACTGATCAAAAACGTTGTCAAAGGCGGTAACACGGCTAACACCGCGGAGTCCACAAGCGAGCTGCCGCTCTACCGCATCGTCAACAATACGCATTGGTTCGTCGCGTTTGTCACGGATTCCGCCGACCCGATGCGCCTTGCCGAGGGTGAGCAGTACAGCGTCGTATTTACCGACTATTCGGAGGAAGCGTACACGGCGACTGCGCGCGCGGGCACGGTTTCGGAAAAGTCCGTGGTCAACATTCTGGAGTTCAACGTCGATATCGGCAAGCTCATCGGCGCGCGCACGGTCGCGGCCAAGATTTCCAAGTCCGCGCAGGGGCTGGTCGTCCCGCTCAAGGCCATCGAGATGGTCAACGGAGTCGCGGGCATCAACATTGCCTACGGCGACTCGGTTCTGCGCGTGGAGGTCGATATTCTCTCGCAGGACGGCAAGAAAGCGGTCATTCGCGCACATAACGCGTCCGATACGCTGACCGCAGGCCAGAAGTATGTAAAGCCATGAGCACGATAGCGGAGAATCTCGCAAACGTGCGCGAACAAATGGCGCTTGCCTGCGCCCGATCCGGCAGAAAGCTGGAAGACGTGCGCCTGGTTGCCGTTTCCAAGTACATGGGGATTGAAAAAATCGCGGAAGCAATCGAAGCAGGGCAGACAGCGTTTGGCGAAAACCATGCGCAAGAATTGAACGAAAAGAAAACTTTTTTTGAACAGCATGGCT
>DAIRTE010000232.1:0-3132 GCA_036804025.1 Clostridia bacterium | reverse complement strand
CGACAAACAGCACATTCACACACACATCCTCTTCAACTCAACCACCATGGACGGCGCGCGAAAATTCCGCAACTTCCTCGGCAGCAGTTTCGCGCTCCGCAAGATCAGCGACCGCCTCTGTCTGGAGCACGGCGTTTCCATCATCGTGCACCCCGGCAAGGCACACAAGCACTACGGAAAATGGCTTGGCGCCGATAAGCCGCTCTCTCAACGTGATCAACTCCGAAACGACATCGACTGCACACTTTCGAAGAAGCCCGCCACGCTTGACGCATTCTTGTCGGATATGCGAATGGCTGGGTACGAAATCAAGCAGGGAAAGTATCTGGCGTTTCGGAAGGCTGGGCAACAGCGTTATATTCGATTGCGATCATTAGGTGAGACATATTCGGAGGATTCTCTTCGCGCAATCATCGCCGGAGAAAAGCCGCAAAGCAAGCGTGCGAAACCTCTTGCAACGGAAACGCCAGATCGTGTGAACCTCATGGTCGATATTCAATCGAAGTTGTTGGCGGGCAAGGGCGTTGGTTACGAGCGCTGGGCGAAGAAATTCAATCTCAAGCAGATGGCGCAGACGCTGAACTACCTGACGGAGCATCAACTGCTGGACTATGAGAAATTGGATGTTCGTGCTCGTGAAGCGTCCACGCAGTATAGTAAGCTCTCCAGCGAGATCCAATCGGCAGAGGCTCGGATGCGTGAGCTTGCCAGTCTGCGAGAGCACATCTTTCACTATCGCAAAACGCGTGATGTGTATATCTCTTATCGGCAAAGCGGCTACAGCAAGCAATTCTACGCGGAACACGAAACGGAGATCCTGCTGCACAAGGCTGCAAAAACAGCGTTTGACGCGCTATCCGATCGAAAAATACCGTCGCTCAAGGAGTTGAACGCTGAGTTTGAGTCGCTGTTGGCTGCAAAGAAAAAGGCGTATGGCGAATACCAGCAAGCGCGCAGGGAGATGCAGGATGTACAGACCGCCAAGGCAAATGTAGACGCAATTCTCGGCATCGACCGCACCAAACCAAGGACGGAACCAGAACACACGCAATAATAGAAGGCTCGAAGAGCCGCAGCCGCCCCGATTGAATCGGGGGTTTTTTATGGGGTTTGGGGTACCCCCAACAAGCAAAAAAGGCCGAGTGGTACCACGAGGCATTGCTTGCTAAGAGCGAATCCCGCTAAATACTTCCCTCGAAAGAACGTTTACACCAACCGTGTGGGCGTTTTTTTATTCGGAGCGTGATCCGAGCTGCAAACCGATGTAACCATAAACCAAATCTATATAACGAAACGGAGAAACAATATGACAACTAAATTGAAACGAATACTTGGAGCTGTCCTGCTGGTGTTCCTGCTGGCAGGCATAAGCGCGACCGCGCTGGCGGTGAACGTGACCGACCACGACCTCTACGATTGGTTTGAGTACTATCGCGACGGCACGTGGCACGACCTGAACACCGTCATGTATTTCGATATGTCCAACGGAAACGTTGGCTACTGCGTCGAGCATGAGGCGAAACCGCCGCGCGAATCCATTGATTACACGCCCTTCGATCCCGCGACGATGTTCACCGGAACCACGATGACCGGCATTCAAGCGATTCTCAACCACGGCTTCCCTGCCAAGAACGCAGGCTTAAGCGACGACGACGCTTTTTACGCAACGGCAAACGCGATCCGATTCTGGATCAAGGAAAGCTGCGGACAAGGGTATGATTTCATGCTGCTGAGCAACGGGTGCATCCGCGTAAAATCCGGCGGCGAGGCAGTGTGGAACTGGTGCATGGAGCTGCTCAACTACGCCCGCGCGCAGGACGTCGGCAGTAACGCGACCGTGCATCTTTCAACGCTCTTCCCAAAGTGGTCGCTCATTAATGGCCAGCTCGTCACCACGCTGAGCGTGACATCCACCTACGGGTACTCAGTCACGCCCAATCAATCCAACGTTACAATCAGCGGCTATACCGGCGGACGTAACGACGCCTTGACCATCACCGCGCCATCCTCCCTCATCGGCAGCGAAGTCAGCCTGTATTTCACCGCCACTGTCGGCAACGTGAGCAGCGTCGATCTGGGTTGGTACGAGCCGTATGACAGCACGCGGCAAAAGCTCGTGTTCATCGAGATGATCACCGGCACAACGGGCATGAGCCAGATCATCGGAATCACCGGGTCATTCTACGATCTTACAATCAATAAAACCGATGCCGTTACCGGCAACGCGCTCGACGGCGCAACGTTCCAGCTCACCCAAAACGATTCGGCCGTCGGTCTGGTGCAAACAGCGGAGGGTCAATATGCTTCCGGAGGAACCGTAACGCAATTCACAACCAGCGGCGGAACCGCGGTTCTAAGCAACCTGCCCTCCGGCGACTACAAACTCGTCGAACTTTCAGCGCCCGAAGCGTATGTCGCTGCTGCAACCAAGTCGATTTCCCTGACAAGCGATTCTAGTGTAACGATTGCAAATAATCCAACGCAATTTACGATCACCAAGACAAATGCGCTGACAAACGAGGCTATGAGCAACGTGACATTCACGCTGTTCGACGACGGAGGCAATCCTGTAAGCATTTCGCAAATCGCCGACGGACAGTACCGTTACGACAGTGGCGGGGGCACTACAATTCTTACTGGCAGCGACGGGAAAGTCACCGTTTCATATCTTCCCATCGGTTCCTATACCCTCCGTGAAGCAACCACAGACGGCTTTATCACGCAATCCGACCTGTCCATTTCATTCACCGGCTCCAATGCTGTTTCGATCCAAAATCAACCCACGGTGTTGGCAGTTACGAAAACAGACTCTGTCACAGGTGAATCGCTCGACGGTGGCGTTTTCCAGATCAAGGATGAAAACGGTGACGTAATTTTACTTTCCGATGTGAGCAGTGGCGCGTACTACAAAAACGATGCCGGTGGATCGACTTTCACGACCAGCGACGGCGAAACTACGATCTACGGGCTTTCTGCCGGGCAATATACCGTTACCGAAGTTCAGGCCCCGCAGGGTTACACGAGAAGTGAAACCCGGACGGTGACGGTGTCCAACAGCAGTTCGCCGTCCTCACCAGCTGCTCTTTCCATATCGGACAGTCCTCTGGCGCTGCGTTTTACAAAGACGGATGC
>DAIRTE010000231.1:0-3177 GCA_036804025.1 Clostridia bacterium | reverse complement strand
TCAATCATATGATACCGCTCGTCCGCGCGGCGAATGCTGCCCAATACTCGTTTCATGAGCGTTATTATACGGGGAACGCGGGCGCAAACGCAAGCTTTTCCTCGTACCCGGCGCACACGCGATTACGCCCGGCCGAGCGCCTGCTCAATCTGATTCAGTTCCGCTTGATCCAGCGGGCCAAACGCCATTGCGCGCGCGTTTTCCTCCGCCTGTGCCACCGATTTAAAGCCCGGAATCGGAATGTTCGCCCCGCTCTTGGCCCAGAGCCAAGCCAGCGCGCCTTGCGCAACCGACCGCCCGCCGCTCTGCAGCACCTCGCGCACGAGGCGCAGACGATCCAGAAACGCCTGCTTTGGCCGCCCGTCTTCAAAGTACTCCGTCCAGTCAAACGCGGAGGCGCGAACGTCGTCCGCCGAAAACCTTGTCCCTTCCGAAAACTTACCCGAGAGGAAGCCCATCGCGAGCGGGCTGTTGTTCAGGCAGGCAAACCCGTGTTCCTCGCAGGCGGCAATCGCCGCTTCGTCGTAGCTGAACAGGTTTGCCTTGGTCTGAATCACCGAGCCTCGCGTTTTTTCGGCAAACGTAACCACGTTCTCGCGCGTATAGGTGCTCCAGCCGTAGCAGAGCAGCTTGCCCTCCTGTTTCAACCGTTCCAGTTCGTCAAACGCGGGTTCCACCGCTTCCGGCGGAATGCTGCCGGTGTGCAGCTGATACAGGTCGACATAGTCCGTGCCGAGCCGTCGCAGGGATGCCTCCAGCGCCCAGCGCAGGTAGCGCGGGGAGTAGTCCTGCCCGGTCAGCGCGCGCTGTTCGCGGTCGTAGACGAATCCGCCTTTCGTGGCGATGACCACGTCCTTTCGCCGTTCGCGCAGCGCCTTGCCCAGTATCTCTTCGCTATGCCCCGTGCCGTAGGCGTCCGCGGTGTCAAAGAGCGTTACGCCGAGCTCCACCGCGCGCTGAATCGCGCGGATCGACTCCACGTCGTCCACCTGCCCCCAGCCGTCCTGCTGGCCAAACATCGTAAACGGCCCGCCAATTGCCCAGCAGCCCAATCCCAGTGGGCTGACTTCGATTCCGCTGTTCCCCAGTGTTCGCTTTTCCATCTTTATTCTCCCGTTGTGTTGTTTGTAAGCCCATTCGACAGTCCGCCCCAGGCAAGCGCAATGTCGCGCTCCAGCGCGCCGCGCTCATACAGGGAGACGGACATGGACAGCCCGATCATCAGATAGTAATACGCCAGCGCCGCGCCTCCGACCGGCTGGCTGCGGATTTCGCCCTGCTCGATGCCTTCCGTGATGATTTGTTCTATCATATGTAAGAATTCCTGCTGCGTCTCGCCGGTTTCGCGCGCCATCCGCTCGCGCAGGAATTCCGGCGAGTAGTAGAAAAATCGATCCCAGAAACGCATCTTCGCACTTTGAAGGCAGTACAGCAGAAACTCCCGAAAGATTCGCTCCAATTGCGCCAGCGCATGTTCGCCCGCCTGCCGCGCGGCAAAGGAAGAAAGGAGGAGGCGGTATTCCTCCAGCACGTCCGAGAACACGGCGGAGAAGATCTCCTCCTTGCCGGTGTAGTGCGCATAGAGCGACGCTTTTTGGATGCCCACCGCCGCGGCAATGTCGCTCATGCTCGCGCCGTCGTATCCCTTCTCCAGAAAGAGCCGAAGCGCTTGACTTAAGATTTCCGGTTTGCCCATCGTATGCCTCCAATTGTTCCTACCTTCCGTTCGGTAGTCTCATAATAACACTGCTTTTCCTGGCTTGCAAGAGGCAGCGCAAAAAAATACCGGCTTACGCTGGTATTTTTTATGTTACTCGTTTTACTGCAAATTCAGTTTCTTTTTGAGAATCGATCTGACCGTAAAAAAATACCGGCGTGAGCCGGTATTTTTTATTAACTTCCGTTACTGGAGGTTCAGATTCTTTTTCAGAATCGATCTCGAAATCAGGAAGAACATGACGCTCAGGCCTGCGAACAGTACGCCGTACCAGCCGAAGATGGTGGACATAAACGTTCCAACCTCCTGTGCGGTGTTCAGCGCGAGGGTTGCCACGCCTTCCCCGAAGGTAACGACGGACATGAAGATCGAGCTGATGATCCCGACGCCCATGTTGATGAGCAGGTACATGCCGATTGCCGCCATTAAGCGATGCTTCTTTGCCACCTGGCCGCCAACGATGATCGCGAAGAAAATCTGCAGCAGCTGCGCCGCGAGACCGAGAATCCCGACCACGATGGTTTCAATCGACATCACCGGAATGCTGACATACTGGCTTGCCTGCGGCAGAAGTTCCGTAAAGAACAGCCGGAAGGCCTGCAGAACGTCGTTGTTGAGCAACGTATTCGTCGTCGTGCCAAACACCGCGTAGATCGCCAATGCAATGCAGACGACAACGCTGTTAATCAGCATCCAGAACATGCCGGTGAGCAGTTTACTCCAGAGCAGGTTGCTCGTGGAAACCGGCAGCGTGAAGGTCAGGTACCCTTCGTCCGCAAGGAAGCTGCGGTAGAAGTGGTAGCAGATCAGAATCAGCGTCACGAACAGCGAGGCCATAATCGCGACGCCGATCAACACCGCCACGGTCACGGATGCGCCAAGCAGCAGCATCTTCACCAGGTTGGAGCCGTTCGCCCCCGCCCAGGAAGCCTCGCTGAGGCGAATGCTCAGCGCGGAGAGAATCGTTGCCACCAGTCCGCCGCCGAGAATCCCAATCTGGAGCGGAAAGAGCGTGCGCGAGAGCGCGCGGAAATCGTGCTTAATCAATTTGCCTAGCATCTGAATACCTCCCGGAACAGTTCGTCCAGCGACTTGCCCTGCGTTTCGCGGACATTATCCGTCGTGTCGTGCATCGTGATGACGCCCTCTTTCAGGAAGAGGAACTCGTCGAGCACCTTCTCCACATCCGCAATCAGGTGCGTGGAGATCAGAATCGTCGCCTCGTTGTCGTAGTTGCTGATGATGGTGTCGAGGATATAATCCCGCGTCGCCGGATCCACGCCGCCAATCGGCTCGTCCAGCAGGTAGAGCTTCGCGCGGCGAGACATCACGAGCACGAGCTGCATCTTTTCGCGCGTGCCCTTACTGAGCTGCTTCATCCGCTTGTTCGCCGGAACGTTCAGGCGGGAGAGCATTTCGCGTGCGCGCTGCACGTCGAAGTCCGAGTAGAAGTCCACGAA
>DAIRTE010000230.1:0-3199 GCA_036804025.1 Clostridia bacterium | reverse complement strand
GCCTTTCCCATTTACTCACCGCCTCAAGCCGTTCGTTTGAATGCATCCTCCGCTACTGGTGTCGAACCACCTCAAAGCGCTCCATGCGGCAGCGCTCGCCTTCCGGAATGCCCGCCTTGCGCTTGGCAATCTTAATCTGCTCCTCCACGGTGTCCACGCCGTCCAGATTCGGCAGCAGCAGCCCCTTGCGGTAGCCGGAGATCACGACGACGCCATAGCGCTTCGCGTCCAGTTGTTCCACGGAGTCGACGCGCTCGGTCTTGCCCAGCACGTCCACGCTGTACTGAATCCGCTCCAGCTCCTCTGCTCGTACCGGTTCAAACCGGGGGTCCTCACTGCAGGCGGACACCGCGTTCTTGCGAATTTCTTCAGCAATGCTGTCCGTCACGGCACTGATGGTGCCAATGCAGCCGCGCAGCTTTCCCGCGATCTTGAGCGAAACGAACACGCCCGCGCGCGTTTTCGTCAGTTCCTCCGGCAGGTCATCCGGCAGGGGAAGCGCCTCTCCCGTTTTCACAAACGACTCTACTGTCTGCCGGGCGAGCCGCGTATACGCGTCCTCCCGTTCACGGGCGGCACTGATGCGCGCGCGCTCGGCGCGCTGATAGGTCACGTCAAACGCCCGTTCCCGATCCTCGCCCTGCGGCAGGAACGTCGCGACGGCGTACCCGACGCCAAACGGGCCCTGATAGCTGAGTAGCTCGCTCGTCACCGCCATTTGGTCGAGCGCACCCGCGAGAATGCGAAACGCGCCAAGGCCGCACTCCGCCGCCGCTTCGCTCAAATTCAAATCCATGGTCAGCAGCGACAGAAAGTCGCCCTTTCCCAGCGCGGCGGTTGCAAAGCGGTCGAACTCCGGCCCTTGCTCGGCGTAGCCATACGGCCCTGATTCGAGCAGCTTGTGCGACAGATCGCCGCTGGCGACGACCGCGATGTCGCGGTTTAGCTCCTCCGCCGTCTTCTTGATGCACTTGCCGAGGCGATAGTGCGCCGCCGGATCGAGGCCGGAGAGGCCAATGCGTACAATCGAGCAGGGCAGCTCGCGTTCCGCGAGAAACGTCAGCGGAATCATGGTTCCGTGGTCGAGGGTTGCGTCCTGTTCACCCTTTGTTCCGGCGGGAACCCCCGCGCGCTTTGCGTTCTTCTCCAACGCGGCAACAAACTCCTCGTCGTAGAACGCGGTCACCTCAACCTGCTTTGCGCCAAACCGGCGAAAATCGCCGCGCGCTTTCTTGCCGGGCGAAATATGAAAATAGTCCGCGTAACTCGTCGCATGCGGCGAGAGAATCACGAGCGTCTCCGGCTTTGCCTTTCGAACGCGCCGCGCAACCTCGCGATACGCCTCTGTGGTCTGGCGGATTTCGTGCTCCTGTCCCAGCCCGATTTCCGGTAGAATAATCGGCGGGTGCGGCACAACCGCGGCAATGAGAACGGCCATATATCTCTTCCTTTTATGATCGCATCTAGTTTATTTGGATTCGAAAAAGTAACGCGTGTAGAAACGTCTTCCGATACAAGCGCGTTCAGGAGTATTTTAACATTCCGGTGTTCTGCTGTCAAAAACGGGGACTCTGCGCTACTCCCTGCGTTTGTGTTGTGGTTGGCGATTGTGCTAGAATAGTTTCATGCTATTTCGTAGAAAGGGGATTGGAATGACGGAACGAACGAAACAAAAGCGAAAGCCGGTTGGCATGCGCGGCGCGGCGGTCATCGCGCTCGGCGTGGTGGTTGGCCTTTGTCTGCTGTTTTTGGCAATCGTGCTTCCGCTTCGCGCGCTGAAACCGCCTGCCCCGCTGGCCGAGGAATCCCCCGTGCCGACGCAGCTGTTTGTCACCATTCCGCCCACGCCGGAACCCACGCCAATGATCCCCAGTGTACTCACCTTCGACGAAAGCACGGATGACCCCATGCCGGTCAAGGAGAGCCGCCTCCCGCTCGGCAAGGGCTACCGCCTGCGCGGAACCGTTCAGTCGAACTATCCGCTGCTCTCCGTTTCCATCTCCATCAACTGCGCTTATAACGAAGATCTGTTCTATCCGTATACGCAACAGGTCACGTTTGACCCGGCGAAGAACGTCTATTCCTACGCGCTGGACGACGCGCTGACGCAGGAGGGCATGTCGCTCGATCAATTGACGCAGATTTCCGCGCTGCACACCGGCATCCATACGCTCACCGTCTTCGCAACGAGCGTCGGTCAGCCGACGCCGGAGCAACTGTATCAAACGCAGTTCTACGTACTCTCCGACCAGTGGAACAAGATTTCGCGTTCGGATTTCAGCAACAACAGCTACGAAACCGCGTTTAAATTCTTCAAGGATAAGGACGCGTTTCTCTATCGCTACCAGTGGGTGGACAAGCGGTATATCGTCGCCGACCCGGACTGGGAGAACGAAAACATCATCTCCTACGAGTGCCTGCCCGGGCGGGAGCTCTGGCGCATCCACAAAAAGGCGCTGCCGTATTATCAGGCCGCGTCGTACTATCTAAACAACGTGCATGTGCGCGTCTCCGGCACCAACGGGGACTCCGGCGTGCTACTGCTCAGCGACCTGATCGATACCTATAACGGCTCGTATTGTTCGCGCTTTACCTCAAGTGAACAGTCGATCAGCCACCATGCGTTCGGTACGGCGACCGACCTCAACGGCGGCATGGGCGTAAACGACAATCTAAAGGAGAACATTGCGCTCATCAACACCGAGGTTGGTGAAAAGCTCA
Organism: Clostridia bacterium; assembly: GCA_036804025.1. Taxonomy (GTDB): domain Bacteria; phylum Bacillota; class Clostridia; order Christensenellales; family CAG-138; genus UBA7703. Next base: position 478 of record DAIRTE010000230.1, on the reverse strand, counting down.
CCTACAATGGCACGAAGACGGAGAAAGGCGTTTCGTATTACGACTACACCTATTCCGGCGATTCGCTGATCTGGGTATTCCAAAACGTTCCGGAGACGGTGATCAACTATCTGCTCTATGAACTAGCGTTCTACCGCGCGGGGTTTGAATGGGGGCACTACTACGTGTCCACGAGCGACGGCATGCACTTTACGCTCACGGACAACATTCGCATCAGCCACGATGGGAACAAGGGTTTGCGAAAAGTATTTGAGTATACGGAGAATTACGCGCAGTAACCCTACTGGGAGTATCAAAAAATCCACCCCGAAGGGTGGATTCTTTTATGAACTAACTTCTTACTTTTCGTTGATCTTGGCCTGCGCCGCTGCCAGTCTCGCAATCGGCACGCGGAACGGCGAGCAGGAGACGTAGTTCAGCCCAACCTTGTGGCAGAACTCGATGCTCGACGGATCGCCGCCGTGTTCGCCGCAGATGC
>DAIRTE010000229.1:0-3211 GCA_036804025.1 Clostridia bacterium | reverse complement strand
GATCTCTTACCGGCTCGGCTTTCACGCGGAGTATACGACGAGCGAGCCGCTGCTGCGCGATCTGGCCGATATGGTGCAGTCGCTTAAGCAGCCGTTTTACACGCACCTGAACGAGACGGCGGCGGAGGTCGAAAGCTGCGTGCGGCACAGCGGCATGCGCACGATTGAATACCTCGACAATATGGGTCTGTTTAACTACGGCGGCGGCGGATACCATTGCGTGCACGTTTCCGAGCGCGAGATGGAGATTCTCTCCGCGCGCGGGATGACGGTCGTCACCTGCCCGGGTTCGAACGTAAAGCTCGCCAGCGGCGTGGCGCCGGTCTATGAATATCTCCGGCGCGGCATCCCCGTCGCCATCGGCACGGACGGACCGGCGAGCAACAACTGCCTGGATATGTTCCGAGAGATGTTTCTCACCACCGGCCTGCAAAAGCTCGAACACGGCGCGGAGGCCGTGGACGCGGAGGACGTGCTGACCATGGCTTGCCGAAACGGCGCGTACGCCTGCGGGTTTGACGAGTGCGACTGCCTCGCCGCGGGAAAACAGGCGGATCTGATTCTGATCGATCTGAAGCAGCCGAACATGCAGCCGCTCAACAACATTGAAAAAAACATCGTCTACAGCGGCACAAAGCAAAACGTAGCCCTCACGATGGTCGCCGGGAGCATTCTCTACGAGCGCGGCGCGTTCTTTATTGGCGACGACCCGGAGCGCATCTACGCCGAGGCAAACCGCATCATCCGGCGGATGCAGTAACCGCTTTTTTTACGCCGCTTCGGCGGCGCTTTCTTTTTTTGAAAACAAACGAACGGGAGATTTCATGACCGACGTAAAGAGAATTGCCCCGCTGTTCGAAGGCTGGGAAGAAACGATGATTTGGTCCTGTCTGGACGGTTCGATGGGGTACGCCCTGTGCGACGACGAGAGCCGCCCTCTCTCCGCGCAGATTGCGCTTGGAGATTTGTGTTTTTTTGCCGGAGAGCCCAACGAGGAACTGGCGCTCAAGGCGGGCGCGCCGTGCCTTGTACCAAGCAGCGATGGCTGGTGTTCCTGCATCGAGCGCGTATGGGGCGAGCGCGTGCAAAAGCGCCTGCGCTATGCAATCAAAAAAGAACCCGATGTTTTTGACATCGACAAGCTGACCAGCTACGCCGCCCATCCGCCCGAAGGGTTCACCCTCCGCATGTTCGACGAGCAGCTTATCCGTGAGTCGTTTGAGCAGTCCTGGTCGCGGGATTTCTGCGCGCAGTTCCGGGATGCAGAAGATTTCCTCGCGCGCGGAATCGGCGTTGGGGCGCTTTACAATGGAAAACTCGTAGCGGGCGCTTCGTCCTATTCTGTCTACCGCGGCGGCATTGAAATTGAAATCGACACGCATCCGGAGTTCCGCAGGCAGGGGCTCGCCACCGCCTGCGGTGCAAAACTCATACTTGAGTGCCTGAGCCGCGGGCTCTACCCCAGCTGGGACGCCTACGACTTGCGTTCCGTCTCCCTTGCCGAAAAGCTGGGCTATCACCTCGACCGGCCGTACGTGGTCTACGAGCGCTTGAAAGAAGAACCTGCGGAGTAAAATCTGCTGCAGTCGATCAGACAGCAAAATAAAAAAACCGTCCCGGCGTGAACCGGAACGGTTTTTATCTTCTTCGTTCAACCCATCGTCGGCGCAAGGCGCGTCGGGCGGCGTTTGCGGACGTTGACCTTCCGCTCCTTGGTTAAAAACGATACCGTATCTTTGATGGTCGTGCTGAGATCGCGCGGCTTGTAGCCGAGGTCGTTCTTCGCCTTTTCGTAGGTAAAGCGCGCGTTGCTGGTCAGCGTGTAGAGCGTGTAGCGCGTAAACAGCGGCGACTCATGGCGAATCTTGTAGTACAGTTCCGCAAGAGGCGCGGTCAGCTTTGCAAACCACAGCGGCAGAACAGTTGTAATCTTCTTTCCTCCGGTCACGCGGGAAAGCGTGCCGAGCAGTTCGCGCACGGGGATATAGCGGTTCGAGAGGATGTAGCACTCGCCCTTCTTACCCTTTTCGGTCGCGGCGATTACACCGTCGGCGACGTCCCGCACGTCCACAAAGTCGTATCCACCCTCAACACAGGCCGTCAGGCTGCCGTTGAGGTAGTTAATGACCATCTGGGTCAGATGCCCGTGGCCGTAATCGTTCGGGCCGATGATGCCGGAAGGCTGGATCACGGTCGCGTCAAGGCCGCTTCTCGCGGCGTCGAGCACGATCTGCGTTGCAGCGGCTTTCGTCTTGGCGTAAAGGCCGATCACCGCGTCCGCCTGATAGCCGTCCACCTCGTGGATCACGTTGCCATGCGGCAGTTCCGGCAGCGCGTGAACGGAGCTGATGTAGACAAGCTTTTTGACGTTGTGTTCCTTGCAGAGCGCAACGACGTTTTCCGTGCCGCGGACATTCACGTCCACGACGCGCTGGTCGTATTTAGAGGCCACGGAGACGATGCCCGCGCAGTGGATGACATACGTTTCATCCTCCTCCGTCAGCCCGAAAAAGAGCGGTTCGAGGGAGGCTTTATCGCGCACGTCGCCTCTTACAATGGACACCGCGTCGCCATAGAGCATGGTGACGTCCTCGTTGGGCAGCGCGAACCCGCGCACCGTTTCCCCGGCTGCCAGTAATTCCCGGGCGACCGTGTTGCCGAGATGCCCGCCGATTCCTGTAATAATATAAACGCGTTTCATAGACGAATGCCTCACTTTCATGGTTCCATGATACGGGGTGAATGTTACGCAGTTATTACGAAAAACTGACATTCTGTCGACATATTTAAGATTTCTTTATGAACTTCAACCGGAGTTCAACCCAACCTCAATTGAACCTCAACTGCGCCTCAACTACATGTTAAAGAATCAAAAAACGCTGATAACAGGATTCATTCTTGTCTCGTTCGAAACTATTAGACAAGCGCTTGCGGATTCGATCCGCCGCATATAGAATGAAGGTAAGCAATCGTAATTGAAAGCCGTTCACAATCACTTTTTCGGGAGGTCATCGCATGAACGAAACCGTTTTGACCGAACACTATCAAAAACGCGGCTTTTCCGATGAACGCGCTTCGGAGGCGGTTGCGTTTGTCCGCGCGCTGGAAACGCATTTGCAGGCGTCCGGTTCCTCGCTGGAAACCGTTTCGGTGAACGAAATCCGCGCGTACATCCGGCTTTTGATGAAGCAAGAGGGCTTTTCGCTTGAGC
>DAIRTE010000228.1:0-3330 GCA_036804025.1 Clostridia bacterium | reverse complement strand
AGCATGTCCATCGCGCCGTCCATGACGACGGCCTGCTTGCCGAGATTCTCCACATAATGGTCGTTGACGGACTGCGCCCGCGCGGGGTCTTGACGCAGATACTCCAGAAACTGTTCAAACCGCAGGCGCTGCACGGTCTTGCTGTCCAGCAGGCCCTGCTCAAACCTTGCCCAAACGCCCGCGTTGATCGCGAGGTAGGCCTGGTGCTCCTCGTCCGAGATGGGGCTGCCCAGCTCCGCCATCGTCTGGTACAAGGCGATTTTCTCGCCCGCGGAGAAGTCCATCAGGGTATTGTCGATGTCAAAGAGAAGGTATTCGTATTTCCGGGTGGTCTCGTTCAAGATGCGTCCTGCCTTTATTATCATGTTTAATCTATGCATTACCTTACACCATTCGGGCACGAAATTCAACGAAGCCCGTCTAGCCGACGTTGCATTCGATTAAAAAGACGGAAAATGAAGAAAAGTAACCGCAATCATAATTCAACCATATTCCGTCGGTATGATGCAGATATAGAAAACATTCATCCCAAGGAGGTGAAACCCATGAGAAAGGCACTCTTGATCCTTGCAATCGCGCTTCTCGTGCTCGCGCCGGTCGGCGCATATGAGCTCATCGCAAATTCGCCCACACGGGGCGTGGCTGATGTTGCCGCAGCGCAGCAAGAGCTGACGCCGGAGCAGCAGGCGGATCTTGCACAGTCGTACCAGCAGATGATCGACCTACGGAAAGAATCGATCGACAAGCTGGTGGCGGACGGACTGTTGACCGCAGAGCAGGGGCAGTTGGAGAAGGATCGGTTGGACGCCATGGCGCAGTATCACGCGGAAAACGGATACGCCTACGGCTACGGCGCAATGGGCGGCTGCTACGGCGATTTTGATCGCTACGACACAGACGACCGGTACGACGGATACTACGGACGCGGCATGATGCGCGGCTACGACTGGAACGACACGAACGACCAATACGACGGGTACTATGGTCGCGGCATGATGCGCGGCTACAGCTGGAATTGATTCGAAAGGAAGGTAACCAATATGATGTTCCTTTGGCTTTTGCTCATTGGTCTCGTACTCTACTTTGTGCTGGTGAAACCCGGCAAACGTGAAGGTTTTGCCACAAAATCCGCCGAAGACCCAGAAGAAGTGCTGAAAAAGCGGTTCGTAAACGGGGAAATCACGGAAGAAGAGTACAAAAATATGCTCAAGATCGTGAATGAATAAGGAGGTATGGTACAATGATGTTTGTAAGAGGATTTGGTGATTTCGGCCGCTTCTGCGGCGGGCTCGGGTTTGCGAACCCCTGGGGCTGGGCCGGAATTGCAGCAGCCGTCGTGGCCGCCGTCGTGATTCTCGTCGTGCTGGCCGCGACGAAGAAGCGCAAGGGCACTTCCGGCGACGCGCAGGAAGCGCTGAAGCTGCGCTACGTCAAAGGCGAACTGACCAGCGAAGAGTATCTCAAGATGAAAGAGACGCTCGGCAAATAGTCGCCAAAACAACAAACGAGCATTCGAGGTGGAACGGTGAAATACCGGGTGATGGTTGTCGAAGACCAACAGGAAATTCGAAGCATCGTCGAGAAGTATCTGCTCAAAGAGGGGTACGACGTGACGAGCGCCTGCGACGGATTTGAAGCGTTGGCCGCGTTCAACAACAGCACCGTCCACCTCGTTTTGCTGGATATCATGATGCCGGGGATCGACGGATTTGAAGTCCTGAATGAAATCAGGAAGGTATCCGAGATCCCTGTTATCATGCTTACGGCGCGCCAAAGCGAGATGGACCGCGTAAAGGGGTTTCGCGCCGGGGTGGACGACTATGTGGTCAAGCCCTTCAGCGCGAGCGAGCTGATGCTGCGCATCCGCCGCCTGCTGCAGCGGGTCTATCGCGAGACGGACGAGATTGTCTACCGTCACGAGGACCTGACGCTGCACACCGGCAGCCGGAAGCTCTATCGCGGCGACGAGGAGATTGAGCTGACCACGGCGGAGTACCAGTTGTTGCACGTGCTGTTTCGCAATCCCGGTAAGGTGTTTTCGCGCGAGCAGATCATTGAGCAGGCCTACGGGGACGATTACGAAGGCGTGGACCGCAACATCGACAGCTACGTCAAGAAGATTCGCCAGAAGATTGAGCGCGATCCGCGCAATCCCGAAATTCTGATTACGAAATACGGCGCGGGCTATGCGTTGGGAGGGGCAAAACGATGACGGTAAAACGGCAATGGATGCTGGCGCTCGTGTTTTCCGTGGCGCTTTCCGTTTTGATCAACTCCCTGGTGTTCAGCACGCTCGTCAACCGCTACTTTGTCGAGTACTCCACGGAGAATTACAACACGCATATCGATCAACTCACCGCGTTTGCGACGGACGCGCTCTCCGGCGGGGAATACACCGGGCGTCAACTGGAGATGCAGCTCGGGTCGCACCTGAGCGATCCGATCAACCGGATTCGCCTTTATAACGCGGATGGGACGCTTCTGGCGGACGTCGGCGGTGCGGGCTATTCGATGATGGGCATGATGCGAAGCCCCGTGGTGAACCGCGTGATGGGCTCCGCCTCCGCCGAGACGGACTCCGTCGACGTTTCGAAGGACGGCGTGCTGCTTGGCAAACTTGTGGTCAGCCGCTATAGTTCCATTGGCAATTCGCTGGGCACGCGGCGGTTTATGCTCTCGCTCGTTGGCTACAGCGTGCTGTCGTTTGGCGTCGTGTTTGCGCTGACGTTTTTGATTGGACACTTCATCAGCAAGAAGATGAGTCGGGATCTGATGTTGACCGCGCAGCAGGCGGTCGAGCTGGATTTGGGCAACGAGATGCGCCTTGTTCCGTCCAACGTAAAAGAGATTCGAACCATCCAGCAGAGCTTGGAAACGCTGCAATCGCGCCTCAAGCTCAAGCAGACGAGCCGAAAGAAGCTGGTGGATGAACTCGTTCATCAAACAAGAACGCCGCTGACGATTCTGCAAACGCATCTCGAAGGGTTCCGCGACGGGGTAATCCAGTTCAACCCCGAGGAGGTTGGCACCTGCGAGGCGCAGATTTCGAACCTCTCCTCGATCATTACGAACATGAGCGGGCTGATCGATGCGGAAAAGGAACTGGATGCGGTGAACCTCGCGCCGGTGGACGTCTGTGCGCTGATCCGGCAGATCACCGCCGGGCTCAAGGCGCAGTTCGACCGCAAATCGATCTCGCTGGAAGTCGCCTGCCCGCAAAAGCTGACGGTTCAGACGGACTACTACAAGCTCAGTCAGGCGGTGTACAACCTCCTGACGAACGCCTACAAATTCACTCCGGCGGGCGGGACGGTTTCGGTCTCCTGCGCG
>DAIRTE010000227.1:0-3387 GCA_036804025.1 Clostridia bacterium | reverse complement strand
CGAAATCGTATTCGGCATAGAGTACCCCTTCGCTCTCGCGATCTGCCGAGGCGACGATCTCCCCCATTTCGTCCGTCAAAAACGACGAGCCATAGAACGTCAGCGCGCTGGACTGGTTCCCGTTTTCCGCGCAGGGTAAAACTTTCTCTTCTCCCACTCGGTTTGCCGCTGCCACGGGCAGGATATTCGCTGCCGCGTGCCCCTGCATAACCCTTCTCCAGTGCGGCATGCTGTCCACGGTGAGAATCGGTTCCGAGCCAATTGCGGTTGGATACAGCAGAATATCCGCGCTCAACAGCGCCATTGCCCGCGCCGTTTCCGGGAACCACTGATCCCAGCAGATGCCTACGCCGACGCGCCCGAAACGCGTTTCGAACACCCGGAAACCCGTGTTGCCGGGTGAAAAGTAGAACTTCTCCTGATAGAAGTGGTCGTCCGGGATATGCGTCTTACGGTACACGCCAAGCACGCTGCCGTCCGCGTCTATCATGGCGACGGAATTATACAGGCGGTTTTGCTCGCGTTCGTAAAAGCTCACCGGCAGGACAACGCCGAGCTCTTTTGCAACAGCCTGCATGCGCAATACCGCCGGATTTTCAGAAACGGGAAGCGCGTAGTCCAGATACTCATACCGACGTTCCTGGCAGAAATACGGCCGCTCAAACAGCTCCGGCAGGAGCACAATCTGCGCGCCTCCCGAAGCGGCCTTTCGCACAAACCCTTCGGCCTTTGCGAGATTCTCCGCCGGATTGTTCGTCATGCGCATCTGCACGGCGGCTACAATAATCTTGCTCATTTCAGCGCTCCTTTCGGAATTTGCTGCGTCACGCAATGGATGTTTCCGCCGCCAAGCAGGATGGGGCGGGAATCGATCGGCACAATCCTACGGTTCGGGCAGAGGCGGCGCAGAATCTCCACCGTACGCACGTCGGAGGCTGCGTTTTCTCCCCCGAACTGCGGCAGGAGAACGGAATCGTTGGTAAAGTAAAAGTTCACATAGCTCGCGGCAAGGCGTTCGCCCTCTGAACGCGTATCCTCCCCCGGTTCAAATACGAAGTTCACCAAATCATCTTTCGTTACGCAGACCGGATGGTCTGGAATTGGCAATTTGTGTATTACGAGCCGCCGCCCTTTTGCGTCCGTTTCGCGCAAAAGGTACTCATAGTCCGCGCGGCTCAGCGCATACTGCGGGTCGCTCTCGTCGTCCGTCCACGCCAGCACGACCTCGCCCGGCGCGAGGAACGCGCAGACATTGTCCACGTGCTCGTTCGTCTCGTCGTTATAGATTCCCCGCGGCAGCCAGAGTACCTTCTCTATACCGAGATAATCCTTGAGTTTGCGCTCAATCTGCTCTTTTGTAAGGTTCGGGTTTCGTCCCGTGCTGAGCAGGCACGCTTCGGTCACGAGCAGGGTACCTTCCCCGTCGGAACAGATAGAACCACCCTCCAGCACGAAGTCTTCCACTCGGCAGCAGTCCACGCCGATTGCGTCGCAGAACGTCTCCGCGAATGCGTCGTCCTCTTGCCAGTCCGCGTAGAGCCCGTCGACCGTCCCGCCCCAGGCGTTGAAGCGCCAGCTTATTCCGCTCGCTTCGGTGCCGTTTGTCACGAACGTAGGGCCGATATCGCGCGCCCATGCGTCGTTTGAGGGGATTTCTAACAGCGTTGCAAACGCGCCCGCGCTTTCCAGCGCTTCGCTGTAATGCTCGCGGTCGACCGCTAAAAAGACGCGCTCGCTTCTGCTTGCCGCGCGCATGATCTCGCAAAACGCTTCCTGCGCCGCGCGGGGGTCTTTTCCCCAGCTTCCGGGGCGCGTCGGCCAAACCAGCAGAACGCCGTCCTGCGGTTCAAACTCGGCGGGCATATGGAAACCGTCCCGCGCGGGCAAAGCGTGATGCAGCATGATTCAGGAGAGCCTCCCCTTGAAGTCCTCATAACCGAACGTCTTTACGAGTTCGCAATCCCCATTCGCATGTTCCAGCGCGATGGCGGGCAGCGGCATGCCGTTGAAGGTGTTCGTTTTCACCATGGAGTAGATCGCCATATCGCCGAACGTCAGCCGTTCGCCGATTTTCGGCATCGTGTCGAAGCTGTAGTCGCCGATGACGTCCCCCGCGAGGCACGTCCGCGCGGCAAGGCGGCAGGTATAGGCCTTCTCGTTCGGCTCGCCCGCGCTTTCAAGCGGCGGACGATACGGCATCTCCAGCACGTCCGGCATGTGGCAGGCGGCGGAAGCATCCAGAATCAGAATCGGCATACCGTTTTCCACGATGTCCAGCACCGTCGTATCCAGCCATCCTGCGTTCAGCGCAACCGCTTCGCCGGGCTCGAGATAGACCGTCAGGCCGTACTTCTCCCGAATGGAGCGAATCAGCCCCTCAAGCGCGGCAACATCGTAGTCGGGCTTCGTGATATGGTGCCCGCCGCCGAGGTTGAGCCACTTCATGCGCGGTAAAAACTCGCCGAACGCCTGTTCGAACGCAAGGAACGTCTCGATCAGCGCATCCACGCCCTGCTCGCAGAGGGTGTGGAAATGCAGTCCCTCCACGCCGTCCAACAAATCGGGACGGAAATTTGTCTTTGTCACGCCGAGGCGTGAAAAAGGTGAACATGGATCGTAGATCGCGTGATCTTCCTGCGTACTGCACTCTGGGTTGACGCGAATGCCGATGCTGACATTCGCCTTTTGCCAGATCGGGCGGTGCGCTTCCAGTTGGGCAAACGAGTTGAACACGATATGGTCGCAGATGTTCACCAGTTCGCGCATCTCATCGACCGTATACGCGGGCGAAAACACGTGGTTCTCGCCGCCCATCTCCTCGTGCGCAAGCCGCGCTTCATACAAACCGCTCGCCGACGCGCCGCTAAGATGCCGCGCAATCAGCGGGTACACGCGGAACATGGAAAACGCCTTTTGCGCAAGCAGAATCTTAGCGCCCGTGCGTTCCTGCACGCCGCCTAGTATCTCCAGATTGCGCTTCAGCGCCGCTTCGCTCACCACAAAGCAGGGCGTAGGCAGTTCCTGCCGCTTCACGTTATTCCACCGTGACCGGGTGCTCGTCCACCACCCAAGGCAGCCCCCATTTGTTGAGCATGTCCATATACGGATCGGGGTCGAACTCGTCGGTCGTAAACACGCCGGGCTTTTTCCACGTTCCGTTCAGAACCAGCGCCGCGCCGATCATTGCGGGCACGCCCGTGGTGTAGCTGATGGCCTGACTGCCGAGTTCGCGGTAGCATTCCTCGTGGTCGCAGACGTTGTAGATGAAGATCGTTTTCTCCTTGCCATCCTTTACGCCTGTGATCACGCAGCCGATGTTCGTTTTGCCCTTTGTGCGCGGGCCGAGCGACGCGGGATCGGGCAGCAGCGCCTTGAGAAACTGAATGG
>DAIRTE010000226.1:0-3477 GCA_036804025.1 Clostridia bacterium | reverse complement strand
GTTCTGCAAGGCGGAGGTGTTGCACTGCCCGAATTCATTGTATCCGGCGGCGACGACATCGCCATTTTCGAGGATCGCCGCAACATGATCACTACCGGCCAATACCTTACTTACGTTCGACCAGTTCTGGCAGTCCGTCCGACGAAACTGGTTGAACCCGGTATAGAGCACCTTTCCGTTGGTCGTTACCGCAATCGTGTGCTGATAGCCGCAGTCCACCTGTTTCACATCCGTCCAGCTATAGACATCCCCCTCGCCGTGGCTCAGATCACCCGCGGCAACGAGCGTTCCATCCTCGCAAAGCCCAATCGCGAAATCTCCGCTGGCCGCAACCTGCGTGATGTTGCACCAGTCGCTCGTGTCAATGCTGCTGTCCCCAAGACGGACAACCGTTCCATCGCTCTGGACAACCAACGTAAAATAACTACCACAGGCAACTTTTCCGGCATACTCCGCAAAGCGATTCGTCTTTGGTGTTGGCGATGGTTCCGGCGTCGACTCAATCACCAACGCCGACAGCGGCGTTGCAGTGGGTTCGGTTTCGACGATTGCTTCCCGGGTCTCTGTTGCAGCAGTATTCGAGCTAGACTCTGCTGCGCCTCCGGTTTTCAGAAAAAGACCGGTCAATACGCCAACGAGCAGCAGCACGATGGCGGCGAGCCCAAGGACGAGGCCAAGAAGAACCTTCTCACGACTGGCTTTCTTTGGAACAACGGGTTGCACGCTCTCCTGCGAGGAACTGTTTTGCTGGTTTTGTTCGTTCTGGTTCAACTCCATAGACTTGACGATTCCTTCCTCCCTTATTTGATGTGGCAGCAGGTATTACACCACCAGCCAATAATTCACAATATCCTGATACACCCCGAACTTCACCCCGACCTCCGGAATCGTTCCGCCATAGGTGAACCCCAGTTTCTCATGTAGGCGAATGCTGGGCTCGTTTGTCGCAGAGATCACGGAGATCACCAGGTGCGTCCGCTCGTCGGCACGCGCGACGTCCAGTATAAAGCGCATCATCTCGCTGGCAAGCCCCTGCTTGCGAAACTCCGGCGAAACATAGATCGAAAGCTCCACGGTCGAGCGAAACGCCTCTTTCTCGCGATAGGAGGACAAACTCACATACCCGGCAACGCGCCCGTCGATTTCGACAACATAGAGCGGATGGTTCTCCGTGTTATGATGGTCAAACCAAACCTGCCACTCGTCCAGCGTTCTCGGCGTCAGATCCAGATTCGCAATGCTGTTCAGCACCTCGTAATTATAGATGACGAGCAACTCCGGCAGATCCTTTTGTTCCGCGACTCGAATCAACATGAAGAGAGGTCCTTTCCGCGCCCTGCGGGCGAATGCTTTTCCACATTATAAGCAATTGTTTTTTAAAAAGATAGAAGAAAAGCTTCTTTTTTCAAGAAGCTTTTATTAGTAGATATATGAAGTTCTTTTGCCTACTTTTTTTTTAAGAAAAGTAGGTGATGCGGTCAAGCGGAGAAACGCGCAGTCGCAGCATCGCGACGATGTTGGAAAACGGCACACAGCCAACGCTCTCCAGGCGGCTGTCATACATCAGCTCGCGGTTGTCGCCAAGCAGAAAGAGGCACCCGGCGGGAATCTCCACGGGCGGCATATCGCCAACATAGTTCACGTCGTAGTCGCTCTCGTCGAGCGGAATGCTGTTTATGAACACATGCCCGCCGACGAGCTCAATCGTCTCGCCCGGCATGCCGACAATCCGCTTGACGAACAGCCCGTCCGGCGTTTGAAACAGCACGAGATCGCCGCGCTCCGGTGTATGGAAAAAGCGACCCAGCCGGTCGCAGAGCACGACCTCGCCGCTCTTGAGCTCGGGCGCCATGCTCTCGTCGACAATCCGCGTCGGCAGCATCCACACAAAAAAAACAAGGCAGAGGACGGCAACCGTGACAAGCACGGAAATCAGCCAACCCATTCGCCTTGCCTGTTGGTAAACGCGCGCGCGGCCCTCGCTGCGGCGGCGCTTTTGCAGTTCACTCAAGGATAGGTCACCCGCGAAAATGTTCGATAATTGCCAAAGGGAAATACCACCGCGATCACGCGGCCAACGACCTTTGCGTAAGGAATGCACCCGACGGAGGGATTTCGGCTGTCCTTGCTGCCGTTGCGGTTGTCGCCAACCACAAACACCTCGCGCGCGCCGACGGTAACGGGGTCCACGTCGCCAATGATTTCGCCCTTCCAGTAGGGGCTCTCGTCAATGGGTTCGCCGTTGATCGTAATCACGCCGTCCTTGACCGCAACGGTTTCGCCGGGCAGACCGATCACGCGCTTGACGCAGCTCTCGGTATAACCGGGATAAAAGCAGATGACGATGTCGCCCCGCAGCGGATCGCTGAACCAATAGGTCATCTTCTCAACGAGCATATCCTCGTTGTGAACGAGCGTCGGGATCATCGAATCCCCGTCCACGCGCGTCGGCTCCGCGATGAACGCGCGAATCGTCAGCGCAATGAGCACGACGACGACAATGTACAGCAAAAACTCCGCGTTCCGATAGGTACGCGTTCCACGCATGCTTTCATATTGTTCTTCGGCGCGCTCACGCAGATAGCGAATCTGGCTCGGCGTAAATGTCTTTCGCTTCAACAATCTTATTCCATCCGTTCAACGTTGCTGGGAGGTGCATCGCCTCAAACCGGCTCTTCCGGAATGGATTCCTTTTTCTTGAGAATCTTCTTTCCCATGCGAACGAAGTCAGCTCGATCGAGCATGACGATTCGCCCGCAGGTGTCGCACTTGATCTTCACGTCCGCGCCGACGCGGATCACCGTCCACTCGTTCGCGCCGCAGGCGTGCGGTTTCTTCATCTGCACCACGTCGCCAAGGTCGAACTGCTGAATCATGATTCCTCGTCTTCCGCCAGATGCTGCGTATAGCGGTATACGTCGTAGCTTGGCACGGCGGGCGGAATGTAGCTGTAGACGATCTCCAGCAGTTTGGAGGGCGCTTCCTCCTGCAGAAGGTGTCCGGCGTTGCGAACGAGATAGTAACGACCCGTGCGCAGCAGGCTCTGGAAATAGACGCTGCCTGCCGGCGGGTGCCAGCTGTCGTTCTTGCCCCAGAGCACGAGCACTTCGTGTTCCACGGGCATCAGCCCTTCCGCAATGGCGTCCATATCGAAATTGCGCAGGGCATACATGATTGCCTCGCGCGCGAGCCCGTCCGAAATCGGCTCGTAATACTGCTTGACCACATGGTCGTCAATCAGCGTTTCGTCGCTGACGCACTCCTTAAGCAGCGCGCGCACATTGCTCGCGGTGTAGAGGTTTCGCGCAAAGGTCGCAACCAACGGTGTTTGCAGCTGTTGAATCAGCTTTGGCATCTGCTCGGTGATGCCGCCGGGTGAGATGGCAACACAGTTGGCCACGCGCCGCGGATACAACGATAAGAAGCGGAGCATGTACATGGCTCCGAGCGAGAAGCCGATCATATGTGCGGATTTCA
>DAIRTE010000225.1:0-3546 GCA_036804025.1 Clostridia bacterium | reverse complement strand
GCGTCGATGCTGCCGAGCATGCCGTTGATGCGGCTCACGCGCAGATCGTGCTGGAAGCTGTGACCCGCGAGCGTCGCGTGGTTGGCTTCGATGTTGAGCTTAAAGTCCTTGTCGAGCCCGTAGGCGCGCAGGAAACCAATCGCGGTCGCCGCGTCGTAGTCATACTGGTGCTTCATGGGCTCCTTGGGCTTGGGTTCGATGTAGAAGTCGCCCTTAAAGCCGATGCTGCGGCCGTAGGAAACCGCCATCTTCATAAGACGCGCAATGTTGTCCAGCTCAAACTTCATGTCCGTGTTCAGCAGCGATTCATATCCCTCGCGGCCGCCCCAGAACACGTAGCCGCGTCCGCCGAGTTTCACAGTCAGCTCCAGCGCCTTTTTGATCTGCGCCGCCGCAAAGCAAAATACGTCCGCCGAGTTGGTCGAGCCCGCGCCGTTCATGAAGCGCGGATTGCTGAACATGTTCGCCGTGCCCCAGAGGCACTGGATGTTGGTGCCCTTCATCTTCTCGAGCATGTAGTCCGTAATCACGTCGAGATTGTGGTTGGTCTCATTGATGTCGTCCGCTTCGGGCACAAGGTCCACGTCGTGGAAGCAGAAGTAGCGAATGCCGAGCTTCTGCATGAGTTCAAACCCGGCGTCTACCTTTTTGAGCGCGTGCTCCATCGTGCCCGGTTCCGCGCCGAAGGATTTGTCCGCCGTGCCGACGCCCATGCCGAAAATATCTTTGCCCGTGTTGCAAAGGTTATGCCACCAGGCCATCGCAAACGGAAGGTGCTCGCGCATGGGTTTGCCCAGAACAATGCGTTCCGGATCGTAAAATTTGAACGCGAGCGGATTTTTACTTCCTGCGCCCTCGTAACGTACCTTGGGAATCTCCGAAAAAATCTCTGCCATCTGTGTTTTTGTCCTTTCGTACCGGTTGATCGTTTGACTTGTTTACTTAATTTTCTGTTTGTTTATAACTTCTAATCATGATTAATTCAGCTTAATCTCATCATACTCGATTCTACGTCTTTGTCAAGATAGAAACTGGTCGGTTTCGCCAGAAAATCGTTTCACTTCATAATTAACTTTACTTCTTAACTTAAAACTTGTATAATATGATTAATTTAGTACGGAAATAAGGAACAACACAATGGCAGACGTAACAGCAAGGGACCTCGCCATTCAGCTTGGCATCTCCACCGCCGCCGTGTCCATGGCGCTGAACGGAAAACCCGGCGTCAGTTCCGAAACGCGCGGAAAGGTGCTCGCCGCCGCCGCGAAGCTCGGCTATGTGACCCCGAAGACGCGGCAGTCCGAACGGGCAGCGAAGAACATCATCAGTTTCGTCATTTACACCGGCATTGGCGTTGCGGAACAAACAACGTTTTCAACGTTCGTGATGCGCGGCGCGGAGTCCGTTGCCAAGGGGCTGGGCTACCGCATTCTCGTGCACTATTTTTATGCCGATCAACCCTGGGACGAACAGATCAAACGCATTCTGTCGGACGCCTGCGGCGTCATTCTACTTGGCACGGACATCACCGAGCCGCAGCGGGACGCGTTTTTTGAATTCTATCATCTCGGCAACGTGCCGCTCGTGATCATCGATAATTTCCTGTTTTCCGCCTATGTGGACTGCGTCGGCAACGACAACACCTATGGCGTGAAGGCTGCGATTTCGTATCTCATCAAGTGCGGCCACCGGAGCATCGGCTATCTGCGCTCCAAGCAGCGCATCGTCAACTTTGACGACCGTGAACTCGGCATCAAGCTCTCCATGGAAGAGCACAGCAGTCTGGGGCTTGCCCCGCTGCAGGTGCTGGACGTGGACATTTCGCCGGACAAGGCACGCGAGGATATTTTTGCCTGGCTCGCCGCCGGCAATGTGCCCGCGGGTGCATTCTTCTGCGAAAACGACATGCTCGCTGCCGCGTTCATTCGCGCGCTCAAGGAAAAGGGCTTTCGCGTTCCGGAGGACGTTTCCGTCATGGGGTTCGACGACGTGCAGATCTGCGAAATGATCGAGCCGCCGATTACGACCATGCATGCGTTTAAGGAGCGCCTCGGCAAGATCGCCGTCGAGCTGCTCAACACGCGCATCGACGCGGGGGACACTCTGCTGACCAGCCGGGAGTCCGGACTCATGAAAGTTGCGTTATCTCTGCAGCTCAAGGAGCGCATGAGCGTTCGCTGCATCGACTAGAGGTTTCGTGCGGGAGGGGTTCTCCCCTCCCCACCGAAGAACGATTCGTCACACCGTGGTCTTGCAGGGGGGAGTACCCCTCTCTTTTTCAGGGACAAACAGGCCAAAAAATAAGAACTTAATCGATTAAGTTTTTTCAAAAACCACACGGTTTCACCATTTCTGCCGAATCGCACCGCTCGTTGAACATTCTGTTCATACCTCTCTCGCTCCGCGCGGAGCGTTCTATCTTCAGCTGAAAACTTACGACGGAGGACCTTCGATGAAATACGGGTATTTTCAGGACGCTGCCCGCGAATACGTGATTACGACGCCGAAAACGCCGCTTCCGTGGATCAACTATCTTGGTTCGCGGGACTTTTTTCGGCTCATCTCCAATACGGCCGGTGGCTATTGCTTCTACAAAGACGCAAAGCTGCTGCGGCTGACGCGCTATCGTTACAACGAGAATCCGCTCGACGTGAACGGACACTATTTCTACATTCGCGATCGCAGCCGGAACAACTCCGTCTGGAACATCGGCTGGCAGCCGGTGCGCGCGGAGCTCGACCGCTATCTCTGCCGCCACGGCCTAGGTTACACGATCTTTGAGAGCGCGAAAGACGGGCTCTGCGCCAAGCAGGAAACCTTCGTGCCAAACGACGACAACTGCGAGCTCACCCGTGTTTCGCTGACAAACGAAACCGGCGAGGAAAAGACGGTGGATCTGTTCTCCGCTGTCGAGTTCTGCCTCTGGAACGCGCTGGACGACATGAGTAATTTTCAGCGCAACTACAACATTGGCGAGGTCGAAGTCGAAGGCGGCCGCATCTACCATAAGACCGAATACCGCGAGCGCCGGAACCATTTTGCGGTGTTTTCGGTCAACGTTCCCGTCTGCGGGTTTGATACGGATCGCGAGTCGTTCTGCGGCGCGTTCCGCAGCTTTGCCAATCCGGAGGCGGTGGAACGCGGCGAGAGCAAAAACAGCGTTGCGCACGGCTGGCAGCCCATCGGCAGCCACCACGTCTGCCTGACGCTCGCGCCCGGCGAAACGAAGAGCTGCATCTTCGTGCTGGGTTATTGTGAGAATCCCCCCGCGGAGAAGTTCGTCTCCCACAACGTCATCAACAAAGCGCCCGCGGACACGCTGCTGGCAAGATATCAGACCGACGCGCAGTTTGACGCGGCGTTTGCCGAGCTGAATGAGCACTGGAACAGCCTGCTTTCGCGTTTTACCGTGCAGACCGGCGACGAAAAGCTCGACCGCATGGTCAACATCTGGAACCAATACCAGTGCATGGTCACCTTCAACATGAGCCGCAGCGCGAGCTATTTTGAAAGCGGGCTTGGGCGCGGCATGGGTTTCCGCGATTC
>DAIRTE010000224.1:0-3594 GCA_036804025.1 Clostridia bacterium | reverse complement strand
ATTGAAAAGGACGTCAACCTCAGCTACGAACTGACCCGCCGCTGGAACCTCTGCGCGGTGGTCACGGACGGCACCGCTGTGCTCGGCCTTGGCGACATCGGCCCGGAAGCGGGCATGCCGGTCATGGAAGGCAAGTGTGTGCTGTTTAAGTCCTTTGGCGACGTGGACGCCTTCCCGCTCTGCATCAAGAGCAAGGAAGTGGACGACATCGTCAACACCGTTTACCTCATCAGCGGCAGCTTTGGCGGCATCAACCTCGAGGACATCTCCGCGCCGCGCTGCTTCGAAATTGAGCGCAAACTCAAGGAGAAGTGCGACATCCCGATTTTCCACGACGACCAGCACGGCACCGCCGTCGTCACCCTCGCGGGGCTCATCAACGCCCTGCGCGTGGTCGGCAAGAAAAAGCACGACGTCAAAATCGTCATCAACGGCGCGGGCGCCGCGGCAATCAGCGTCACGAAGCTGCTGCTTTCGGACGGCTTTGCCGACGTGACCCTCTGCGACCGCTCCGGCATCATCTACGAAGGCCGCAAGAACGGCATGAACTGGATCAAAGAGGAAATGGCGCAGATCACGAACCGTGCCAAGAAGCAGGGTTCGCTGGCGGACGCGCTGGTTGGCGCGGATGTGTTCATTGGCGTCTCCGCGCCGAACATGGTGACCACCGAGATGGTCAAGACCATGAACAAGGACGCAATCGTCTTTGCCTGCGCAAATCCGACGCCGGAAATCTTTCCGGACGACGCGAAGGCGGGCGGAGCAAAAGTCATCGCGACCGGGCGCAGCGACTTTCCGAACCAGATCAACAACGTGCTGGCGTTCCCCGGTATCTTCCGCGGCACGTTCGACGTTCGCGCGAGCGACATCAACGATGAGATGAAGATTGCCGCGGCGTATGCGCTGGCGGGCCTGATTCCGGCGGAAGAGCTCAACGCGGACTATGTCATTCCCAAGGCGTTTGACCCGCGCGTCGGCAAGGCCGTTGCGGCGGCGGTTGCCGAAGCGGCGCGCAAGAGCGGCGTCGCGCGCATCTAACCGAAAAAGAGCACGATCCACATTCGGCGGCAGTCGGGCGCAGCAGCGCACGACTGCCGCCTTTTTGTCGACGCAAACCGGCATCTTTGTCGCGAATAATGACAAAACCCGCAAAACCATATATAATGCACTCACAGAAGTGGACGATCGGTGCAGCACATACCGTTAACGAAAGGGAGTGACGGCATGGAAGGCAAGGCAGCTCCAAAGACCAGATTCGTAAAGCTAGCTAGATATTTCGGTTTCACGATCATTTCGGTGATCGTCCTTGTTGCGGCCTTTCTGGTGTCCAGCCGAAACATTTCTTCGCAGATTCAAACGGTAACCGACCAGACGCTGAAGGACTCCACGCGGCAGGGGAGCGTCTTGATTCAAAAATACGTCGGCCTGATCCTCGCGCAAACCACGTTGATTGCCGATCACAATGCACACCACGGGGCAAAAGAGATGGTGGAGGAGCTTCGCGCCGAGCTCAAGTCCAATGTGTTTTCCGCAGAGATTGGTTTTGCCGACGCAGATGGTAATCTGATCTACGGCGACCAGCCGAAGATCAACGTGGCAGGCGACGATTGGTTTCAACAGAGCAAGGGCGGCGAGGAGCAGGTCTTTCTCTATTCCAGAGATGCAACCAAAGTGCAGCGGGACTTGCTGATTTCCGCGCCGGTCCATTCCTCCGACGGCTTTCTTGGCGTTCTGTTTGTAACGATTGATGGATCGGAAATTGCCAACCGAATCGAAACGCAGGCCTATGGCGGCAGAGCCATATCGTTCATCTGCGATTCGGAAGGGACAATGCTGTTTCTCGAACCGAAACTAAGCGGCGCCTCCCTCGGCAACAGCGTGTTTGATTTTGCCGGTTCGATCAAGATGCACGAGAAAACGGATGCGCTCGGGCTTGCCGCTGCTTTAAAGCGCGGGGTTACCACGAGCTTTACCTATCAATACTACAACAAGAGTTTTTATGCGGCGACCGCCCCGGTCGGCGTTCTAGACTGGCAAATGATTACCTTTGTGGACACCGCAACGGCGGATACGGTACAGCGGCAGGTAACCATGTATTTGATTGGCATGCTGATCGTTATGCTGGCCGTCGGCGTCTCCATGGCGATTCAGGCATATGTGCATGAGCAGGCGACCGTGCGAAGACTCGAGCAGGACAAAGGGCTGCTAAGGCAGAGCGCGGAGCGGTATAAAATCATCACCAAGCTGTCCAACGAGGTGCTGTTCCAGGTGGAGTGGCATTCCGGCGCCATCTCGTTTAACGACAATTTTGAGGGCATGTTCGGGTTTCCGCCGCCGATCTGCACGGTGGATCAAATCGACAACTGCCTGCCGCTGATTGCGGAGGTCGATCGCGATCGCTTCTTCGCGATGATGCAGAACATGCAGAACAACGCATCGGAGTCGCACGAGGAACTCCGCATGGTGCAGTCCCGCGGGGTTACGCGCTGGAAGCGAATCGATATCTATTCGATCTTCGATCAAAACGGGCACACAGTGGAGCTCGTCGGGAAAATCGTAGACGTTCATCGGCAGCGGCAGTCCATGCAGCGATTGATCCGCAAGGCCGACAGCGACCCGCTCACGGGGCTGTTCAACCGCGCGTCCATGGAGCGCAACATCAAAGAATTTCTTGCAGGCGAAGGAAATCGCGGCACGCATGCGCTGATGATGATAGACTTCGACAACTTCAAGGCGGTAAACGATACGCTCGGCCACGCAAAGGGGGATGATTTACTCGTTTCCTTTGCGGCGATGATTCGCCATGTGTTCCGCTCCGGTGATTATGCGTCCCGAAATGGCGGCGACGAGTATATGGTGTTTCTCAAGAACATCGGTGAGGACGACGTTGCGCGGGAAAAAGCGGAGGCGCTGCGCGCGGAGATGACGAGGCTGAGCCGAAAGATCGGCGTTCCGGTTTCAATCAGCGTCGGAATTGCGCTCTATCCGCAGGATACGGATACCTTTGAGCACCTGTACAAGGCGGCGGACGACGCGCTCTACTACGTGAAAAACCACGGAAAGAACACGATTGCATTCTATTGCGATCTGCCGAAAACGGACGCCGAACCAAAGTAGCGTCGTGCCAAGTGCAGGCGAAACCATACAGCAAACGAAATGGGAGGGCAAACCAACGCAACAGCAGCAGAACAATGGCGTAGAAGCCACACCGCAGGCGGCGGCACCCGTCAAGTTCACGAAGAAGCAGAACTTTCTGCAGGGATTCAAGTATCTGTTGTTCACCGCCTCGGCGGGCATCATTCAGGCGGCGTCGTTCGCGCTGCTGAATGAGACAATCCATTGGGCGTATTGGCCGAGTTATCTGATCGCGCTGACGCTGTCGGTGGTCTACAACTTTACGGTTAACCGCAAATTCACGTTCAAGTCCGCAAAGAACGTGCCGCTCGCGATGACGCAGATCTTTATTTACTATCTGGTGTTTACGCCGCTCTCCACCTGGTGGGGCGAGGCGCTGACGCTCGCGGGATGGAACGAGTATATCGTGCTCTTTGGCACCATGGTGATCAACATGCTCACGGAGTTCTCCGTCTATCG
>DAIRTE010000223.1:0-3618 GCA_036804025.1 Clostridia bacterium | reverse complement strand
GCGCCTGCTCCTGTTCGGTGCGGGTCTTGATCAGGTTCTGTTCGGCAACCTGCTTTGATTCGATAGCGGTTATAAACTCTTCGGAGAAATCCCAGTTGATAATATTCAAATCATCCACCAGAATGCCATACTCGTTGAGCTTCGTATTCAGGTTTTCGTCGAGAAGCAAACTGACTTCCCCGCGGCTGCTGACGAGCTGCTGCGCAGTGTAGTTTGCGGTAACCGCCTTTAGAACCTCGTTGATCGCAGGAGTGACCAAAACGTCTTCAAACCCAAGGCCGACTTCTTTATAAATCTCGGCGCTCGAAGAAATGTTAATATGGTAGTTTACTGCGATGACGGTCGAGACCGTCTGAAGGTCTTTACTGAACGCTTCGGTCGTTACCTCGGTCTTCACGATGCGGTTGTTGATCATCACAACGTTCTGCGCAAACGGCACCTTGAAATGCATGCCTTCCTGCAGAACAATCGGGCTGACTTTACCAAATGTCAACACCACGCCGGTTTGACCCGCCTCAACGACAACAACGCTGCCGCCAAGAATGATTAAAACGAACAAAAGAATTACGGCCAAGCCAACAATCTTGCCAATAGCAAGGTTTCCTGCTTTATCTCGGAACATAGAACATCTCCTTTACACACATAATACGATAATTATACCATATTATCGTTTCGGACTGAGTTTGCAGCATGACGAAAATTGAAAGCATTTTGTGACTTTCAATTTTAACACGATAGAACAAGACGGCAGAAATTTCTGCCGTCCATCTGAAGCTGGATTGTATTTCGTATTATTTTTTACTATATGGGGTGTTTTCCAACGGCAGCTTGGTGCGGAAGATGCCGTCCCGATTGTAATACGCGAGCTGAACGGCGGGGGCGCCCGGGATCGAGCAGATTTCGCCGACGCCCTTCGCGCCGCAGGCAAGGCCATCTTTGGTTGCTTTTCCGATGATGACAGGTTTGAGTTCCGGCGTCATGGTCGACTTAAACAGGCCGAGCGTGCCGAACTTGCGCAGCGGTTTGCCGTTCTCAAGCGGGAAATCCTCCGTAAGCGCATAGCCGAGGCTCATCACTACGCCGCCTTCAATTTGCCCTTCCAGCGAAACGGGGTTCACGGCCTGGCCGACGTCGTGCGCTGCGGTGACGCAGGACACGCGGCCTTCGTCGTCGAGCTCGACCACCTGCGTTGCGTAGCCATAGGCAATGTGCGAAACGGGGTTTGGTTTGTCGGAACCCATCGCGTCCGTTTTGCCTTCGTATTCGCCGAGGAAGCTTTGTCCTTCGAGCGCCTGTAACGAACCGACCTCGTCCAGCGCGGCTTTCACGAGTTTTGCCGCGCGAACGGCGGCCTCGCCCGTAAACAGCGTCTGGCGGGAAGCGGTGGTGTTACCGGCGTTCGGTGCGCTGGCGGTATCCGGAACGTGGTAGATAATTTGTTCCAGCGGCAAGCCGGTGATCTCTTTGACGAACTGCGTCTGAATCGTGCCCATGCCCTGACCAATGCAGGCGGCGGAGGAATGCAGGTGTAGTTTTCCATCCAACACTTCAATGCGGCAACGCCCAACGTCTGGCACGCCGACGCCAAGCCCGCTGTTCTTCATGGCGCAGGCAATGCCCGCCTTGGGATTGCGCTCCAGAATCGGTCGAACCGCGTCCAGAGTTTCGACCAGCGCGGTGGTTTCGTCCGCGATCTGACCATTCGGCAGAACCTGACCAGGACGGATCGCGTTTTTATAGCGAAATTCAAACGGCGTTAACCCGACCAGTTCCGCGAGTTGATTGAGGTTGCATTCCGTTGCAAAGCAGCTTTGCGTCACGCCGAATCCGCGGAACGCGCCGCCCGGCGGATTGTTGGTGTAGTAGGCATAGCCTTCAATGTCGACGTCCTGATAATTATATGGCCCCGCCGCGTGCGTGCAGGCGCGCTGGAGCACCGGCCCGCCGAGAGAGGCATAAGCGCCGCTGTCCGCGAGGATGCGCGCGCGCATGGCGGTGAGCTTGCCCGTTTCGTCGCAGGCAGTCGTGAATTCCATCTCCATGGCGTGCCGTTTCGGGTGGATTTGCAGGCTGTCCGCGCGGGAGAAACGCACTTTAACGGGGCGTTTGAGCAGATAGCAGGCGAGCGCCGCGTGATGCTGAACGCTCATGTCTTCCTTGCCGCCAAACCCGCCGCCAACCATCATGGCGGTGACGCGCACCTGTTCCGGCGGCAACCCAAGCATCGCGGCGCATTCCTTGCGCGTTTGATACACGCCCTGATCGCCGCTGTATATGTGCACGCCGTCGCCCTCAATTTCGGCAACCGCGCACTCCGGCTCCAGAAACGCGTGATCCGTAAACGGTACGCTGTAATGGTTGGTCACCACGTGCGCGCTGGCGCGAATCACCTCGTCCGCGTTGCCGCGCTTGACGCACTGGTAGGAAAGCAGGTTGTCCTTGCGATCCGGATGAACGAGCTCGAAGCCATCCTTACACGCGTCGTCGGCGGAGAGGACGGGGGTGAGCGGTTCGTATTCCACCTTTACGGCGGCTTTACCCGCGTCCAAAGCGGCGGCGGTCTCCGCCACGACGAGCGCGATTGCGTCGCCTAAAAAGTGCGTGATGGAACCGACGGGAATCATCACGTCATAGTCCTGCACCAGGTGGCCGATCTTTTTCGCGCCGGGAACATCCTCTGCCGTAAACACAGCGACCACGCCGGGCAAGGCCTTTGCCGCGCTTGTGTCGATGGAAAGCACCTTTGCGCGAGGATATGCGCTGCGCACCGCGGAACCAAGCAGCATGCCGGGCAAGTAGAGATCGTCCGCATACAGCGCGCTGCCGAGCGTTTTATCGACGACCTCGATGCGCTTGATGCTGTCGCCAACCGAACCGGGCAACTCCGTCTGCGGAACCTCGGTGTTCTCACGAAACAACTTTGCACTTAGCAGCACCGCGTCTTCGATTTTTTTGTAACCGGTGCAGCGGCAGATGTTGTTTTTAATTGCTTCCTTCACGTCCGAATGGGTCGGGTTCGGGTTTTGGTCGATCAGCCCCTTGGCGCTGATGACCATGCCGGGTGTGCAGAATCCGCATTGCACCGCGCCGGAGATGGCAAACGCGTAGGCGTAGACGTCCCGCTCGCGGGCAGAAAGCCCCTCGACGGTAACGATATGCTTTCCTTCGAGCTTATCCGTCTGCTGAACGCAGGCCTTGACCGCTTTGCCGTCAATGAGCACCATGCAGGTGCCGCAGGCACCCTCCGAACAACCATTTTTCACGCTGGTCAGGTGGAGCGCATCGCGCAGGTAGGCGATCAGCTTTTGATTTTGATCAACGACGACTTCGCGTCCGTTGACGAAGAATGTCGACATGTGTTTTCCTCTCTGGCTTGATTGGACGATTCAGCCTGCCGTTTTACAGCAGGTAGCTATAGTCCCAAATCACGGAGTTGATGATTTGCTCAATCATCGGATCGATCGAATTCGTTCCGAGTTTCACGACCGAAACGTCGTCCAGCCGCAGCTTGATCTTTCCGCCGCCAAGCACGAGAAAGCCCTTATTGGTGCTATCGTCGAACTCTTTTTCGGTCGAGAACAGCGTGAATTTCTCCTTGTACGGTGCACTGTCGTAGGG
>DAIRTE010000222.1:0-3638 GCA_036804025.1 Clostridia bacterium | reverse complement strand
TGTCGTGCCCCGTAATGCCCACCGAGCGGGAGAGCATCAGTTCGGTCAGCGACGAGCAGTCCATGCCACAGCCGATGTCGAAAAGCAGTCTCATGATCGCGGGGTTCGGCAGAGCCTTCACCGCAAAGTATTCCCGGAACCCTTCGTTCCAGGCAAACGACTCCTGCAGGCGCTTTACGTTCGCGCGAATGCCGGCTTCATCGTAGATATGAAACGGCGTTGAATATTGTTTTACGATCGACTCCAACTGGTCCTTCGTAAACGGTAAGCCTCTCATTCGCGATCCTCCTTTAGTCGTCGTTCCATTTCGCGCCCTGCGTCGCGCTCGGCGATCGAGTGGCGTTTGTCGTAAAGTTTCTTTCCCTTGGCAACCGCGAGCTCCAGCTTCACGCGCCCGTTCTTTAGGTAGAGCGAAAGCGGAACAAGGCTCATGCCGTCCTGCTGGGTCGCAACCGCGAGTTTTCGAATCTCACTTTTGTGCGCGAGCAATTTTCGTGTACGAAACGGGTCACGGTTATAGATGTTGCCCTGCTCATAGGGGCTGATGTGCATCCCGATGAGAAAGAGCTCGCCGTTTTTAACCTGCGCGTAACTGTCCTTGAGGTTACAAGCGCCCTTGCGAAGCGACTTGACCTCCGTGCCGCACAGCTCGATTCCGCACTCCAGAAAATCCTCAATAAAGTAATCGTGGCGTGCCTTCCTGTTTTGCGCAAGCGGCTTCACGCCTCGTGTCTTCGGCATAGGGTTCGCCTTGTTCCTTTCCGGCGGAAAAATAATATATAATCTTGGGTTCCTGAACATGATACCGGCTTAAGCGCCCAAAGTCAAGCGCAGATCCGCCGTATTTTACCGGTTTCATGAGTTGGTCTTTTGAATGTTTCCACTCGATTAAAAAAGCGGCGTATCCGTTTCGATACGCCGCATACGTTCAAGGAGTTTCCTTAAACAACCGTCAGGACGAGCGCGAGCACGCCTACAATTGCGGCGAGGATGATCGTCAGTTTCTGAAGTTTCGCTTCACGGCTCGCGGCCTTGCCTTTTGCGGTAAAGGAAGTGGTTTCCCCGCCGAACGAAGCGCCCAGGCCGGAGCTTTTCGTCTTCTGCAGCAGCACGACGACGACGAGCAGAACAGAGATCACCAAGAGCGCAATGCGAATGACCAGCGCTAACGTTTCCATTTGAACGATTCCTCCAAATTACGATCCCTGCCGCCCTGCCTGGCAGCGCGCGACGGGTCGAGCATATTTTACGGTTTCTCGCTTTGGTGTTCCTTGCAACAGTACTTGTCGCGAAAATCCACCCATAGCCTAGTGATTATAACACGCAGGTAGTGCGAATGCAAGCGAAAACCCGCCGAAAATCAGCCGACGATCAGCGATTTTCCGGTCATTTCCTTCGGCACCGGCAGCCCCAATAGCCCCAGCAGCGTCGGCGCGAGATCGCTCAGCCGCCCGCCTTCGCGGAGGGTGACGTTCTTTCGCGCGTTGTCCACGAGAATGCACGGAACGGGGTTCGTCGTGTGCGCGGTAAACGGCGCGTTTTCGCACTCATCCCACATCTTTTCGCAGTTGCCGTGGTCGGCGGTGATGATGCAGCGGCCGCCCGTCTTGAGAATTGCGTCCACTACCTTCGCCGCGCAGGCATCCACGGCGTGCACGGCGGCGGTTGCCGCCTCCATCACGCCCGTGTGGCCAACCATGTCCGGATTGGCAAAGTTGAGAATCATCACGTCGTACTTGCCGCTCTCGATGCGCTTGACCGCTTCGTCTGCCACCTGATACGCGCTCATCTCCGGTTGGAGATCGTAGGTTGCGACCTTCGGCGAGGGAATCAACGCGCGGTCTTCGCCGGGGTTCGGCGCTTCCACGCCGCCGTTGAAGAAGAACGTTACGTGCGCATACTTCTCGGTTTCCGCAATGCGCAGCTGCGTCAGCCCGTTTTGCGCCAGATACGCGCCGAACGTATTGCTCAGCGAGTCCGGCCGGTAGGCAACATGCACGCGGTCGCCAAACGTCTTGTCGTACTGCGTCATGCAGACGTAGTAGAGCGGGAAGAACCCGTTCTTGCGCGGGAAGCCGTCGAAGTCGTCAAACACGAGCGTCCGCGTGATTTCACGGGCACGGTCGGGACGGAAGTTGAAAAAGATCACGCTGTCGTTTGCGGAGATCTTGCCGACGGGTTTGCCGTTCTCCAGCACGACGGTCGGCAGAACGAACTCGTCCGTTTCGCCCTTGTCGTAGCTATTCTGCATGGCTTCCTCGCCGCTCTTGGCCGTTTCGCCTTCGCCGTACACCAGCGCGGCATAGGCCTTTTCTACGCGTTCAAAGCGGTTGTCGCGATCCATCGCGTAGTACCGCCCCATGACGGTTGCGATTTTGCCAACGCCGATTTTGCTGAGTTCTTCGTCGAGCTGTTCCACGTAGCCCTTGCCGCTGCTCGGGGGCACGTCGCGCCCGTCCATAAAGCAATGGACAAACACCTTTTTAAGCCCCTTGTCGCGCGCGAGCTTGACCAGCGCGTAGAGATGCGTGTTGTGCGAATGCACGCCGCCGTCCGAGAGCAGGCCCATCAGGTGCAGCGCGGAATCGTGCTGTTTGCAGTTTTCAATTGCGGAAAGGAACGCTTCGTTTTCGAAGAAGTCCCCGTCCAGAATCGCCTTTGTGATGCGGGTCAGCTCCTGATAGACGATCCGCCCCGCGCCAATGTTGAGGTGGCCGACTTCGCTGTTGCCCATCTGGCCATCCGGCAGGCCGACGTCCATGCCACTCGCGGCGATCTGCGTATGCGGATACTGCTCCCAAAGGCGGGAGATATTCGCCGCGCCGTCGGCCTTGATGGCGTTAAATTCCTTATCCTTGGAGCAGCCGAAGCCGTCCAGAATGATCAAAGCGGTCATCGGTTTCGTCATTAGAAATGAACCACCTTCGAGAAGTCGTCGCTCTTGAGGCTCGCGCCGCCGATGAGGCCGCCGTCGATCTCCGGCATGGCCATGAGCTCGGTTGCGTTCTTGGCGTTCATGCTTCCGCCGTACTGAATCCGGAGTTCGCTGGCAACCTTCGCGCCATACACGCCCGCAACTGCGCCGCGGATGACCTTAATGGTCAGGTTCGCGTCTTCGCTGGTGGCGGTTTTGCCCGTGCCGATGGCCCAGATGGGTTCGTAGGCGATGACGGACTTCGCAACGTCCTCCGCCGAGAATCCCGCGAGCGCGGCAACGGTCTGCTTGCTGACAATCGCGTCCGTCACGCCACTTTCGCGCTGTTCGAGGGTCTCGCCAACGCAGATGATCGGCGTAATGTTCGCTTCGAGCGCGGCCTTTGCGCGCTTGTTTACCGTTTCGTCGGTCTCGCCAAAGTACTGGCGGCGCTCGCTGTGGCCGACGATGGCGTGGGTCACGCCCATGGCGAGCAGCATATCCGCGCTGATTTCGCCGGTGAACGCGCCCTTGGGCGCCCAGTGAATACTCTGCGCGCCGAGCTTGATGTTGGTGCCGACAAGCAGCTTGCCAACGACCGCAAGATCGACGTACGGCGGGCAGACGACCACGTCGCACTTGGCGTCCTTGACCAGCGGAATCAGCTCCGCAATCAGCTGTTCGGCCTCGGCGGGGGTCATATTCATTTTCCAGTTACCGGCAA
>DAIRTE010000221.1:0-3642 GCA_036804025.1 Clostridia bacterium | reverse complement strand
CGGACAGGAGAGAAACCGTGTACGGGTGGATGGGCGACTTGTTCAGCTCGTCCGCATCCGCAGTTTCCACAATTTTGCCAAGATACATTACCGCAATGCGCTGGGACATATGGTGAACGACCAGCAGATCGTGTGCAATGAAGAGATACGCAATGTTCAGCTTCTTCTGCAGGTCTTCAAACGTGTTGATAATCTGCGCCTGAATGGAAACGTCCAGCGCGGAAACCGGCTCGTCGCAAACGATGAACTTGGGGTCGATCGCCAGCGCGCGGGCAATGCCGATTCTCTGGCGCTGACCGCCGGAGAACTCGTGGGCATAGCGGCAGGCGTGCTCACTGTTGAGGCCGACCAGATCCAGAAGCTCCGCAATGCGCTCCGAGCGTTCACGCTTCGTTTTGCAGAGATGGTGAACGTCGAGCGGTTCGCCAATGATATCCGAAACCGTCATGCGGGGATTCAGCGACGAATACGGATCCTGAAATACGATCTGCATGTACTTGCGGTACTCGCGGATGTTCTTTTCGGTAATCAGCGTTCCGTCGTACCATACTTCGCCGGCGGTCGGCTTGTATAAATGCAGCAACGCGCGTCCCACCGTGGTTTTGCCGCAGCCGGACTCGCCGACCAGACCCAGCGTTTCCCCTTCCCGAATGGAGAAGGAAACGCCGTCTACCGCCTTCAGCGGTTTGGTTGAGAACATGCCGGTACGGATGGGGAAATGCATCTTCAGGTCTTTTACTTCGACAAGCGGTCCCGTCATACCGTCTCACCATCCTTTCCGGCGTTTTCGTCATACACTTCTTTTACGTTCGCCCAGCAGGATGCCTTGTGTTCGGCATTGATCGTCAGTTCTTCCGGTTCTTCGTTCAAACAAACCTTCATCGCCCTGTCGCAGCGGGAGGCAAACGCGCATCCCTTGGGCAGGTTGAGCAGGTCGACCGGGGACCCGGCGATGGGGATAAGCCGCTCTTTTTTCCCGACAATGCTCGGAATGGAGCGAAGCAGCCCCTTGGTGTATTCATGGCGCGGGTTGTAGAAAATCTCGTTCGCCGTGCCGCGTTCGCAAACCCGTCCGCTGTACATGACGATGATTTCGTCGCACATGTCGGCAATGACGCCGAGGTCGTGTGTAATCAGGATAATCGCCATTCCAAGCTGTTTTTGCAGCTTCTGCATCAGTTCGAGGATCTGTGCCTGAATGGTCACATCCAGCGCGGTAGTGGGCTCGTCTGCAATCAACACGTCCGGCTCGCAGGCAAGCGCCATTGCGATCATCACGCGCTGCCGCATGCCGCCGGAGAGCTCGTAGGGATATTGATTCACGCGCTTTTCCGGTTCGTTCACGCCAACCAGCGTCAGCATTTCCACCGCGCGGTCGTGCGCCGCGGCGCGGTCGCGCTTGGTATGCAGCATGATGACTTCCATCAGCTGGTTGCCGATGGTATACACCGGGTTGAGCGACGTCATGGGATCCTGGAAGATGATGCTGATCTTGTTGCCGCGGAATTCGCGAATCTGTCTTTTGGAAAACTTGAGTACGTCCTTGCCTTCAAAAAGCACTTCGCCGGCGACGACCTTGCCGGGATCGACGAGAATGCGAAGGATCGAATAGGCCGTAACGCTCTTGCCCGAGCCGGATTCGCCCACGATGCCGAGTACCTTACCGCGTTCGAGGTTGAACGATACGCCGTTGACAGCCTTGACCTCACCGGCGTCGGTGAAGAAGGACGTATGAAGGTCTTTTACCTGCAATAAAGGTTGACTCATCTCTTCTACCTCCTCAGCCTTGGGTCAAACGCGTCGCGCAGGCCGTCGCCCAGCAGGTTGAACGCCAGGACGATCAGGCAGATCACCATTGCCGGGAACACCAGTTTAAATGGATAGCTCTGCAGGCCGCCGCGCGCCGTATTGGCGAGCGAACCAAGGCTCGGCATCGGCGCTTGTACGCCAAGGCCGACGAAGCTTAAAAAGCTTTCCGTAAAGATTGCGTTCGGAATTTGAAGAGCGGTTGAAATGAAGATGACGCTCATGCAGTTCGGCAGGACATGCCGCCGGATGATGCGGCCCGACTTTGCGCCAAGTGCGCGCGCTGCAAGTACGTATTCGTTTTTCTTGATCTGCAGGATCTGCCCGCGCACGAGGCGCGCCATGCCGACCCAATACAGCAGGCCGAACACGATGAACAAACTGATCATGTTCGTTCCCACTTTTCTCAGGAACTCACCCGTCGCCCCGCTGAGCACGGAGTCGAGCACGACCGAGAGAAGGATGATCATGAGCATATCCGGCAGCGAATAGATAATGTCCACAATACGCATCATGACCATATCCACTTTGCCGCCGGCGTACCCCGATATGGAGCCGTATACCAGCCCGATCAGCAAAACAATTAAACTCGCGAACAAGCCGACGATGAGCGAAACCCGCGTGCCGTAGACGACGCGCATAAAGTAGTCTCGGCAGAGCTCGTCCGTGCCGAAGATATGCGGAAAGATCTTCTGACCCTCGGCTATCGCTTCCAGCTCTCGTTCAGAGTAGGTAAACGGCGTCATGTTCTTTGCGTATTTGTCGCGCTTGCCGTTGACGGTAATCATATCGTCATAGCCGTAAGGCACGATCAGCGGCGCAAAAATGATGACCAGAATGATCACCAGCAGCACAATCAGGCTCCCCACCGCAAGCGGGTTCTTGAAGAGCTTTTTCATGCCGTCGCGGAAGAACGTCGTCGATTCGCGCATCTGCACGTGCTGCGTCTTTTCCTCTTCGCTCGCCGGCTCGAATTTGGAAACGTCGAGCTGGAGGCTTAAAAGACGCTTTTTCGGAACCATATCGGCGCTATACTTTCTTTTATCCATTTCGCTCCCCCTTAATCAAAGCTGATCTGCGGATCGACTGCCTTATAAATCAGATCCGAGAGAAGCGTCATAACCACCATCAAAGTGGCAAGAAAGATCGTCGTCGCCATAATCATTGGATAATCGCGGTGAGCGATGCTGGTAACGAATTTACTGCCGAGCCCGCCGATGGTGAACACCGTTTCCACCACGAGGCTGCCGGTAAGGATGTACGCCAGCATGGGCCCGACATAGGTAATAACCGGAATCAGGGCGTTGCGAAGGGCGTGCTTAAAGATTACGATTCCCTCTTTCAGGCCTTTGCTGCGCGCGGTGCGGATATAATCCTGACCGAGGACGTCCAGCATGCTGGACTTTGTCAGACGAATGATATACGACATCGGATACAGCGCGAGCGCGAGAACCGGCAGAAAATACGCCGTTGTCGAAGCATCCCAGACCGGGAACCAGTTGAGCTGCAGACAGAACACCAGCAGCAGAATCGTAGCCAAGACGAATGAAGGCACCGAAACGAACAGCGTCGTAAAAAAGATAATAAACCGATCCGGCCACTTGTTGCGCGTCAGCGCAGCAATCGAGCCTAGTATCACCCCGACGGCAACCGCCGCCGCGGCCGCCATGCCGCCCAGCCTTGCGGAGATGGCAAAGCTTGTCCAGATCGTTGTTGCTATATCACGGCCGGTTTTCAGCGAAATGCCGAAATCGCCTTGCAGCAGGTTGCCTACATAAATAAAAAATTGCTCGCCAATGGGTTTGTCCAGATTGTATCTGGCTTCCAGCGCTTTAC
>DAIRTE010000220.1:0-3796 GCA_036804025.1 Clostridia bacterium | reverse complement strand
ACCAGCGTGGTCAGCAGAATGATTGCCGCCGCGAGCACGCCGGCCGTGGTCAGTTTTCGAATGGATTGCGTGGACTTTACCTTCATCGGATGTTTCCTCCGGTTCTGTGAATGGGAACGAATCTGCGCCGTGTGATCAAAACCTGTTTGAGATCCGGTTTTCCGTTGTGTCGGAGTCAAACCGAAAACTTCTATATATTATACGCAGATTCCGACAAATTGCAAATAAGTACGATTTCGAATCGTTAACGTGCCGTTACTTGTCGGTTGCCTCTTCGGCGCCAAACTCCGTTACGGTGATTTCTTTCGGTTTCGCCTGCCGCGCGCTGATCATAACACCGGCAATGATGATGACGCCGCCAATCACTTTTCGTAACGTCACCATCTCCCCCAGCAACACCCAGGAGAAGAACACGCCAAAGATCGGCACGAGATTGAGCATGGATGTCACAGAACTCGCGGGCAGTTTCTTGAGCCCGTTGTTGTACAGAAGAAACGCGACCACCGAGCAGAACACACCGAGAAACAGCATCATCGAAAACGACATCACCGTCGGCGGTGCCCAGTCTCCGCGCTCAAACAACGCGAGCGGCGCCATGAAGATTGCACCGAACAGCGTCTGGTAAAACAGCAGCGAGATCGACGGATAGCGATTGACAACCTTCTTCGTCAAAAAGTTATAAAACGCCCAGGCGACGCCCGCAACGAGCAGCAACAACACGCCGAGCAGTTCCCCCTGCTGGCGCGTGTCCGCTTTGACATAGGACAAAATGACGACGCCCGCGATGGCAATCAGAATACCAATGATCTTAAACAGGTTCAACTTCACCTTGTAGATCAGCGACTCCAGCAGCAGCGTGATGGCCGGATAGGACGCGATGATCAGCGTCGCGCTGGAAGCGGACGTCCATTGCATGGCAATGTTTTGCAGCACAGCGTAGAGCGTAATGCCCATCAATCCGCTGAGCGCAACCGTTCCGATGTCCTTTTTCTCGAGCTTGACGCGGTTTTTCGGCAGCAGCGTCAGCGCGCCCAAGATCAGCGTGGCAACCACGAACCGCACCGCGCCGAGCGTGATGGGCGGAAAGGTTTCGTAAGCAATTTTAATCGCGACAAACGACGAACTCCAGATGACAAGCGCCCCAAGGATCGAAAGGTAGGATAGCGCGCTGGACTGCTTTTGCGTAGACACAAGTGTTCTCCCTAATCCGAATTTTGAAGAAAAGCCGCTGTTCGCAGCGGCGTTTGAACCAAGATATTCTTTTTTGCAAACGATGTCAAGGAAGATATTGCTCTATGCAGGAAATTTGTATAGTGCCAAACTAAATAGCAATGTTGGATTCCTGCTGCTTTTGCGCGATGAACCGGCAATATCTGTTTCATCACCTATTCCACTGGAAGATGTTTTTAGGAATCTTCAACCAACATAAAAGGCTTGCCGTCCGCTCTTCACGGGCAGCAAGCTTTTGTTCGTTCCATCCGTTTTCAGACAAACTGCTTTGGTCTCTTCTTACTTTGCGGCGGGCTTGTAGTAAAAATATACGCTGGGGAATTCATACAGTGTCCCCATGCTCCCTTCCAGCCAGTACCCGAATAAGTAGTAATAATAGTCCGGGTATAGTTGATCGAACAGATATTGCTCGTTCTGTTCTTTAAACGTATTCCAGCCGTTGGTCGCGCTGCGCACATTGGCGTCCTTGATCTCGAAAATCCGGTTTCTGGCGATGGCGTATTCATATCCGCCAAAGACGCAGAACTCGCTGTCTTCCAGAGACGGCGTCTTTGTGATAAACGTGTCGTTCATGCCAAGTTGCGTTGCCTGAGCTGGAATATCTCCGTTTACGAACCCCAGTCCGGCAAAGGTAACAGTTGATTCCTCCGACCAGTTCTCGTTCGAATACAGAACTGCCCCCGCCTCTTTCTGCGCCTGTGCGAGCAGCGCGGTAAGATAGCCCCCGCGGAGCACCATCACGCACAGCAAGGCAATTATAAGTGGCTTGATGTGTTTTTTTGCAAACAACTCAGCGAGTCCGATTGCTGAATAGAGCATGAACAGGCAGAAATATAGATAATACGTTCGGAAAAACAAAGTCGTAATAAATAAGTTATAAACAAAGAACCCGACGAACACGAGCGGAACAAAGACCGCAAACAGCGCTCTGGAATTCTTTTTCTCGCTTTGTTTGAACAACGCAATGACGCCCACAATTGCAAAAACCGGCGCGAGCGGCACATCCGCATAGAAGAGATGATAGATCGTCAAGCTGATCAGGTGCCCGAGCGGCGTTCCGGCAGAAACAATGTTTGGGTTCGCGAGATACGCATTCGTTTCGCGAGAGATTACCTGACTGAGAAATCCCGGCTTGAGCAGCGATGGCGAAAAACAGATCAATCCGGCAAGCGTGCACAGCACAACAATAGGAATGTTGATCGCAAGTGA
Source organism: Clostridia bacterium (assembly GCA_036804025.1). Taxonomy (GTDB): domain Bacteria; phylum Bacillota; class Clostridia; order Christensenellales; family CAG-138; genus UBA7703. Next base: position 1,357 of record DAIRTE010000220.1, on the reverse strand, counting down.
TTTGTTTGAGCGTCGATTCAAGCATGCGGCGCCGATGGGCAGCAGAATGAAATAGAGCTGCGGATACTTCACCGCCCCCAACACGCCCGTTGCAAACGCAGCAACATACAATAGCCATACCTTGTTTGAGCGAAGATAGAGCACGAGCAAATTCAGAACTGCCATCATCAGAAAGAACGACGGTGCTTCCCCCGTGCCATAGCGGGACTGCTCGATTTGAAACAGAGAAAACACGATCATCCCCGCAAAGAGAACAATTGGCAGGTTTTTCTTTTGTATTTGATAGAGGAACGTACAGCCGAGTACGGCACCCAGCGAGAAGTAAAAGACGGCGGCGAATCTGCCCGTCATGTGCGCGCCGTATAGTTGCGCCCCGTCGCCATAGTGCATCAGAAGAAGAACGAACTGACGCGCCATCTGAAAGGGCATTTGCAGGAGAAATGCGCCTTCCGGATAGAGCTTATAGACGTGATATGGGCTGTTAATAAATAAGCTGCTTGCGGAGCTGAAGAAAACGATCTCGTCCGGGTGAAGCTTTAAACCGTGTCTTAGTGTGAGCAAGCGAGTGATCGCAATCAATGCCAGCATGGAGAAAATGATGATCAGGAAGATTCGCTTTCGGGTGAACTTCGGACTCCGTTCGGCGCACAGATCGTCCAATAACGGAATCTGGGGGTTGTTCTGATCTCCAGATACATCACTATCCAGATTTTCGACCACATTCACAGCTCTTTTGTGCATTTTTTCTGAACCTCATCAACAAAAGATCGAATTCTTATCTTCGAAATACAGTTCTATATTATATCTTTATGAAACTGAATATACAAGTAAACGGTAATTACCAAAAATCAAAAAACACCTTCTGTCGCCAGAAGGTGTTTGGGGCTTAATCCAGTTTATTTCGCCTGCGCAATGGCAACCGACATCCGCATCTTTTTCAGTAAAAAGATGAAAAAACACCCTCTGTTGCCAGAAGGTGTTTTGGGGCTTAAGTCAGTTTATTTCGCCTGTGCAATCGCCACGGCAACCGCAACGGTCGCGCCGACCATCGGGTTGTTGCCCATGCCGATGAGACCCATCATCTCGACGTGCGCCGGAACGGACGAGGAGCCCGCGAACTGCGCGTCGGAATGCATACGGCCCATCGTGTCCGTCATACCATAGGAAGCGGGGCCCGCCGCCATGTTGTCCGGATGCAGGGTGCGGCCCGTGCCGCCGCCGCTCGCCACGGAGAAATACTTCTTGCCGTGCTCGATGCACCACTTCTTGTAGGTGCCCGCGACGGGGTGCTGGAAGCGCGTCGGGTTCGTGGAGTTGCCGGTGATGGAAACGTCCACGCTCTCATGCCGCATGATGG
>DAIRTE010000219.1:0-3821 GCA_036804025.1 Clostridia bacterium | reverse complement strand
TGTACGTGCTGAGCAAAGAAGAAGGCGGCCGTCATACGCCGTTCTTCTCGGGCTATCGTCCGCAGTTCTACTTCCGCACGACGGACGTGACGGGCACGATCGAGCTGCCCGCGGGCGTTGAGATGGTTATGCCTGGCGACCACATCGACATGACGATTCAGCTGATCACGTCGATCGCAATCGAACCGGGTCTGCGCTTCGCCATTCGCGAAGGCGGCCGCACGGTTGCCTCGGGCGTCGTCACCGAAGTCATCGCGTAAACGAAAGTCACGCAAAAGAGGTTCCGCAAGGAACCTCTTTTCTTTTTCCTTTCTTTTGAAAGAAAGGAAACGAAAGAAACTTAAACTGCGTTCTTTTGCTTACTTTTCTTTCAAGAAAAGTAAGAGAAGAGCCTACATAAACAGCACCAGTCCTATCGGAATGAAGATGGCGAGGATGAAGTCCATGACCTTGATCTTGGTCACTTTCAGCAGGTTTAACCCGATTGCGAGGATCAGCAGCGACCCCACGCAGGTCATCTCGGCGATCGCCGCGTCGCTGAGCACAGGCGCGAGCGTCTGCGCAAGCAGCGTAATCGCCCCCTGATAGAGAAACAGCGGAATCGCGGCGAGCAGAACCCCCGCGCCGAGCGTGCTGGCAAAGATCACCGCGCTGACGCCGTCGAGAATGCTCTTCGTAAACAGCACCTCGTGATTGCCGGTGAGCCCGCTGTTGAGCGAGCCGACGACCGCCATCGCGCCAACGCAATACAGCAGCGTCGCCGTGATGAACCCTTCGCTCAAACGCGAAGAACCCGACTCGGATTTCGCGAACTTTTGCTCCATGTTGCCGACAAAGCGGTTGAACCGTCCGTCGAAGTCGAGAATCATGCCAATCGCCCCGCCGATCACAATTGAGATCGTTGCGATCAAAATATTCTGACCTTTGAGCATACCGCTGATGCCAATGTAGATGACGATGAGCCCGAGCCCTTGCATAATGCCACTTGAGACGCGCTCCGGGATTCCTTTTTTCAGCAGCAGGCCAAGCGTGCCTCCAACGAGGACGGCCGCGGCGTTGACGATGGTTCCAAGCATGAGAGAGAGTCCTTTCCATTTATACCAAACGGTTTCTACCAAACAGCGTTCACATCTGAAATGGATAGCAAATGGTATAACAAATCAAAATGAACGGGTATTTCGAATATTCGAATAATTATACGCTTTCTGGTTCAGAAAAGAAAGCAAAGAAACCGAATATAAAAAGACGGGCGGTGTTACCCGCCCGCCGTCACTCGATTGCTATTTCTTTTCTACGCCCAGGGTAACGGGCTCCTTGTTGACGTCCCATTCCTTCGTGTAGCCCTGCGCGCCCGAAACGAGCTTATCGCCCAGTGTTTCTTCGAGGATTTCCGCGCCAAAGCGGGAGAAGATTTCCTCAATCTTCGGACTGCCCGCATAGGAGAGCACGATGTGGTCGCTGACCTCAAAGCCCGCTTCCTTGCGCATGGTCTGCACCTTGCTGATGAGCTCGCGGACGAACCCTTCGTCAACCAGCTCCGGCGTGAGCTTCGTGTCGAGTACGACGATCAGGTCATTGTCCGTCGCGGCGACGAACCCGTCCGTCTTGCCGGTGGAAACGAGCACGTCCTCCGGCGCGAGCACGACATAGGTCTCTTCAATCGTCGCCTCATAGTTCTTGCCCGCTGCGTGCGCCTTGACAACCGCGTTGCCGACGCCCGGCTGGGACAGATGCGCGCCGATCTTCGGCAGAATCTTGCCGTAGCGCGGCCCGAGCGTCTTGAGCTGGGGCTTGACCACGTAGCTCAGGAACCCGGACGCATCCGCGATGAATTCCGCCTTCTTGACGTTGAGTTCTTCGGACACGATGCGCGTGTAGCGCTCGCTGAGCGGCTCACCCTGAATGTACATCAGCGCGAGCGGCTGGCGGGTCTTCACGTTGCTGTCGTTACGCGCGGCGCGTCCGAGGGTAACGATGTCGAGCACGCGCGCCATGTTGGCCTCGAGATCCGCGTCGATGCGCGCCTCGTCCACGGCGGGATAGTCGCAGAAGTGCACGCTCTCCGGCGCGTTCGGATCTACGCTGCGAACGATGTTCTGGTAGATTTCCTCCGTCATAAACGGCAGGAACGGCGCGGTGAGCAGGGTCAGCGTATACAGCGTGGTGTAGAGCGTCATATACGCGGCCTCTTTATCTTCCGTCATCTCGCTGCCCCAGTAGCGCTCGCGGCAGCGGCGAACGTACCAGTTACTCAGTTCGTCCGAAAACGCCTGCAACGCGCGCCCGCTCTCGGTGATGCGCAGTTTGTCGAGGTGGCCGTCCACGGTTTTGACCAGCGTGTTGAGCCGCGAGAGCACCCAGCGATCCATCTCGGACAACTGGCAGTCTTCGAGCTTATACTTGGTCGGGTCGAACTGGTCGATCTCCGCGTAGAGCACGTAGAACGCATAGGTGTTCCAGAACGTGCCAATGAACTTGCGCTGCGCCTCGCTGACCGACTCCGCCGAGAAGCGGCTGGGCAGCCAGGGCATGGAACCAATGTAGAAGTACCAACGCACCGCATCCGCACCCTGCGCGTCGAGCACCGTCCACGGGTCGACGACGTTGCCAAGGTGCTTGCTCATCTTGCGGCCTTCCATGTCCTGCACGTGGCCCATAACGATGCAGTTCTGGAATGCGGCCTCGTCAAAGAGGCAGGTCGAGATGGCGAGCAGCGAATAGAACCAACCACGCGTCTGGTCGATTGCCTCGCTGATGAACTGCGCGGGATAGCGCTTTTCAAACTCCTCTTTGTTTTCAAATGGATAGTGCCACTGCGCAAAGGGCATGGCGCCGCTGTCGAACCAGCAGTCGATGACCACCGGCTCGCGCTTCATCGGCTTTCCGCACTTCGGGCAGGGGAAGGTGATTTCGTCGATATACGGCTTATGCAGCTCGATATCCGCGGGAACATCGTTGCCCAGTTCGAGCAGTTCCGCGCGGGAACCGACAACGTGCACATGCCCGCATTCGCACATCCAGACCGGCAGCGGCGTACCCCAGTAGCGTTCGCGGGAGACGCTCCAGTCGATGACGTTTTCGAGGAAGTTGCCCATGCGGCCTTCCTTAATCGTCTCCGGAATCCAGTTGACGCTGCGGTTGAAGGCAATCAGCTTGTCCTTGACCGCGGTCATCTGGATGAACCAGCTCTCTCTGGCGTAGTAGATCAGCGGCGTGTCGCAGCGCCAGCAGAAGGGGTAGCTGTGCTCAAACGGCAGCGCGGCAAAGAGTTTTCCGCTCGACTTGAGCGCTTCGAGAATCGGCTTGTCCGCGTCCTTAACGAACAGGCCGTCCCAGGGCGTTCCGCCGACCATGTGGCCGCTGGCGTTGACGAGCTGTAGAAACGGCAGATCCCAGCGCTTGCCAACGCGGGAGTCGTCCTCGCCGAACGCGGGGGCAATGTGCACCACGCCGGAGCCGTCTTCGAGCGAAACGTAGTCGTCCGAAACGACGCGATAGCCGGTTTTGCCGCCAAAGTTGACGGGCAGCTCAAACAGCGGGATGTATTGCTTGCCGACGAGGTCCGCGCCCTTGCAGGTGGAGACCACGACCGCGTCTTCGCCCAGCACGTTCTTGACCAGCGCTTCCGCGAGGATGTAGGTGTCGTTTCCGCTCTTGACGGTTGCGTAGGATTCCTTGGCGTTCACGCAGAGGGCGACGTTGCTCGGCAGCGTCCAGGGCGTGGTCGTCCACGCAAGGATGGCGACCGAGGGGTCGTCCTTGAGGTAGAACTTCGCGATGGCGGAGGTCTCCTTGACGTCTTTATAGCCCTGCGCAACCTC
>DAIRTE010000218.1:0-3823 GCA_036804025.1 Clostridia bacterium | reverse complement strand
GTCCTCGTGGAAACGAATCTGTTCTTTCGTGATTTCGTTTGCCAGCACCGCGAGCTGGGAAACGCTGTGGTCGGTGGACTGGTAGGCGATCTCTCCGCCGTGGAAATAATAAACCCTGCTGTCGCCGACATGCAGAAACGCAAGCGTCTCGCCGTCCGTGAGCGCCATGGCAAGCGTTGTTTTCATCTTAAGCTGCTCGGTTTGTTTGGCCAGCACCGCCAAATTGAGTTCCGCAGTGACCGTCCGAAGCGCGTCTTCTTTCGGGGGGATCAGCCGCGGCAAGCTGGCTTCCAGTGCAAGGAGCGCGGTGGAAGAAGCGATCTCCCCGCCGCCGTGCCCGCCTAAGCCGTCCGCGACGGCGGCGAGCAGCGCGCCTTCCTGCTGACGGCAGAGCGTTGCGTCCTCATTGACGTCCCTGCCGCCGATATTGGAATATGCCGCGTCATCAAAGCGCATGTTGTCTCCTTTGGTCTTTCGCCGCCCGGTGAAATCGCCCTGTGCCTCAGGGCTTGCCAATCTCCACCAGCACGACCGTAAAATATTCTTTGCCGATCAGAAACCCCGCGCCGACGGGCAGCGTCTGTTCCTCGCCCGCGTGCAGCAGCGCGCCTTCGGCAATTTGTGTTCCGAACCGCGAGCCTACGTCCCGCAGCACAATGCACTTTGCCGCGGCGTTTGCGCGGATTTCGCAGTGCACGCGGCTGACGCCGGTTGCGTCCGGCGGAAAGACGACGCCGCAGCGGTTTGCATCCCGTCCCAGCAGAAGCGGGTCGTCCGTGAGCGGAAACGTGTTGCCGACGTACACGCCGGAAGCGCAGAAAATGCCCATCTGCGTCTGCGGGGCAACCGCTCTGCTCCCGCCGCGCTCGGCGGACGTTTTGCGCTGAAATGCGCCTCGAATCTGATCCGTTCCCTGCCTGAGCAGCAAGAGAAGCGACCTTGCGGGAGCCGTTTCGCCCGAGACGGCGCGCGTCTCCCCCGCGCAGGCGCTCAGCCGCGCTTTCATCTCCGCCGCGCTGGAGAACCGCGCGCTGCGTTCCACCGACATCCCCTTGAGGATTGCCGCTTCCATAGAGACGGAGATCGCGGCGCCGAGCTTTGTTGGCGAAACCAGTTCGTCCTTCTGCGCCCGCTGGAGGGCGGGCGGCGGAACCGTTCCGGTCAGGCAGTAATACATGGCGCTTGACAGCGCGTACAAATCCGACCAGGGGCCTACGTCGCCATCCTGATAGTACTGTTCCACAGGCGCGTAGCCCTGCTTGACGATGAGCTGGATATTGCGCAGGTTATCCCGCGAACGCGCGTACGCCGCGCCGAAATCGATGAGCTTGACCCCGCCGCTCCGGCATAAAAAGATGTTGTCCGGGCTGACGTCGCGGTGGATGACGCCGCTTCTGTGGATGTAGTCCAGCGCGTCCAGCACGGGCGCGAACGTCTGCAGGGTTTCCGCGGCGTTCAGCCGCCCGCCCGCCTGCGCAACGCGGTGCTTGAGATCGTACCCGTCGAGGTATTCCATGCTGAAGTACGCCGTATTGTTCTCTTCAAACAGCTTTTCAACGCTGACAATTCCCGGATAGCCGCGCAGGCCGTAAATCGTCTGCGCTTCCTTTAAAAACTGTTCGCGCCCGCGGCGGAACGCTTCCGCACCGCCTGCGCTGCTGACAACGACCGTATCCCCCGTTTCACGAAACGCGGCTTCCACGGGAAAGTATTCCTTAATCGCAACCCTTCTGCCTTCCGGCAGGCGCAGCGCGATATAGGTAATGCCAAAACCGCCCGCGCCAAGCACCGCGCCGAGCAGATAGCAGCCATGCAGAACCGTGCCGTATGGCAAAGCATACGGCACGGGCTGTCCGGCTTCGGCAATGCTTCCGCAAATCCTGCAAACGCCGTTTTCCACGGCGTTTTGCATGCAGTGATAGCATAGTTTTTGTGTGTGGAAACTCTCCAACTGTTACCTCGTCCGCGTCGGGCGCTGTTCTGCGCCCATTACGGTTTTATTTCACGCGGAAGCCGTTGTCCTTGGAAGCCAGATAGAACGCTTCCCCAATCGGAACGGTATAGGGCTTGTTGGGTTCGAGTTTCGTTCCGTTCTCCAGGAAAGTGCCATAGGAGGAGCCGAGGTCGGTGACCACGACGCCCTGCGCAATTTCCTGTACGGAGCAGTGCGCGCTGCTGATGCCCGGCGTTTTTGCCGGGAACACAACCTGGCACTTGGCCGGATCGCGGCCGATGACGAGCTTGCCCTGCACGGGGTACGTTTTACCGCCCAGCGAGCTGGCCTGACCGACATTCATAATCTGCCTGCCCTTGAACGGCGCGGAAGAGGCTCGCGGCGTCGGTGCGGGTTCGGGGTTGGGCGCAATATATTCGTTCGTCTGTTTCTTTTTGCTCTTGAGCGCAAGAACGATTACCAGCGCGATGATCGCGGCGGCAGCAACGCCGATTGCCGCAAAGACATACCATGGCAGGCTCGGCGTCGGAGCGGGTTCGGGTTCCGGCGCGGGCAGTTCGTCCGTCGTAACCGGTACTTCGGTGTTGTCGGACGCCTTCATGTAGGGATACCCCATGGTATCGAAATAGTCCATTGCGTAGTCGATATAGAGCGCGCGGCCCAGACCGGTTCCAACGTCAGGGTTGGTAGCCTGCGTGTTGATACCGACGACGTTGCCGTTGGCGTCCACCAGCGGGCCGCCGGAATTGCCGGAGCTGATAGCGGCGTCGATCTGCAGGAAGTTGACGTTGCCTTCCATGAACGACTCCTTGGTTACGCTGCCGCTCGTAATGGTGACGTCTTCAACATTGGAACTGACAATACCGCTCGTATCGTCCGCAATTCCCGGGAAGCCCAGTGCGTAAACTTTGTCCATGATATCCACGGAGTCGGCGCTGAGCATTTTGAGCGGCTGACGCAGCGTGGTCGGCGCTTCCAGCCGGAGCACCGCGAGATCGACGCCGTTGTCGAAAATTTTGAGCACCTTTGCCGTCATGGTAGAATCTTCGTTGTAATCGTCAAATACGACGTCCACTTCGTCCGCCGTACCCAGCACGTCTCCGGTGTACTGATCGTAAACCGTAACAACGTGCGCGTTGGTAAGGATATACTCCACGGGTTTGCCTTCTTCGCCAACGAAGAAACCCGTGCCCATTTGACCGTCCGGTTCCCCATCCAGCGTATAGGTAAACACGATGCGGACAACGCCATTGCGCGCGTCGGCAACGGCGTTTTCGGACGCCGCGGCGCTCGTAACCGTCAGCGACAGCGCCAGCAGCAGGGTCAGAATCAGTGCGACCCATTTCTTGGTTGATTTCATAATATTCCCTCCCTAGTTGATTCCAGTGTCCGTTTCATTATTTTCATTTTGATTCGCGCGCCCTTGTTACAGAGAGTCGAATCGTTTGAAGGTGCTTTAAAAGATGCGGAACACGACCGCCGTGAGGTTGTCCTGATGCGGGTCGCCCTTGGCGAGCACCATTCGCTCGATTCGTTCGGCGGCGGCAGGCGCGTTGTCCGAAAGCGCGTGCGCGATTTCGGCGTTGGTCAGCTCGTTGAACACGCCGTCCGTCATCAGAATGATCCAGTCGCCCGCCAGCAGCTGAATAGGCTGGTTGTTGTAGTCGATCGAGCAGAGTTCGCCCATGCCGATGTAGCTCGTGAGCGCTTTCCGCTGAGAATCGGCCGAAGCGGCTTCAAAGGAGATTTCATTGCAGGCGGCTTTTTTGTCCAGATCGGACTCATATGTATGCGGGCGCGTCAGTTGAACGACACCGCCGCCGCGCACAAGGCAGATGCGGCTGTCGCCCACGCTGGCAAACCAGAGGC
>DAIRTE010000217.1:0-3830 GCA_036804025.1 Clostridia bacterium | reverse complement strand
CGCTGTAGATGTCGAACATGGCGTCCACGCCGTTTGCCCGCATACGCTCGATGATCTCCACCAGCTCGTTTTTACACTTGAAGGAACTGGTGCCGACGAAGATCGCATGGGAATATTGCAGTTTCACGTGCAGCCCGCGCGTGACCTCCTCCAGCTCGTCCAGCGCGCGCAGCAGGTGCGGCCGACCCAGCAGCTCCGGATACGCCATCGAAACGGCGGAGCAGGCGCGGGGGTGAACAGTCAGTGGGCGGTTGTAGCGCTCGCAGAGCTTCGCAACCTCGCGCAGTTCCTCTTTCGGCGCGTAGAGGCCGGGTTCGTACATGAGCCCCAGCGAAACACCGCAGGCGCCCTGCTTGAGGTTCTCTTCCAACAGCGCGAGCATACGTTCCTGCTCGTCGCTTGAGAGCGGGCCGTTTCGATAGCCCGTTTCGCTCGCGCGCGCGGAGCAGTGACCCACCAGCGAAGCGATGTTGAGCGGCGTATTGCCGTCTATCGCGTCAAAGAGCGAACCCGTGGAGGGGTATTCGCCCGAAAGGTCATCCATATGGAACAGGCCCGCGCCGACCTTATCTTTATTGGCGCTGTCCGGCGTAAACCCGGTCATCGAAAGACCGCAGTTGCCGGTGATGAACGAGGTGATGCCCTGCCGGACGAACGGCTCAAAATACGGCGCGGGGTCGCGCTTGGCGGCGAACCAGTCGTTGTGCGAGTGCGCGTCGAAAAAGCCGGAGGAAACGCTCTTGCCGGAAAGATCGACCGTTTCCGCGTCCGCGGCATCGATCTTCGGGGCGACGTCGACAATGCGGTCGTCTTCGAGCAGAATGTCGCCGGTGAAGGCGTCCATTCCCGTTCCGTCGTAGATACGGCAGTGCTGCAGCAATGTCTTCATATGCCTATACTCTCCCATTTTTATCCCAATCTATGGTATCACAATGCGTAAAAAATGAGAAGGGATTCGGTGCAGACGGCGGTAAAAGAAACATGTTGACAATACAAAACATTAGGTCTACAGTAGTAGACATATAATTCGTGTTTACAAGCATGGTGCAAGCACAACTGGAAACAGAGAGGTGTATGATACGATGAAACATACACTTTCAAAAAACGAGTGGATTTTATTAGAAGCGCTGTGGCAGCGCGCGCCGCTCTATCTTTCGGAATTGATGGAGGCGACGAAGACGAGCGTGGACTGGAACCGCTCCAGCTACCTGACCTATCTCAAACGCATGACGGATCAGGGCTTGATCGGCTACGATACGGTGCGCGGCAGCCGACGGTATTTGCCGCTGGTCAACCGCGAGGACTGCGCGGCGGCGGAGAGCGCGGCGGTGCTTGATAAGATGACGGCGCCGAGCGCGAAGCTCTTTCTGGCGAGCATGGTGGAAAACTGCGGACTTTCGAGGGAGGATCAACTTGAGCTGCAATCCCTGATTGCGCGGCTGAGCCAGGAGCGAAAGGAGGAGGACAAATGAGTCTCTTCAATACGCTGCTGGAGATTTCGATCTATGCTGCGGTTATCGTGCTCGGCATTCTGCTCGTTCGGGTTTTGTTTCGGCGCTGGCTGTCTCCCGCGCTGAATTATGCGCTGTGGTTTTTACTGATTGCGCGGCTGCTGCTGCCGGTTACGTTTGACAGCGGGGTGCGGCTCTTCACGCTGCCCGATGAGGTTGCGGCGAGATCGCCCGTGGTTGCGGCGCAGGCGGAACAAGAGGAACTGCCGACGGCTTCTTCGGAAACGAATCCCGAAGGCGCAATCACCCCGACAGCGGCGGATGCAGCGACGGCAAACCTTTCCGCCGCACCCAAGCAGGGTCTTGCCATTCAGCAAATCGCGGCAATCATCTGGCTGGCGGGTGCCGCCCTTACGGGAGGCTGGATGATCGTTTCCTACGCGGTGCTGCGCCGAAACATCCGCCGGGACGCGGCGGAGCCGACGGAGCGCCTGCAAACGCTCCTTGCCCAAACGCAGGCACAGATGGGCACGCGCGGCAGGATTCGCCTTGCCTGCACCTATGCCTGCGGCGCGCCGGCAATGGTGTTTCCGCGGATTCTCTTCGTGCCGCTGGGGGCGCTGATCGCCATGCGCGAAGAAGAGATCAGGCATATGCTGCGGCACGAGCTGACGCACGATCGGCGTTTCGACCCGGTCGTGAGCGTACTGCTCGCGGCGCTCTGCGCGCTGCACTGGTTCAATCCATTTGTCTGGCTGGCGGCGCGGTTGATGCGAGCGGACATGGAAACTGCCTGCGACGCGGCGGTAACGCGCCGGTACTCCCCGCAGGAGCGCGAGGGCTACGCAACCCTGCTGCTCTCGCTCTATGCACTGCCTGCGCTGGGCGCGCCCGCGCTCGGACTCTCGGGACGGGGCGTCGCAAAGCAGGCGCAGCGGCGCGTGCACGGCGTGTTTCTGGCAAACAAGAGTAAGCCCTTGGGATGGATTGCTGCGCTGGTGCTCACGCTGACGCTGGCGTTCGGCTGCTTTACCACCGCGTGCCAACCGGTGAGCGATACGAGCGGGCATGCGTTTGACCGGAATAATCCGTGGATTTCGGACGTGCCGACCCGCGTGATGACGCATCTGAAGAAGGAACCGGTGTCGCTGATGGATCGGGTTACCCTTACCGTGGATGCGGACGTAACCGAGCCGCTGGACACCAAGCCGGAGATCGTTTCGATTTCTCGGCGTTCGATTGACGAGTCCGAGTTTCTTTCCATGCTGAACGCCGCGATGCCGGAGGTTTCATGGACCATGTCCGAAAAAGGCGAAGGGACGAGACTATCCGCCGTTGGCGAACGCAATGACGAACCCTATGTTGCTTTTGCGGACGAGTATGCGGATGGGGCGAGTGCATTTTCCATCTATCCGGAAGAACTCAACATGATTCGGGAAGGATACTTTGCAAACGATATAGAGATGGAACTGGATTACTCCAAGGAGCTTCATCAGCCAATCAAAACCACCGCCGCCGAAGCAAGGCCGCAGGCGGACGCCGTGGTTCACGCGTTGGGCGCGGAGGGAATGATGCTGCAAGCCGCGGAACGTGCCTGCCGGTTCAAAGCATCGGAGACCGAGGGAGAAACGGTGCTCTCGCGCGGCTGGTGCTTTGTGTATGTGCCAAGCTGCGGCGGGCTTCCCGTGCTGTATCGCACCGGATGGACGTCCTCCGGCACGGTCGGTCTCGCGGACTATTATGGCGAGCCGATCGGGTCCGTGCTTTCGATCTATGTTGACGACAGCGGTGTATCCCTGGTGGATTGGCGCGACCCGTTTCTCGTGTCAAACACCGCCGAACGGACGGAACCGCTGCTGGGATACGAAGAGGCGCTGGCCAGCGCAGAAGAGCTGCTGAAAAGTCAATATTCCAATGTGACGAATCCGGAGGCCATTGGGCAACTGAAAATCACCGTTACGGCGGTGCAGCTCTCCGCCGCAGTGATCAGCGAAGAGCGCATGAGCGAGCACCTCACATTCGATTACCGCGCTTCAACCGGACGGGTGGTGCCGGTTTGGGAAATCGTCTGCAGGACGGACAGCTACAACTCCTATCAGGAGACCTTTGTGCTCCGCTTTACGGCGATGGACGGCGTTCGGTTGATAAGGCAAAATTAGGCGCGGGCGTTCGTTCCCCGGCGGTTCATTGCTAAATGGGCTGCGAGAGCAGGTGAACTTTTCTCCGCTCCATTGACGCAACCGCCGATTGACCGTATACTAGCTGTAAATGAATAGCGTATGCATCTGCGCCTGAAGAGGCGCTGGCGGGACAACCGCCAAGGGAATGCGGATGAAAATTCCGAGCTACCCCAGTAACCGTGAAGCGGACGAACGGACA
>DAIRTE010000216.1:0-3854 GCA_036804025.1 Clostridia bacterium | reverse complement strand
GTTAATAATACCGAAATATCCGTCCTGTGTCAATAGAATCGATCAAGAAAAAATCTGCCGCCCGAAGGCGGCTTTCAGTGTTCAATTCAGTCAAATGCCTGTCTGCTCAGATGACGAACTTCTTTCGCATCATGTACTCTTCCTTCTTGCCGGGGTTATAGTTCTGCACGGGGCGCAGGTATCCGACGACGCGGGACCAGACCTCCGTTTTTCCGCCGCAGACCGGGCAGGAGAAGTGTTCGCCGGAAATATAGCCGTGTTCCATGCAGATGGAAAATGTCGGCGTAATCGAGATATACGGCATCTTATACTTGGAGAACAGGCGCTGTATCAGCGTCTTTGCCGTTTCGATGTCCTCGATGCGCTCGCCGATATAGAGATGCTGCACGGTGCCGCCGGTGTAGAGCGACTGCAGTTCGTCCTGCAGGTCGCAGCAGTCGAATACATCGTCCGTGTATCCGACGGGCAGCTGCGAGGAATTCGTGTACATCGGCTCGTCGAGGCCGGACTGGATGATGGCGGGGAATTTATCGTGGTCGATCTTCGCGAGACGGTAGCTCGTGCCTTCCGCGGGCGTCGCCTCCAGATTGTAGCTGTGCCCCGTTTCATCCTGAAACTCCACCATCAGATCGCGCAGGAAGTTCATGATCTCAAGCGAGAACGCGAGCCCCTCGGGGCTTCCTACGTCCTTGCCGATGAAGTTGAGGCAGCACTCGTTCATTCCGACGAGCCCGATCGTATTGAAATGGTTCGTCCAGTACTCGCCGGTACGCATCTTCACGTTTCTCAGATAATTGGCCTAATACGGGTATAAACCTCTTTCGGATTGCTGTTCGATGATCTTGCGCTTGATTTCAAGGCTTATTTTGCCGAGAACGGCGATTCGTTTCAGCCGCTCGAAAAAGTCCTCTTTCGAGTTCGCGAGATAGCCGATACGTGGCAGGTTGATCGAGTAGACGCCGATGCTGCCTGTCATCGGATTGCTGCCGAAGAGCCCGCCTCCACGCTTGCGCAGCTCGCGTTTGTCCAGCCGCAGACGGCAGCACATGGAGACCGCATCCTCCGGCGAGAGATCGGAATTGACGTAGTTGGCAAAATACGGTATTCCGTATTTGCAGGTGATCCGCATAAAATCATCCACCACCGGGCTCGACCAGTCGAAGTCCTTCGTGATGTTGATGGTCGGAATCGGGAACGTAAACACTCTGCCCTTCGCATCGCCATCCAGCATGACCTTGCAGAACGCGCGGTTAAAGAGGTCCATCTCCGCCTGAAACTCACCGTAGGTTTCGTTCTGGAACGTACCGCCGCGAACGACCGGCATGTCCTTGAGCGTGGACGGAACCTTGATGTCGAACGTCAGGTTCGAAAACGGGCACTGGAAACCAACGCGCGTCGGCACGTTGATGTTAAACACGAACTCCTGCAGGCACTGACAAACCTGATCGAATGTCATGTTGTCGTAACGCAGAAACGGAGCGCAATAGGTGTCAAACGAGCTCCAGGCTTGCGCGCCTGCGGTTTCGCCCTGTGTGGTGAAGGTTGAGTTGACGATTTGTCCCAAAAATGAACGCAGATGCTTTGCCGGCTTACTCTCAATCTTTCCTTCGACGCCGCCGAACCCGTCCACCAGCAGCTGGCGAAGATCCCAGCCCGCGCAATACGGGCCAAAGAACCCCAAGTCGTGGATATGTGCGTCGCCGCTTTCGTGCGCCTTGCATACGTCGATGGGATAGACTTCGTAGAGCCAATATTTCTTCGTAAACGCTTCGCGGATATAGTTGTTGAGGCCGTTCACGCTGCGCTGCATGTTCGCGTTTTCCTTCACGCCCCAATCGCGGTCGTTGAGATAGTCGCTGAACATATCAATCGTTGCACCAATCAGCGCGTTGATTTCGCGCGTGCCGCGGCGCTTCTCGCGATAGAGAATGTAGGCCTTCGCCGTCTTGGCGTGGCCCGCTTCGATGAGCACCTTTTCGACAAGGTCCTGAATGCCTTCGACGTCCGGCGTGCCACCGTGATAACGAATCTCCGCAAGACGAATGACCTCGTCCGTCAGACGTTCGGAGAGTGCTTCATCGGTACCGTTGACAGCCTGCGCCGCCTTCCAGATCGCGTTTTTAATCTTCGCGCGATCAAATGATTCCCGATGTCCATCCCGCTTAACAATCTCATGAAACATGAGTGAGCCCCCCTGAAACGTACTGTATTCTTAGTTTATTCCGCTCTATATTTTGTGTCAAGCGGTGTTTCTGCATACCAGATATTGATATATTCAGTGGACAACCTGTGGATAATTCATGAAATCGGATGCATGAAAATCAAATTGATGTAAAGTATGCGGTTTTTTGGGCATCCTGCAATTGTCACCATGAAACAATTACTGCATGTATTCTGCATAACTCGTATATTCATGTTTTTTGTTTTTAAAGATTTCATATTTAAAACAGATAATTCCGTTCTGTTGCGTATTATACATTCAATTCACTTTCCGCGTTCAACGAAACAGGGCCTCCGTGCTTTCCACGGAGGCCCTGTCTGTCTGCGTTCTTTACAGATTAAAAGCCTTGGAAATCAAGTCGACAATCTCCGCGCCAATGCGCGCCTGCGCTTCCTCGGTGGACGCGCCGATGTGCGGCGTGCTGCTCACGCGGGGATGCTTGTAGAGCGCTTCGTTCTTGCTGGGTTCCTCCGCGAACACGTCCAAACCGGCAGCATAGACCTTGCCGCTGTCCAGAGCTTCGAGAAGCGCCGCTTCGTCCACGTTTGTCCCACGAGAGGTGTTGATGATGATCACGCCGTCCTTCATCTTCGCGAGCGTCTCGCGGCTCACGAGCGGCTGCCCGGGCAGCGACGGAACATGCAGCGAAATGATGTTTGACTTCGCGAGCAGTTCGTCCATTTCGACGTAGCGCATGGTTTCGCACTCAAGATCCGGCATCTTGTAGATGTCGTACGCGAGCACGCTCATGCCCAGCGCCTGGCAGCGGCGGCCGAGCGCCTGCCCAATGCGTCCGTAGCCGACGATGCCGACGGTCTTGCCATTCAGCTCAATGCCTTCGTAGGACTTCTTTTCCCACTTGCCTTCGCGCATCGTGTGCCCCGCGGCGGAGATGAACCGCGCGCAGGAGAGCATGTGCGCCAGCGCGAGTTCGGCAACCGCGTCCGAGCTTGCCTTCGGCGTGTTGCAAACGGAGATTCCGCGGCCTTCCGCGCAAACCTTATCGATATTGTCAATGCCGACGCCCGCGCGAATCACGAGCTTCAGCTTGCCGGTCATGCAGGCCGCGTTGATCTGCTGCTCGCGCACCTTGGTCGCGCTACGAACGACGAGCACATTGTAGTCCTTCACGGCTTCGCAGAGCGCGTCCGGATCATAGAACTTCACGTCGACCTGACAGCCCTTTGCTTCCAGCGCGGCAATCGCGCTTTTTTCCATTCCATCGCTGGCGAGAATCTTAATCATTGTGTTTCTCCTTTGTCCGCTCTTGGTTACAGGTTCTCGGCTTCGAACTTCTTGAGGAAGTCCACCAGCGCGACGACGCCTTCCTTCGGCATGGCGTTGTACGTGGAAGCGCGCAGGCCGCCGACGCTCTTGTGACCCTTTAGGTTATCGTAGCCCGCGGCCTTCGTCGCGGCAACAACCTTTGCGTCGAGTTCGGCGCTCTCGGTGACAAACGGAATGTTCATGAGCGAACGATACTCTTTTTCGACCGTTCCTTTGAACATCTTGCTCGAATCGAGGAAATCGTACAGCACCTTCGCCTTGTCCTCGTTGATCGCCTGCATCGCGGAGAGGCCGCCGATCTTCTTGAGATACTTGAACACCTTGCCGCAGACGTAGATCGCCCAGC
>DAIRTE010000215.1:0-3888 GCA_036804025.1 Clostridia bacterium | reverse complement strand
CCTTTTGCAGCGCCAATTCAACCCGCTTCTTATACTCCTTGCAATCCCGATCGAAGAATCGGATTGTCATATGCGTTCCCAGCGCGTGCGTCATTTCTCGCTGCATGCCGGAACTATAGATATCGCCAAACACCCAAATCTCCTCGCAGAGATCAAGAAGACGGATTCCCATATCCATCCCGTCCTGTCGTTCTTTGGTCTGGGTATCATCCAGATAACGCGGATACATCAGGTGCGGCGTGATTGGCATATATCCGCTCAAATACGTAAAACGGGAATAACGGCGGGCGTTCTGGATATTCTCCCGCACGCAGCCTGCGAATGGAGAACAGACGAAAACCATAGGGCGGTCGGTTCTTCCCAGAAGCAGGATGCGAGGTCGCCCTGTTATTCCCTGAGGTGGTCCCAAATTTAACTCGCTTGACATTTCATGCCAATTCCTTTCTTCTAAATCGGCGGGGAGCGGTTGCCCGCTCCCCTGCTCGATGTTATTACGGTTCCACGATCTCGCCCGTCGCGGGGTCGAATGGCGTCGGTACTTCGACGAACTCGTCCAGATCGACGGAGTACCCGCCTACATGCTTAGCGTATTCCTTCACCTGCGCCGCGAGGTTCGAAACCGCCGCAAGTTCCGCTTCGGTCAGCACGCGCTCGATATTGAACTGCGCTTGGGAGTACGCGATACCGCCCGTGTTCACCGCTTTCTTGAGCGAGAAGCGCGTCACCACCGCAAGCGACTTCTTTCCGCGGCTCAGGAGGCGCTGGATATAGCGCGTGAATTCCTTAAGCGAGCCGGTCGGCAGCGAAAGCAGAACCGGAAACACCTCGCCCTCGCGCAGGATATAGATACGACGGCGATTTTTGCACGCCTTGCCGCCACCCTCACCAGAGCCAAACTGGTTGTATCGGCACTTCGCGCATGTCCCACCCGGGTCGCCCTCGCCGGTCACGCCATCGAAGCTGCCGCAGTCCGGCGGTTCGTTGCCGCCCGCGTATTTATCCCGGTAATACGCAAACAGCGGATGATGATAGAGAATCACGCCCGTGAACTCCTTCACGGTTTCCGGCTCGCCGCCGTCGATGGCAGGCAGTTCGAAGACCGTGCTCCCCGCCGAAGGGATCTTGATTCTCTCAAACGAGAGGCTCAGCCCTTCAAGCTCCTGCGACATCGCGTCATTGAGGTTGAAGCTCGCGAGTTCTTCAAACGCGTTGCCGGTTGTTATGATTCCTGTTTCCTGTGTCATATTGATCGTTTCCTTTCTCTTATCGGGCGGCTTTGCGCACGCCCACGGTTGTCTTTTCGAACACGGTCACGAGTCCATCCAGCCATTGCGGCAGGTTGTCGCCGTTTTCCGTGGTCTGCTCCTTTACGAACGCCGAGAGCGAATTGGCATTGACGGTCTCGTAAACAAGATCGCCATACCCCGCCTCACGCAGCGCTTCGAACAGTTCATCCTTGCGCCCGGCGGCCGCCGAAGCGCGCGTCGTACTGGTCAGGCAGAACATTGTGCCATTGCGGGTGAAGTTCTGCGTTTCGGCATCCGCCATGCGCTGAGCAAGACTGGTATCCACGCGGCCGATCTCCAAACCGACCGCTTTGAGCTCGTCCTCCAGACGCTTTTTTGTTTCTCTCAGTTCGCGCAGCTCATCCGCCAGCGCGAACAGATCGTTTGATTCCATATTTCTCCTTTCAAGGTGTGTCGAACGGGTTATGACCCGCGCGGCAGTCGTCTATCAGAACTTTCGCTAGATTCGCCTTATCCCGCAGCGCTTTAAGTACTTTCGCATCGACCGTGTTTTCGGCAACAAGGTAGATGTAAGTGCAAGCGTTGCGTTGGCCGACACGGTGGATGCGCGCTTTTGTCTGTTCGAAGTTCGACATGCTGTAGTCCAGCGAATAGAACACCATCTTGTCGGCGGCGGTCAGCGTAATGCCCAACCCCGCCGTCGCGATCTGGCCGACGAACACATTAGTATCCGCATCCTCTTGGAATCGCCGCACCTGCTCGTCGCGATCCTTCACCGCGCCGGTGATCAGCGAGTAACCGATCGATTTTCGTTCCAGCATTGCGGTGATAGCGTCGATCTCCGGCAGAAACCGCGCGATAATTACGAGCTTTCCACCCTCCTGCGCTGCGCTGTCGACGATGTCCGAAAGCGCGTCCAGCTTAGCGGAACTAACCCGTTCCACACGATCGGTTTCGTCCCCTCGCAGAAATCCGCCGGTCAGCTGCGAAAGCCGCAGCAGGCGGGTCAACACATTGGCGGCGGTGATCTCGTCTTCCTTGATCCGGGTGTAGCTGTCGCGAACCAGCTGCTGATACAGCCGTCTCGCCTGCGGTTCCATTTCGACCCGCTGGACGATCTCCGTGGTTTCCGGCAAATCCAAGCACTCGGCCTTTGTCGCGCGAAACGCGATGCTGTGGATGCGCCGCGTCAGCTCCTCCGCCATGTTCGCTTTCAAAATCGGCGTGTGATTGCCATATCCGACCATGTCGAAGTAACGGTTGCGGAAAGCATAGAAGCTGTTGCCGAACACCGCCGGATTCAGGAACTTGTACGGGCTGAACACATCGATCGCCTTGTTGGTGATAATCGTCCCCGTCAGCAGCATCCGATACCGCGCTTTCGCGCCGAGACGATGCATGCACTTGCTCGCGGCGATGTTGTGGGTTTTAATTTTGTGTCCTTCATCACAGACGATCAAGTCGGCGTCCCATGCGGTAAGCTCCTGTTCCATTCGCCACGCGGATTCGTAGTTGACAACTGCAACCCGCATGCCCGATGTTGGCATTAGTCTCAGTTTCTCGATTTTCTTGGTTTCGCTGCCGTTCAGAACGATCAGCGAGTACTCGAAATCCGCGAACTTAGAAAATTCCTCCTGCCACACGCCGAGGATCGACAACGGTGTGACGATCAGCATTCGTTCTACTTTGCGGTCGATCCACAAATGTCCCGCGGCAGCAATTGTGGTCAGGCTCTTGCCAGTTCCCATTTCCATGAGCAGCGCGACGCCGCGACTCGTCGGCGGATCGTGCCCCGTTAGGCCAAACAAGCGGCAAGCAAATTCAAATGCCTGCCGCTGATGCTCGTAAGGATGCGCTTTGATCGGCATCCGATTGATTTGGTTCTGCTCCATGTTCCCTTTCGGAAGGGGTGGCGGTTGATATGTTTCTCCTATTTGACGCTTCTATCCCGGAGAATGGGCGGTAGTCATGATCGGCTGTCTTCGCTGCGCAGCACTTTGCTCCCCGCATCCCGCAGGGCCGCACTCTGGGACGTTATCCTCGACTGTGCGGGCTTCTCATGACCACCGGATATGTAGTTTTCAAGGTTCAAAAATAACCCCTTCACTGTTAGGTCACGGGAAGGGGTCAACCTCTACAGTTTTTCTAAAAGTTTTTTCAAAGAATTTTTCGCGCGCCAAGCATTCTGCCAAACGCTCTCTTCACGCAGGCCATTTCGTTTGGCATATTCTGTGTGGGAAATCGGCCGATCGGAAAGGTAAAGTGCATATAGCAATTTCTGTTGCTGCGGTTTCAGTTTGCGAAAAGCCGTCCAGAATTTTGCCGCACCGATCTTGCCGATCGCAATCTGATCAGTATCCATGCACAAGTCGACCAGATTTTCACCCTCATACTCCATTCCGCTAAAAAGGACGTGCCGCCGCGTTTCCTTTTGCGTGTTGTTGTACTCCTGCCGATCCAGTTCTTTCAGCGCGTCTGCAACCTCCGGCTCCACCTTCAATTCCTCGACATGACCATCCGCGAAGCGATACATGATTTTGACCAGTTCCATTTGTCTGGCTCCTTTCGTTCAGAGCCAGACGAATAGCGCATTTTTGAGCGCACGAAAAAAAGGACCCGGCGGCGCGGCACAAAAAGCGCC
>DAIRTE010000214.1:0-3948 GCA_036804025.1 Clostridia bacterium | reverse complement strand
GAAGCGGTCTGCGCGCTGGCGTTGACACGGATCGGTGATCTGTACGTCTGGGGCGGCAGCGGCATGACCGACCTTTCCGACAACGCAATCCAGGCGAAGGACGACGAGTACGCGCGCGCGATCGCGTTCCGGGATAAGCAGTTCAAATACGGCTTTTCCGACCTGCTGGCACACGATTGCTCGGGCTTCATCTCCTGGCTTATGCGCAAATGTGACATCTGGGACAATCGCCGCGATTGTGATGGCCTATGGGCGCTTTGCGATGCAGTCGCGCGCAACGAACTGATCGCCGGCGATTTCGTGTTCCGCAACAGCAGCACGAACGTAGAGGACGAGACGCATATTGGACTGTATCTCGGATCCGGCAAAGTCATCCACGACAAGGGCCGCGACGTCGGCGTCGTGCTCGAAGGAATCAATCAGGGCGGCAGCGGTTATTGGCATAAGTGTGGGCGGTGCAAGCTGCTGTATGATTAATTTTCGTTATAGGCGCGATCTATGAGGGGTTTGATCTTCTCAAAATCCTCTTGAGATTTGATTGTTATACGCAAATCACCGGTTCCCCAATGTCCTTTGCTGCGAACGTCTTCTAGTAATCCATTTTGAAGCTGTACTGAATCTGGATTTATACGCAAAGTGAGCAAGAGTTTTTGCTTATAGATTTCAGCACATACGATGTTTTTCACTTTTCGGAATGCGACATATAGTTTGAGTTGGTTTTCGGAAATATCATCACCCAAGGACATGATGTAATTGCGAATATCCTCATATAGGTCCCGCATCTTTTGTGGAACGGTGTTGTAGCTACCAATAAAAGTGAAGTCGTCAGCAGTGGAGGATTTTGCCTCTCGCTTTGTTTCGGTGATGGTTTCGTCTGAGATTGGCTTCACCTGAGGAGCATTCAAGTGCTCGAATAAGAGGAGATCATTTCCGTATTTCTTATACCGGACCAGCTTTATGTTCCGCTGCATCTGGTTCACGGCGTGTAGATCGAACTTCGTAAAGTCACTCGCGATGCAAATCACGCAGGGCATGCTCCAATCTATACCGTCGGCTGCTTCTGTCCCAAGGCGTTCCATTACGAGAAGTTTAAAATCTGCACGATGATCCAACAGCCAGTCCAGATAGAACAAACCTTGGTTGATTACGTTTTCATTGACACTACGCTTGTATTCGAAAATAACGGGGCAGTTATTTTCATCAATTCCTAGGCTGTCCATACGTCCATTTGTGATAGGGAATTCAGATTTGAGAAATGTAACGCCAAAAAAGGAGGGCATGTTTTTTTCTATTAGAACTTGAAGTTCGCGTTCAAAAGCAACATTTTTTGATTCAAGTTTTGCAACCCCATTTTCTATTGTAAACAGATTAATTTCTGACATGACTTCACCCCCTATCGGTAAATGTATCACAGGGGGTGTTGGTTTGTATAGGCTTGTGTAATTGAGGAGGAGATAAATTTGAACTATTTAGGCGAAATCATTTCGGGTGTATTTGCGCTTCTGGTCGTTTGGCTGGAGATACGCATGACGCGCGACCGAAAACAAACGGAAAAGCGCGCCGTCATCCGTGCGAAGGAGTCAAAACTCGCTATGAAGATGCAGGATGCGAACCTGTCGCTCTCGCTTGCGACCTGTATCGCCGTAGAGCGCGGCGAAACAAACGGCGAGATGAAGACTGCGCGCGACAAAGCGAAGGCCGCGCAGGAAGAATACGAAGATTTCGTCCATGAGCTTGCTTCGGAGCAGGCTACATCTATCTAAAAGAAGGAGAAAAAACAACATGAAAAAGAAACTTGCCCTGGTACTGATCGCGCTCCTACTGCTCGCGCTGCCCGCGGTAGCGTTGGCGGACACGGGTGGCACCGTTGACGCCACCGTCGCCGGCATCCTGATCGAGAACGCTGTGAGCATTGCTGCAGCGTTTTTTATTGCGCTGATCGGCGTGTTCGGCGCATGGCTGACCGCGAAACTCGGCAAGGCGACCCAGCTCGATACCGTGAATCGTGCGCAGCAGGAATTGATCAAGCTTGCGCAGATTACGGTCGGTGAGCTCAAACAGACAGTGGTCGACGGCATGAAGGCTGCGAGCAAAGACGGGAAGCTGACCAAGGATGAAATCGCTCAACTCGGACAACTGCTCTTTGAGAAGACCACCGCGAAGCTCTCCACTTCGGCGATGGAGGTGCTGACTGCTGCACAGGTTGACATCTCGGCACTGATCACGGGTACGGCGGAGCATCTCATTGGGCAAATGAAATAAGCGTATACGGGCGCGGAGGGGGAACGGTTTACGCCGTTCCCCTTTTTTATTGGAGAGAACAATGAAACGGGAAGATTTCAAACAGGTCCAGTCCCTTCGGGAAGCAGGGTACAGTTATTCCAGAATTGCGATGGCTCTCGGGGTTCCGAAGAACAGCGTGAAATCCTATTGTAATAGGTTCGGCATCCGGTCAGGGGCTGGCGAGAGAGATTCTGATGTGGATGGCGTCGTTCGTTGCAGGCAGTGCGGGAGCGTGATTGAACGTGGACGCCAGTCTGGGACAAAGCGATTTTGCTCTACTGAATGCCGGATGCGGTGGTGGAATGCGCATCGGGATCATGCGATGTCCAAGGTTATGCGGATTACCGTTTGTGCCAATTGCGGGAAGGCATTTCGCAGCTATATCGGTGAGCATCGGAAATATTGCTGCCACTCGTGCTATATTACGCATCGGTTTGGGAAAGGAGTCGCTCATGACTAACGAACAATTTGAGCGTGAGCGGCGGTATCGCGTGGCGATTTCGATCGCAGCGGCGATGTTAAAGCTGAGCCTGATATCTGAGGATGAGTATCAGATCATCAATGAAAGGATGATTGAAAAATACAGCCCGTTTTTCGGCGGATTAGTTCGCTGATTGGGTTGATAAGCACCGCCACCAGAGGTAACATCTCACGTACGAAAGGAGAATGGAATGGAAAGAGAAATTAATATTAGGCAGCCCGTGAATCCCGACCTTCCATCTTATAAGCGCGTTGCCGCTTATGTACGTGTGAGCAGCCTCAAGGATGCAATGCTGCAGTCGTTGTCCGTGCAGGTGAGTTATTACAACGATTATATTCAACATCACGCAGGGTGGCAGTTTGCCGGGGTCTATGTGGATGAAGGCTTGACGGGAACAAAGGATGCACGCCCTGAATTTCAACGATTACTTGCGGATTGCAGGGGCGGGAAGATCGACATGGTGATCACCAAATCCACCACGCGGTTTGCAAGGAACACGGTTACGATGTTGGAAACGGTGCGAATGCTGAAAGAGTACGGTGTCGACGTTTTCTTCGAAAAAGAGAACATCCACTCCATGAGCGGGGATGGTGAGCTGATGCTCACCATCCTCGCTTCTTTTGCACAGGAGGAAAGCCGCAGCGTATCAGAGAACTGCAAATGGCGGATTCGAGAAAAGATGAAAAAAGGCGAGGTCTTCGGGTTGCGTGGAATGTACGGGTATACCATGATGGAGGATCAGTTGGTCATCAACCCCGATCAGGCTGAAATCGTCCGACAGATTTTCGATTGGTATGTTTCGGGAGATTCCAGCGTCGTGATTGCAAAGAGGTTGAATGCAGCGGAGCAACAAACACTGAACAATGCTGCATGGACGCCAAAGCATGTACGCGACATCCTGAAAAATGAGAAATACACTGGGAATATGCTTCTGCAAAAATCCTACATCACCGACCATCTGAATAAACATAAGAAAAGGAACCACGGAGAGCTACCGCAATACTTCGTTACGCAAACGCATGAAGCGATCATAGACCAGAATACGTTTGAAACGACGCAACGAATGCTGGCAGATTCTTATCAAAAGAATCTTCCTTCAAAGCCGGCGTACGCACGCTATCCGCTTACGGGCAAGATTGTCTGTGGGAATTGCGGGAAGCACTTCCAGCGCAAAACAACCAAAG
>DAIRTE010000213.1:0-4028 GCA_036804025.1 Clostridia bacterium | reverse complement strand
CGTTCGGAGATCATCTCCGGCAGCACGGCGTTCGTCAAGAGAAACATGCTCGTAACGTTCGTTTCCTGCACGCAGTTCCAGTCCGCAAGCGAGGTATCCGTAACGAGCTGCACCGGCAGGGCGACGCCCGCGTTGTTGACCAACACGTCGATAAAGCCGAACGACTCCCGCACGGCTTTCACAATCTTCGCGACATCCGCCGGAACGGTCAAATCGCCCGAAACGAGCAGCACCGAGCAGCCCGCGCTCGAAAGTTCATCATATAAAGCGCGCGCAAGATCCTCCCGCTCGCGATAGTGAATCGCGACACGGTGCCCTTCCAGCGCGAACCTACGCGCAATGCCCGCGCCAATGCCGCGCGAGGAACCCGTAACCAATACCGTATGCTTCATACGCATCATTCTAGCAAACATGGGCCGTTCGCGCAATGCGAACCGGCGGAAAGGAGCCGAATGGAGCCGAAAACCCTGTACCTTGGATGTCACCTGTCAAACGCGAAAGGCTACGCGCAAGCGGGTCGCGTCGCGCTCTCGATTGGCGCGAACACGTTCCAGTTCTTTACACGAAATCCCCGCGGCGGCAGCGCAAAGGAGATTGACCCGACAGACGCGGAAGCACTGCTCGCGCTCTGCCGTGAAAACGAATTTGGCACTTTAGTTGCCCACGCGCCGTATACGCTCAACCCCGCCTCTTCCGACGCGAAGGTGCGCGACTTTGCCTATCGCTGCCTGGGCGAGGACATTGCGCGAATGGAGTATTTTCCAAATCAGGTGTATAACCTGCATCCCGGCAGCCACGTTGGCACGGGGATTCCGACCGGCATCGCGCAGACCGCAGCGCTGCTCAACGAGGTGATGTCCCCCGCGCAATCCGCCATGGTTTTAATCGAAACCATGTCCGGCGGCGGGTCGGAGATTGGCGGCACGTTTGAGCAGATTGCCGAGCTGCTCTCGCGCATTCACGTGCAGAGCCGAATTGGCGTTTGCCTCGACACCTGCCATGTGTTCGCGGCGGGTTACGACGTGAAGAACGATCTCGACGGCGTGCTAAGCGCGTTTGACCGGATCGTCGGACTGCGATACTTACGCGCGCTGCACATCAACGACAGCCTGTTTGACCTCGGCAGCCATAAGGATCGCCACGCGCGCATCGGCGAGGGTTTCATCGGGCTGGAGGCTCTGCGCAGGATTGCTCACCACGAAGCGTTCTCCGGCCTGCCGATGATTCTTGAGACGCCGAACGAGCCGCCGGAGCACGGCGAAGAAATGAAACTGTTACGATAAGAAAAAGCCCCGCTCGCGCGGGGTTTTGCTTTACCTTTACGATTGTTTAATCCAGCAAAAAAAGATCGGCGTGCGCGCGCGCCATCGCCTCAAGCGTGTAGCCGCGTACGGTCGACAACGCGGCGTTCGAAATCTGCTCACGCAATGCGTCGTCTGTGAGCAGCGCATTCAGGTGCTCCGCAATCGGCTCCCATGCGTCACAGGGAATCAGATACCCGTTCTGCCCGTTTCGAATCATTTCGCAGCCGGCGACGCACCCCTCCGTCGTAATCACCGGCAGCGCGTTTGCCATCGCCTCGTTGACCACGAGACCCCAAACGTCCCCGCGCGTTGCGAGTACAAACGCATCCGCTGCACGGTAATACGCCTGCACCGTCTCCTTTGGCGCGTACTCAACAAAATGCAGCCGGTCGAAGCCAACCTCCTTGGCGAGGTTGAGCCACTCGTCTTTTGGCGCTCCGCCGACGATGCAGACCCCCGTGTCCTGCGGCAGGCGCGCCGCCGCGCGAATCAATAGGTCGAATCCCTTGAGGTGCAGCGCGCGCCCGACGCTGAGCACCAGCCTGCGATACGGAATATTGAGCTCACTTTTTGCGGATTGCTTTTCCGCTTCGGTCAGCGGACGCGAAAGAATCTCCCGGTCATAGATCGACGAAAACGGATAGCGAACGATCCTCTCCTTTGGCACACCGAACGTTTCAAAAAAGCGGTCTGTCTGCGCTCCCGTGCTCCAGTAGCGCGCCGCGCCGCCGACGAGCAGACGTTTGACGGCTCTGGCGAGAATGTTCTCGTTTCGCAGTACGCCGCCGTCGAGCTCCATCTCATAGGGAATGCGTCTGGCCTTGAGCGCGAGAATGGCAGCCGCCTCGGTTGCGTAGCCATAGTTCGTAACGACGATATGGTCGTACAGCCCGCGTTTGAGAAACGGCAGCACCTTCCAGTCCACCTTGCGCTCGCGGATGTCCCCGTCACTAAGAAAAATTGCGGTGAAGTTCAGCTTCTGATCGAGATTGTAGTTAAAGTCGGAAAACGGTGTCGTCTTCGCCTCAAACAACACGGTCAGATCGACCAGCTTGCCAAGTTCGTTGAAAAAGTTGATTCGGTACGGCGCGGGAATGTTCGTGAGAAACAGCACTTTTTTCGTCATATCCGCCCCGCCGCCCTTTCGTAGAATGTTTGCA
Organism: Clostridia bacterium; assembly: GCA_036804025.1. Taxonomy (GTDB): domain Bacteria; phylum Bacillota; class Clostridia; order Christensenellales; family CAG-138; genus UBA7703. The sequence goes on along the minus strand of DAIRTE010000213.1, from coordinate 1,564 downwards.
GTTCCGCCGCCGCGGAAGCAATGTCGTAGCCGCGTTCCGCCAGCGCCCGCTCCGGCAGGTCACGGTTCGCGCTTACGGATGCACGAACGAATGCCTCCGCCCAAAGAGCGGAATCGGTCAGCGGCAGATACTCGCAAGAAACAATCTGGGTGTCGCGCGGCACCGCGCAGGAAGCGACGCAGCCAAGCCCGCTGGCCTGCGCTTCGATCAGGACGATGCCAAGCCCTTCAAAGCGCGAAGGCAGCGCAAAGCAATCAAACGCGGAAAGCAGCGCGGGGATGTCCTCACGAGAGCCGGTCAATACGACGTCCCGTTCCAGCCCTAGCCGCGCAATGTTCGCTTCAATTTGAACGCGATCTTCCCCGTCGCCAACCAGCACGAGCGCCAGTTCGCCTCGTTCTCTCTTTGCCTTTGCAAACGCGTCGAGTAAAAACAGCTGATTCTTTTGATGCAGATCAAATCGACCGATGTGGCCGATCACAAAGCGACTTGTCAAACCCAGTTCCGCTCGAATCCTATTTCGGGCCGATTCGTCGAATCGATACCGCGCGCCGTCGATCGCGTTTCGAACGATGTTGACCGCGCCGGAGCGCACCCGCGAATCGCCATACAAAAACCGCCCCGCGTCCGCCGAGCAGGCGAGCAGGTGCGTCGCCACGGCGGGAATCCGCCGCCGCGCCAGCTCGTGCGCCGCGCGCCGAATCGGGTTCTGCGTGAGAAAGTCCGTGTTGTGGCAGTGCGAAATGCGAACGGGCACGCCAAGCTGTTTTGCGATGCTCAGTGGATAGGCATTCATCCCATCCATATGCGCGTGCACAATGTCATACCCCGCGCCGATGCAGTCGCATAGCTCCGCTTTGTTTCCTGAAGGATCGCTCCGCCGGTAAGGCACGTGCACCACCTTCGCGCCAAGCGCGAGTGCTTCCGCTTCACGCGCGCCGGGTTCCAACCCGTGCACGAGAATGTCCACCGCGACGTGCTCGCGGTCGAACCGCGCGGCGTAGTTGAGCATCCAGCTCGAAATACCACCGCGATCCAGCGATCCGCCGCTGACATAGAGCACGCTGAGCGGTTTCATGCCTTGCACTCCTTGCAGATCTGCTCGTAGAGCGAAACATAGTCGCAGTACCGCTCGCGCTGGTCAAACAGGACCGCGCGGCGCAGGCAGTGCTCTTGTTTAAGCAAGCCAACGCTTAGAATCGCGTCCGCGAGCGCGGGAGCGTCCCCCTTCGGCACGGCGACACCGCAGCTGTCGTCCAGCGACTCTACGCAGCCGCCCGTGTCGTAGCAGACCACCGGTGTGCCGCAGGCGAGCGCTTCAATTTGCGTGGTTGGAAAATTATCCTCCAGCGTCGGGTTGACGAATACGTCCGCGGCGGTGTACCACGCCGCGAGTTCGTTCGCGTTTGCCGTTCGTCCAAGCCCGATCATTCCCTTGGGCAGTGTCTGTTGCTGCACGCTGGATAATCCGATCAGCGCGACAACCGCCTTGTCCCCCAGCCGCTCATATAGATCGCAAAACGAGTGCAACCCTTTTCGCGGCTCCCAGACGTTCGCCACGCCG
>DAIRTE010000212.1:0-4067 GCA_036804025.1 Clostridia bacterium | reverse complement strand
GCCCGCAGAGCTTCCTGCAGGTCAACCGCGTGCAGACGGCAGTACTGTATGAAACGGCGGCGGAATTCCTCGACCCCAAGCCGGAGGAAACGGTTGTGGACGCGTACTGCGGTGTGGGCACGATTTCCCTGTTCCTCGCGGATCACTGCCGTCAGGTCATCGGCATTGAGCAGGTCGAACCCGCTATTGCGGACGCAAAGCAGAACGCAGTAGTCAACGGCGTTGCCAACGCCACGTTCCTCTGCGGCAATGTGGAGGACGTTCTCCCCCGCCTCGTGAGCGAAAACACGAAGATAGACGCCATTGTGCTCGACCCGCCGCGCAAGGGCTGCGAACCCGCCGCGTTGGAAGCCATTGCCGAAAGCGGCGCAAACCGCGTGGTCTACGTTTCCTGCAACCCCGCCACCCTCGCGCGCGACTGCAAGATTCTCGCGTCGAAGGGCTTTATTCTCACCGCCGTCCAGCCGGTGGACATGTTCCCGCAGACGTGCCATGTGGAGTGCGTGGTGAGGATGGAGAGGTCGAGTGTCAAGTTTTTATAAAGCAATAATAAAGGCATTTTGAGTTTCAAGAGTATGAGATATTTGTACAGAAGTTGAGAAGGCAAGCTGAGTGTATCCCCGAATTATTTAAATAACGCTATGCCCTCGTTATTTGAATTCAAAATACTAGTAATGCCGCCGTGTGGAGGTTATGGCTTTGGAAGAGACTCAAACTAAATATAATCCATTTGACAAGATGACATTTACATATGATAAATGTTTTTTATGCGGGCACGAATTGACTGTAGATAATCAGACCGAAGAGCATGTTTACCCGAAATGGCTTCAAAATATGTTTGATTTATGGAACAAAGAACTCGTTCTTTTAAATGGAACAAGCATAAAATATAGACACCTGAAAATACCATGTTGCACAGCATGCAATGGTAGAATGAGCGAGTTATTTGAGAAGCCGATAGAACGTTCAGTAAATGGCGGATATGACGAATTTATTGGGCTGGACAGAAATACAACTTTTCTTTGGCTAAATAAGTTGTCATATGGAATGCTTTTCAAAGAATTATCGCTTGATCTCAGTCGCAAAGAACCTGAAAGAGGGAAAATATTCTCTCCAGAGTATCTACGAGAAAACAGAATGCAATATTTATTTCTACAGACGATTCTTACAAAAGCATCGTATTCAGGCAGCCCATACAGTATGTTGATCTTTAGAATTGACCCATGCAATATAGAAAACTATTGGGCATTTGATAATCCGTTTTTGAAAACGTTTTTTATTCGGATGAACGACATTGGTATTATAGCTCATTTGATGGACAATGGGTTTAATGAAGCGTACTTTCTCCAGTTTCCTGAAATGGAAAGGTTAATGCATGTTTCACTTCATCCAATTCAATTTGCCGAAATTTGTGGCAAATTTTTATACAAGAGTTCTTTGTTCTATAGAAATCCAGCTTATGTAATGGTGATGGATGACGAACATAAGCCTGAAATGATTCTATCTCCAAGCTTGTCCGGTTATGGCTATTCTGACTGGTCACAGAAAGAATATGCAAAAACACTATCATATTTATGGGAACCATACGGAATAAGAATGAATGATATTTATATTAGTGACAATGAAGTACTATCGTTTTTATATGACGAAAAGGGCGAGTTTATTGATGCTCAACAGTTCAACAGCACATGAAATATAAGTAAAGTGCAAAAATTCAAAAGATCTATTTATCTCATTTCAATCTGTTTAGTAATTACAACAGTCAATCAAAATAGAGAATCTGTAAAGGATTTGCTCTTGAAAAGTGTGTCTTAATGTTAGTCAAAAGTTGAGCTTCCCAGCTTGTTTTATCTCGCGTTGGACATTTTCCGTAGTTGTGTCTTGTAATGTGAATAGTATTGATGGCACGAGCGAAATAGAACGACTGAGACAGGCTCGCCAAAATAGAGAACCAACACGATAACCAGTCTTATCATCGCAGGAGGCACCCCAAATGGAAAACGTTGCCGTATTATACGCGACCAAAACACAGCATTCCAAGAAACTTGCGGAAGCCATCGGCTCGGCCTTGAGCGTAAAGGCGAGCAATATCGCGGAACAGCCCGACTTACGCGATATCGAACTGCTGTTTATCGTTGGCGGGATTTACGGTGGAGTAAGCCTGCCGGAGCTGCTGACGTTTGTAAGTGGAATGGAAGCGCCCGCGCTCAAGCGCGCCGCGCTGATCACCAGCTGCGCTTCGGGCAAACAGCGGCAGGCCGCCTTGCGGAAAATCCTTGAAGAGAAAGGCGTTCAGGTGATAGACGAATTCGTCTGCAAGGGCGCAATCCTGTTTGTTTCACTGCCGCATCCCAACGCGAAAGATTTGAAGAACGCAGTTGATTTTGCGCTTGGAATCGCAAGCCAGAACTCCTGACAACGCCAGATTTTTTTACCGCGTATTTTCACCCGTGAATAACCGAAGATTTGGAGGCGTCCATGGCGAAAAACGATCAGATGCTGGCGATTCTGTGGATGCTGAATTCGGGCGCAAAGATCACCGCAAAGCAGATTGCACAAAAGCTGGAAATCAGCATTCGAACCGTGTACCGCTATATCGATTCGCTCTGCGCAAGCGGCGTACCGGTCGTTTCCGAAGGCGGTCAAAACGGCGGATACCGGCTGCTGACGAATTTCATCCAAGCGCCTTTGGTCTTTGATACGGAGGAGCAGAAATCCCTGCTGCACGCCGCAATCTTTGCCAAAGAAGCGGGCTATCCGTTCAGCGAGTCGCTGGACAGCGCGACGAAAAAGCTAAGACTGTTTTCCACACAGGAACAGGAAGGCATCCTCAACCGCCATCTCGCCGGGTTCGACGTGATCAGCCGGGAGATCGACCCAGCCGTTCAGAGAACGCTGGAAGAGTTGGAACGGGCTGCGGCAAACGGAACCTCCGTGGAGATAGAGTACCGTACAGGCCGCGAAGAGCAGTCAAAACCTAGAAGGATTGACCCTTACGGAATCCTCTACTGGAACAACAAATGGTATGTTGTCGGCTACTGCCACATCCGCAACGAAATCCGAAGCTTCCGCGCGGAGCGCATTTTGCGTCTTACGCCCACCCAAATAACCTTTCAGCGGCCGGAAGCCTTTTCCACGCGAGAATTTTTTCTGCGGCATCTTTTGCCCGATTCGGATGCGCAGAGCAAAATGGTTAAAGTCGTTATCGGCGGCAGGACGGAAGCGCTGGACGATCTCTGCATCCACTGGTTTTTAGGCCACCATCTCAAAGAGAGAACGGACGGTCAAGCCGTCTTCCTGCTGGATGAACGAGCCGTTCACGACTATGTCCCCAACTTTCTCCTGTCCTACGGAACGGCGGTGCAGGTCATGGAACCGCAGAGTCTGATGAAGCGGCTTACCGCAGTCGCGTTGGAATTAGCGGAATATTATCGGTCCTGACGGGTTCACTGACAGCGGATGTCAGTGAATCCGTTTTATGATGAGTTCACGCATTGCGTACCGGCGAACATTCGCCCGGTATTTGAAATGGAGGATTGATCATGAAAAACAATGTCGTGTACCTATACGTCTTTGACACGATGGCCGATTGGGAAATCGGGTACCTGACCGCGGAACTGAACTCCGGCAGGTACTTCAAAAAGGGTCTTGACCCGCTCAAAATCGTAACTGTTGGATTGAACAAAACGCCCCTAACGACGATGGGCGGGCTGACCATATTGCCCGATATCGAGATAAGCGCGTGCAATATTGAAGATGCAGCCGCCCTGATCCTGCCCGGCGGAGAAACTTGGCTGGATGCGGCGCACGAGCCCGTTCTGTCGCTGGCGGAACAGTTCCTCGAGAAAGGCATTCTCGTTGCGGCAATCTGCGGTGCAACCATGGGGCTCGCCAAAGCGGGACTGCTGGATGCAAGAAGCCATACGAGCAACGACCTCGACTATCTGAAAATGGTCTGCCCAACGTATGCGGGCGCGGCGCACTATGTGTACGAACCCGCTGTTACCGACGAAGCCCTGATCACCGCTGCTGGAGTCGCCCCGCTTGAGTTTTCCGCGCATGTACTG
>DAIRTE010000211.1:0-4074 GCA_036804025.1 Clostridia bacterium | reverse complement strand
CTGCCGAACATGAAGCGATACACGGACGAAATGAAGATTGACACCGTGCTCGGAAAAGGCACGACGGTCACGATGAAGGTCAATATTTAACACAAGTCAAAATGCACGGACGCCAATCGCGCAAAGGCGAAAGCGTCATGGTCAATCGGATTCTTTCAGCACACGAACGCGGTTTTACACCGCGTGGAGACGCCCTCCCGCAGCCCGGCAACGGCGCCGAAAGCTGCTGGCTCGGCGGAAAGGCAAATCACACCGGTCATGGATCAATACAAGCATTCGGTCTCGCTTGACCTGGAAAAGTGCAAAGGCTGCACCAACTGCCTGAAACGGTGCCCGACCGAGGCCATCCGGATTCGTGATGGCCATGCTGTGATCAATTCCGACGTCTGCATCGACTGCGGCGAGTGCATTCGCCGCTGCCCGTATCAGGCGAAGAAGGCCAACTTTGACCGCCTGGAAGACATTCCGGCGGGAAAATACCGCATCGCGCTGCCCGCACCTTCGTTCTACGGGCAGTTTGTCGAACTGGAGGACGTGGACTACGTCCTGCAAGGGTTGTTGGACATCGGTTTCCAAGAGGTGTTCGAAGTGGCCCGCGCCGCGGAGATTGTCACCGAATATACGCGCCAGTATCTCAAGGGCGAGGCCGTGCCCTACCCGATTATCAACTCGGCCTGCCCCGTCGTGGTGCGGCTCATCACGCTGCGGTTTCCGTACCTTTGCGACCATGTGATTCCCATTATGCCGCCCATCGAGCTGGCTGGGCGCATGGCGCGCGAGGAAGCGCTCAAGAAGCATCCGGAGCTCAAGCCGGAGGATCTCGCGGTGGTGTTCATCTCCCCGTGTCCGGCCAAGGCGAGCTACGTGAAGAACGGCTTCTTGGGCGAGAAGAGCAACATCGACTACGTTGTGTCAATGAGCGATGTCTATTTCAAGCTCATCGGCGTGATGAAGAAAAACGTCGTCCCGCAGACGAGCAGCCAGAGCGGCATGATTGGCATGAGCTGGGCAAGCACCGGCGGAGAGGCCAGCGCGCTGTTTAACGACCGGTACCTCGCGGCGGACGGCATTGACAACGTCATCCACGTGCTGGACGAAATTGAGACCGGACACTTTCCCCTGCTCCAGTTCGTGGAGCTCAACGCTTGCCCCGGCGGGTGTGTCGGCGGGGTTGCGACCGTGGAAAACCCCTACATCGCGCGGGTACGGTTGCAGGCACTCCGGCGCTATTTGCCGGTATCGCAGAATCGATTGACCAAGGACGATTCTGGCGATGTTCCGGACGATTTGCTCTTTCCAAAGAAACTGGAATATCGACCGGTCGGTAAGTTTGACGAGGATTTAAGCGCGGCGATGCAGAAGATGAGCGAAATCGAAGATCTCGCCGCCTCGCTGCCCGCGCTGGACTGCGGCTCCTGCGGGGCGCCGACCTGCCGCGCGTTTGCCGAGGACGTTGTGCTCGGCGGGCGCAGTGTGGACGAATGTATCGTTTACATGCGCGAGCGAATTCACGAACTCGCGCGTACGTCGGAGGAGGAAACGAAATGACCGTTTCCGAATTGGCGAAGGAATTACAGCTCACCGCCTATGCGCTGCCGGATGGCGCGCGCGAAGTAACGGGCGGATATACGGGCGATCTGCTGAGCTGGGTGATGGGGCGCGCCGCGGAAGGCGACGCCTGGATCACGATTATGAGCAACGCAAACATCGTCGCCGTTGCCACGCTGGCGGACGTTTGCTGCGTCATCCTCGCGGAAGGCGCCGCGCCGGACAAGGGCGTTGCCGAACTGGCCGCCGAAAAAGGCGTGAACCTCCTCGGCGGAATCGATTCGGCATTTGCGCTGGGCGCGCGACTAAGCAAGCTCCTATGAGCGCGTTCGCCTGCGATCTGCATATTCACTCCTGCCTGTCCCCCTGCGGGGACGAAGCGATGACGCCAAACTCGATTGCGGGAATGGCGAAGCTCAACGGCCTGCAAATCGTTGCGCTGACGGATCACAACACCTGCGGCAACGACGAAGCGTTCTTTGCCGCCTGCGCGCGATACGGCATCGTGCCCGTCGCGGGTATGGAGCTGACCACGAGCGAGGATGTGCACCTCTTGTGCCTCTTTCGAACGCTGGCGGACGCAAAGGCGTTTTCGGCGGTGGTCGGGGAACAGAGAATCAAGATTCGAAATCGTCCGGAAATCTTTGGTCGTCAGACCTTGATGGACAGTGAGGACGAACCCGTCGGCGAAGAGGAGCACCTGCTCGTCAACGCGACGAACCTTTCGCTGGAGGAAGCGGCGGCGCTCACGCGGCGCTATCGCGGCGCGGCGATTCCCGCGCACATTGACCGCGAGTCCAACGGCCTGCTCGCCGTGTTGGGCGGCCTGCCGGATCAGCCGGATTTTCCAACGGTGGAACTGCGGGACGAAACCCGCTTTCGCGAGCTGGCGCAGGCGTATCCAAGCCTCGCGGGCAAACACCGGATCGTTTCGTCGGACGCGCACCAACTCGAGGACATCGCCGACCCGGGGTTCCGGATTGAACTGCCCTGCGAAGCGGACGCAAACGAGCAAACCGTGCGCGACGCACTGATGGACTACCTGACGGGGAGCGGAGGAAACGCGTGAAGGAACTCTCGCTCAACATTCTCGATATCGCGCAGAATTCGATCAAGGCGGGAGCCAAACGGCTCGATATCTCGCTTGTTCGGTGCGGAAGCTGGCTGACCGTCACGATTGCGGACGACGGCGTCGGCATGAGTCCGGAGTTTGCCGCGGCAGCGGCGGACCCGTTTACCACGACGCGGACGACCCGCAAGGTCGGCATGGGACTGCCGCTGTTCAAACTGGCGGCGGAGCAGACGGGCGGAACGTTCTCCATAACGTCTCGGCAGGCGAGCGCGGAAAGCCCCGCGCACGGAACCACCGTGACGGCCGCCTTCGACACGAACCATGTGGACTGCGAGCCGCTGGGGGACATCACCTCCACGGTGCTCACGCTGATTCAGGGCAATCCCGAACTTTCGCTGACGTATACGCTCCGGTCGGAAGCGGGAGAGCTAAGGTTGAGTACGGACGAGATGCGGGAGGTCCTGGGCGAAGGCGTGCCGCTCAACAGCCCGGAGGTGCTTGCCTGGGCAAGGGAGTATCTGGAAGGAGAGTAGCTCCTTTCGAGAACGCATATTATTAGGAAACAACGCACGAACAAGCATGAATCAGCAGAGATGCTTTTTGAAAGATAGAACAGTAAGTTTAAAACGCATGAATAAGCAGAAATGCTTTTCTGATATAACACCCGCCAATTCCGGCAACTAAGCTGGTTGCGGCGAAGAGGACTACGGGATCAATCAACAGTGAGGAAGGAACAAAGAAAATGAAATCATTGCAGGAACTTGCAGAAATCCGCGACAAGATGAAGGGTAAGGTTGCGCTGCGCGAAGGGCATAACGAGATTCGCATCGTCGTCGGCATGGCGACCTGCGGCATCGCGGCCGGTGCGCGCCCCGTTCTCAATACGCTCGTGGAAGAGGTCGAAAAGCTGGGTCTCAACGAGCACGCGACGGTCTCCCAGACCGGGTGCATCGGCATCTGCCGCCTCGAACCCATCGTCGAGGTGTTTGAAGCGGGCAAGGAAAAGGTCACCTACGTCAAGATGACCCCCGATAAGGCCAAGCAGGTGGTCAAAGAGCACATTAAGGGCGGCACGCCCGTTTACGAATACACGATCGGCGAGAAATAACGGGAGGAAGAACCATGATTCGTTCACATGTATTAGTTTGCGGCGGAACCGGCTGCACGTCCAGCGGAAGCCCCGCGATTCGCGAGCACCTCGAAAAAGAACTGAAGCGTCAGGGTCTTGACGAGGAGATCAAGGTTGTTCAGACCGGTTGTTTCGGCCTCTGCGCGCTCGGCCCGATCATGATCGTTTACCCCGAGGGAACGTTCTACAGCCGCGTCACCGAAGACGACGTGACGGAGATCGTCAGCGAACACCTGCTCAAGGGCCGTCCCGTTGAGCGCTTGATCTACAATCCCAAGACCGAGGACATGCCGCACGGCGTAACCTCGCTCTCCGAAACGCCGTT
>DAIRTE010000210.1:1236-4133 GCA_036804025.1 Clostridia bacterium | reverse complement strand
GCCGAGCCGGGGCGAACGAGCACGAGATCGCCAACGGCGACTTCGTCCAGCGAAACCTCCAGCTCTGCGCCGTTTTTCAGGACGGTCGCAGTCTTCGGTTTAAGCGCGAGGAGCTTTTGAATCGCTTCGGAGGTCTTGCTTTTGCTGGCTGCTTCGAGATACTTGCCGAGCATGACGAGTGTAATGACGACCGCCGCGGACTCAAAATAGAGGTGCTGTGCAAAGCCGAAGTCGCCCAAATAGATGAGCACGGTTGCGTAAACGCCATACAGAAACGCGCTGCCGGTGCCGATAGCAACCAGCGTGTCCATGTTTGGCGCGCCCTTGAAGAGCGTCTTCATGCCGACGCGAAAGAACTTTCCGCCCGCAATGAGCACGGGAATCGTCAGCAGCAGCTGCACGAGCGCGAACACGAGCGGGAAGGTATGCGGGTTCATGAAAAAGGGCAGCGGCACGCCGAGCGCGGGAAACATATGCGCCATGGCGATGTAGAGAATCGGCGCGGCAAACACGGCGGCGACGATAAGCCGAATTCGCATCACGAGCAGCGCGCGTTCGCGGCGCTCGCGGTCGACGTCGTGCGTGTCCTCGCTCTCGAGATCGAGCGGGGTGTAGCCCGCTTTTGTAATTGCCTCGCGCACCTGCTGAAGCTTTACCTTCGCGGGATCGTAGACAAACGTAGCGCGGTTGGTCGCGAGGTTGACGGAGGCTTCCGTCACGCCGTCGAGCTTTTTCAGCGCGCGTTCAACCGCCGCCGAGCAGCTGGCGCAGGTCATGCCGTCCACGCCAAGCTCGGCGTGCTTGCCAACCTGCGGGGCGACGAGGCCGTAGCCCGCCTGCTCCACCGCCTGACGGAAGGTGTCGAAGTTTGCTTTGGATTCGTCATATTGAACGGTAAGCGTTTCGGTCGCGAGGTTCACCTCGGCGCTGGTGACGCCGGGCACCTTGGAGGCCGCGCGCTGCACATGTGCCGAGCAGCTGGCGCAGGTCATGCCGGTTACCGTATAGCGGGATTCTTTCATATGGGGTCTCTCCTTGTCCTGCCGAAATCATCCGGCAAACAGACTTTTATAGCTATATTATACGTTGTTTTCGTCGATTTTCTGTGACGGAATACAGAAATTACTTCGCGTTTGCTTCGCTCAGATCATCCACCACGAGAATCCGCCCGTCGAGCATGCCCATCCAGCAGGTGTAGGGGACGATGCCCGATTCCTCCGGCGTGAATGTAATCACATTGTCGCCCGGTTGCAGCGCTTTTTTCACCTGATACTCCGGAAAGACGACCGTCTGATTGCAGCCGGTGATCGAGCTTTCGTCCGCCGTAATCGTGAATTCCACCGGAATGCCCTTCTGCACGATGATAAACGGATATACGGAGGGGTTCAGGTCGGCTTGAATCGTCTGCACGCCGTTCTGAACCGTTGCGGGCAGATAGCCCTTGTCCAGCGCCTGCTGCAAGAGCGACTGCGTTTCCTCCTGCTTGGGGGCGGTTGTGGACACGGCGGGGGCTGCGGGCAGGCTGTTCGAACTCTGCGGGCGAACGCCGGCAAGCGACAGCGCGCTGGAAGCCATCACGACCGCGAAGAACACCACAAACACGGCGCTGACGCGCTGAATCACGTAGGTGAACTTTCCCTTGAGCGCGGAGAAAGCAACGCCCGCGCCGAGCATCAGCGGAACGGTACCGAGGGAGAAGAGCAGCATGGAGAGTGCGCCGGTCAGCGCGGAGCCGGTGGCGAGAGCGTAGAGCTGCATGGCCTGCAGCGGGCCGCAGGGCATGAGGCCATTGAGCAACCCGACGACGAGTGGGCCTTTGCCCGCGCTCGCCTTACCTGCCTTTACCGAGAGAAACGCGGGAACGCGCGGCACGAGCCACCAGGGCAGCCAGCCGAGCATGCTCAATCCCATCAGCAGCATGCCGATTGAGGCGGCGATTAAGAGAATCGCTTTCAGTGTTTCGCTGAAGAACAGCACGGAACCCAGCCCGCCAACGAGAGCGCCGACGAGCGTATAGGAAATTACGCGACCCAGATTGTAGAGCAAGGGGCTGCGAAGGCTGCTTTGCTTTGCTCCACTGGAGGAAACGCTCTGCGAAAGATTAATTCCGCCGCACATGGCGATGCAGTGCACGCTCGTGAGCAGGCCGGTGACGAACAGCGCGGCGAGGGAAACGGTGCTGTCGATTGTCGGGATAAACCCAAGAAAATCGAACCCGACCGTATATCGAAGCAAAAAATAGACGGCGAGCAGAATCAGCGCGACGGGAACGACCTTGGAGATCGGATGACGCACGCGCCCTTCGCCGACGACCGCGTACCCGGCGGATTCGATTGCTGCGCGGATCGCGTCCACGCTCGCCTTCTCCTCATCGAAGACTGCCTCGACCTTGCAGCGCGAAAACGAAGCGCTGACGCTCGAGACGCCGGGAATACGCTTGACGGCGTTTTGAATGCGCATTTCGCAGTGCGCGCAGGTCATTCCGGAAACGGTGAATACGACTGTGCGGTTCATGAACTTCACTCCTGGCCGTTCTGGATCTTGAGATCCAATTGGCTATCGCCAGATTACCGAACCAATGTGAAGATTTTATGTAGATTCGCAACGATTGAACGAGGCAGTGTTCATTAACACGAATAATAACAGAAGTAGAAAACTGTCCTCGCGGCGAAACAGATCGACCCATACTTCTGAAATATCACCAAAAAGACAATTCCAACAAAATATATACAACAAAAGCCCGGGACGTAGACGACAACTCTATTGTGTGCAACGATTTTTAGCGCCGTTGCGATAAAAAACGACAAGAACACACAATATATTCCGTTGTGAGCGAAGGCGGAGACACGTAATATAAATATGGGATTACAGGTTATTGTAGTGGGATGGAAATAATC
>DAIRTE010000210.1:0-1136 GCA_036804025.1 Clostridia bacterium | reverse complement strand
ATCGCGACGGATGAGCACATAGTGACGGACCCGTATATGCCGAGTTTGGAAAAGCGAATCGTAAGCGGAACAGCAGTAGAGGATCGGATGCTGTTTGTGCTGGATAACGGACGTATAAAAGCGACTGGCAAGAGCAGCGTGCTGGAGACTCTGGTCGCTACCTGGACGGATATGCTGCAAGTTGCGCTGGGAAACGGGTTCGCGATTGGCTTAAAAGAGAATAACTCGGTCGTGTCCGTTGGGGCGCCAACCAACGAGGAATTGAGCGTTTCCGGCTGGAGAGATGTAGTCGCGATCTGCGTCGGCGGAAGCCACATTCTCGGACTTTGCGAAAATGGAACCGTGTTGACCGATGGGAGCGAGGCAGGGGGACTGGCGAATATAGCAAACGAGAATTACTGGGTGAGTAACTAATCTTGCTGTTATAATAGTAATAATCTGTCCGAATAACCCGCATCGTCTGATGCGGGTTTTATTATACCGCTTGACAATAAAACATACTAACGGTATGATAAGCGAAATTAAAGTACGAATCAGAAATGGATGAGAGTATGCCAAGGAAAAAGGAAGCGCTTTCCCAGTTTCATCAGCAGCGGATTCTCGCCTCCGCGCGTGAGCTATTTGCCAAGAGAGGCGAGGCTGGCGTCAGCATGGACGACATTGCCGCCGACGCGGACTACAGCAAGTCCACGATCTACGTTTACTTCGCGAACAAGGAGGATATCCTCGGACACCTCGTGCTGGAGGATATGCGGAGCATTCGCGACGGAATCGAGCGGTGTCTCGTGGAGAATAAGGGGTTGGAACGGCGCTATTTCGCGATTTGCGAACTGCTGACCGATCTGTCGAAGAAGGACCCCGAGTTCCTCGGCCGCGTGCTGAGCAACATCAGCGTCGACGAAGCCGATTTTCAGCGCCTGCCCGTGCTGAAAACCATTTACGAAACGGGCGAGCAGACGAACGGCCTGATTGAGCGGCTCTTTACGGAGGCCGTCCAGCAGGGCGAGGCAAAGAAGTCGCTGCTGCCGGTTCAGGCGGGACTTGTGTTCTGGAGCAGCATTTGCAGCCTGATCGCGTTCTCTGCAAACAAGGAAGGCTATTTGCAAAAGAACTTCGCGATGACGCAGGACGCATTT
>DAIRTE010000209.1:0-4150 GCA_036804025.1 Clostridia bacterium | reverse complement strand
GGATGCCATACAAACCCAAGCGTCCGTGCTCCCATCCGGGGTGTGGCAAACTGACAGAAGGACGATATTGCGACGAACACAAGCAAACAGCCGTGCGTCAGTACAATCGATACCTTCGTGACCCGGATACCAACAAACGATACGGCCGCGCGTGGAAGAAACTCCGCGCGCGATTTTTATTAAGACACCCTTTGTGCGAACAGTGCAAAAACGAAGGCAGATTCACTGCCGCCGAGGAAGTGCATCATATCCTGCCGTTGGCAAGCGGCGGTAAGAACGATGAGGGCAACCTCATGGCGCTTTGCAAGAGCTGCCATTCGAAGATTACGATCGGCAGCACGAACTCACGACAGAATTCACACACAGAATGACCCGGTGGGGGCAATTTTACCTCTGTGACCTTTTCAACTGGACAACGCGGTCGGGTCGCGTACAAACTTTCGCGAAAGTTTTAGGGGGAATAGCCCCATAAGTTTTTCAGGAGGAAACACACATGGGAAGACGAGGCCCGGCAGCTGGCCACGGCGGAAGACCGCCGAAACCGCTGGCGGATAAAGTGTTGGAAGGTAACCCCGGCAAGCGAAAGCTGACCGTTGTCGAATTCCCCGGTGCCAGCGATTTCCATGGCGTGAACATGCCGCAACCGCGCGAAATGTTGTCTGCCGTTCAGAAGGACGGGAAACCGCTCATCGCGTCGGAGATCTATGAGCGGACCTGGAGCTGGCTGAACGAACGTGGCTGTGCGAGCATCGTCTCCCCACAGGTGTTGGAGCGATATGCCATGAGCGCTGCGCGCTGGATTCAGTGTGAAGCGGCGATCACGGAATATGGGTTCCTCGCAAAGCATCCCACGACGGGTAACGCGATCCAGTCTCCGTATGTGGCTATGAGCCAGAACTACATGGCGCAAACAAACCGGCTCTGGTATGAGATCTTCCAGATCGTAAAAGAGAACTGCGCCGCTGATTATAATGGTGCGAATCCGCAGGACGATGTCATGGAACGTCTACTCAGTGCGCGTAAGGGTAAGTAACTATGGACGAAGTACAGGCATTTATCCAATCGCTTCGATACCATCGACTGACCAGCCAGCAACGCAAAACGCTGCGCGGACAGGCGCTTGCGGGTAATCTCCCGGCAGCGCAGGCCGGTTTACGAAAAATCGTGTCGAAAGGGAAAAAGGATGGTCATTCAAACGCTGTCGGTCGATAAGCTCGTTCCGGCGGATTACAATCCTCGTAAGGACTTAAAGCCTGGCGACCCGGAATATGAAAAGTTGAAACGATCCTTGTCGGAGTTCGGATATGTGGAGCCGGTGATCTGGAACAAGACGACAGGCCATGTCGTTGGCGGACACCAGCGGCTAAAAGTGCTGATCGATACCGGCGTGACTGAGGTCGAATGCGTTGTCGTGGAGATGGACGAAGACAAAGAGAAAGCGCTCAACGTCGCGCTGAATAAAATCAGCGGCGAATGGGATAAGGATAAACTCTCTTTGCTGATCGCTGATCTTCAGGGTGCGGACTTCGATGTATCTCTGACCGGTTTTGACGCTCCCGAGCTGGATGCGCTGTTCAAAGATGCGCAGCGCGCCGATGTTCATGACGATGATTTCGATGTCGACGCGGCGCTCAAAGAACCTGCGATCACGAAGCCGGGCGATCTGTGGCTCCTCGGTAAACATCGGCTCGTCTGCGGTGACAGCACAAAGCGGGATGTGTTCGACCTTCTCATGGACGGTGGTCAAGCCAACCTTGTAGTCACGGACCCGCCGTACAACGTAGACTATGAAGGCAGCGCCGGCAAGATCAAAAACGACAACATGACTGATAGCGCTTTTTTCGATTTCCTGCTCGCTTCATTTCAGAACATGGAAGCGTGCATGGCGAACGATGCATCGATTTATGTGTTCCATGCGGACACCGAGGGATTGAATTTCCGCAGAGCGTTCTCGGAAGCGGGATTCTATCTCTCCGGCACCTGTATCTGGAAGAAGCAGTCGTTGGTGCTGGGGCGGAGCCCTTACCAATGGCGTCATGAGCCTGTTTTGTTCGGCTGGAAGAAAAAGGGGAAACACGAGTGGTACGCCGATCGGAAGCAGACGACGATCTGGGAATTCGATAAACCCAAACAGAACGCTGACCACCCGACTATGAAACCGGTGGAACTCTTGGCTTACCCGATTCTGAACTCCAGCATGGCGAATTGTATCGTGCTCGATCCATTCGGTGGCAGCGGAAGCACACTGATCGCTTGCGAACAGACAGATCGGGTCTGTCGTATGATCGAGTTGGATGAAAAGTACTGTGATGTGATCGTTCGAAGGGCCGTCGAGCAGTTGAATGGTTCCGACGGTGTGTTCCTGATTCGTAACGGTGAGAGAATTCCGTACAATGAAATCGTCGAAAACACAGATAAATAGCTTGATAAGTACATCTTTGAGAGGCATGTATGTACTACCAAATTCAAGGAGGTAGACATTATATGCAGATCAAGTACAACGTTACAGGGGACAGGCGGAAGGCGCTGGTCGCGGTCATGCGGGATACCCTGCAGGATGCGACGCGATACCTCGGTGCGCCGAGCTTTGCATTTCAGGTAGGTAAGTACACGGTCGACAAAAACGGAACAGTTACCTGCCCGGACGACGCAGACGCGGCGCAGATCGACACGCTGATTCGCGAACTGGCACATGATGGTTTCGTTGGACAACGGATCGGCGAACCGGCTAAACCCGCGGAGCAGCAGATCATTGAAACGCCAAGGAAGGAAATCATGGCATCTACACTCGACAGCCTTGACCGGCTTTCGGTCGAGATACCGAAGGACGGCATGACGCCCATTGCATTGGAGAACCTACGAAGACTAGTTGCGAGCAAAGCGACGCTTCTGAAGAAAGCGCTCGGCACGGACAGCCTTCCGATGACAGAGCACTCCGACAGGATCGAATTCGGATGGTTTCGGCCGACTGACGATCAGGCAGAGCTTGCTGCCTACTACCAACTGGTACAGGGTCTTTGCGAACTGGCGCGCACACAGAAGCGCGTCAGCGCGTCGGAACAGGAAGTCGAAAACGAGAAGTACGCCTTCCGCTGTTTTCTCCTCCGGCTTGGATTCATTGGGCAAGACTACAAAGATTCACGCCGTGTGCTTCTGAAAAGGCTCACCGGCAACGCAGCGTTCCGCGATGCACGGGAAGCGGGTGATGAAGCATGAACGGAATTCATCCAGAGCTGCTGAAACAGCTCAAAGAATATTATAAGCCTGGTACAAAAGTGCGGCTGGTACACATGAACGACCCCTACACACAAATTCCAGTAGGCACCATCGGGGAAGTGCTTTATGTCGATTCACTTGGAACGATTCACACGGCTTGGAGCAACGGAAGCACTCTCGGTGTGGTTTTTGGTGAGGACGAATGTGTGAAGATCGAGGAGGACTAACTTGAATAGCCGACTTTTTGCAGCGTACGGCGCTGGTCTGAACCGCACCGAAATGGCGAAGCATTGCCCGACCGCAAAGCTGATCGGCTCCGCGGTGTTGAAGAATTACAGACTTTCTTTTCGCGGCAGCAAAGCCGGCGCATTGGCGACGATCGAAAAAGCGAAGGGCGGTAGCGTTCCCGCGCTGCTGTGGGAGATTTCACCGCAGGATGAAGCTGCGCTCGACCGCTGGATCGGTGTGCCGGAGCTGTATCGGAAAACGGCGATCAAAGTGCGCCGCGACGGTACTTTGGTAGATGCGCTGATCTACATTCTGAACAGCGGCAAACCACAGAACAAGCCGAGCGCTTTCTATTACAGCACGCTGTTAGAAGGGTACATAGCTGCGGGGTTTGATACGACGATTCTGAAAACGGCAGTACAGGAAGGCGATCCGGACGCATTGGGCGCATAAATCACCGCAACGCCGCGTCGCGCAACGTCGCCGCACCTGAGCCGTTCAAAAGTCGGATGGGGCGGTTGCCCCTTCGGCGCACGATAACCAAACCAAGCCGGACACGGAGGCTCACGCGGGCCTCCGTTTTGATTGTATGAGGAGGAGGCGGTGATGTTACGAAAATTGAAGAAGTATACGCCGACTCCGTTCAAAGCAAAGGATTCGGTGTACGACAAACAGGCCGCCGATAATGCTGTGGCTTTTATCGAAT
>DAIRTE010000208.1:0-4200 GCA_036804025.1 Clostridia bacterium | reverse complement strand
CCCTGCAGGAGCTGGATCGGGAGCACTTTTACGAGTGTTGGCAGGAATGGCTGGACACGGATAACGAATATGCCGTTGGCGACCGCGCTTCCATGAACGCAGGCGCGGGAGAGTGGATGAACTTCGTGCTCATCGCGCTTCGTCGCCTGTAAAAACGGAATAAGGCAATCAAAAAACGCGCTTCGGATGGTTCCGAGGCGCGTTCTTGATTTTCATTTTTACTTACAAATGATTTACGATTCCGGTTCCGGTTCCCGCTCGGCAGGGATGCCCAACGCGATGAGCTTGCCCGCGAGCAGGCGCGCAAAACTCGCCGCAACCGCCGCGCCGATGATGAGGTCGTTTACCTCCGCGCCGGTGTTGCTCTCCGGGTCAAAGATCGGCTCCGCGCTCGCCTTGGCCTGCTGAACCACGTAGCGGGAGATGCGCAGGTACGACACGATGAATCGATCATATTCCGCGTGAATCAGCGCCTCATCATCCGGCGGAAGCATGCTTGCCACCGCGGCCATGCCGATGGTCTGCTTCATCGTGCAGATCATAATCAACAGCGCAATGTGCTTTCTGCCGTACTTTTTACGAACGGGCGCGGGCAGCAGGCGCTGCTTGACGTAGTTGTTCACCATGGAGGGCGTGAGCAGCTTTTCTTCACTTGGATCGTATACAAAGAAGCCGAGGTATTGGTTGATCAGCCCGATTACCTGATCCATATACAGCGCGATCTTCGGCAGCTCGTCCCAGCCAGGCAGCCGAAAACCATCCAGAAATCGTTCCCAGCGGAGCAGTTTGTCCGCGACAAGCGCTTTGTCGTACTGCATATTGCCCTCCTTTTTTGCGTTGTCTGTTCCATTATAGCCGCAGAGGCAGGAAAAGACCAGCTTCGCTTTCTTCATTATACCTCTTTACATAATGTTGTAAAGCGGTTATCATAGTTTTATAAACCAGATAAAGAGGTGAAACAAACAATGTCAATCGCACTCTATACCGATTCTTCCGCAAACCTGACCGAGGCGCAGCTTAACGAACACCACATTGAGGTCGTCTCGCTGACGGTTTCGCTGAACGGTGAAGAGATTGTCTGCTACGAACCGGGCGTCGTCTTTGACCACGCGGCCATGATCAAGCGCATGCGCGAGGACAGCACGCTGGAGATGAAGACCTCCATGGTCAACACCGCTACGTTTCTTGCCGCGTTTGAAGCGCATCTGAAGGCGGGCGAGGACGTGCTCTATATTGCGATGTCGAGCGGCATCAGCGGCACCTGCGGATGCAGCCAGACGGCGGCGGAGATTCTGCGCCCGAAATATCCGGATCGCAGCATTGTCATCGTGGACTCGCTGACGGCGGTTGCCGGCGAGGGCATGATCGTTCTTGAAGCGGCGAAGCTGCGCGAAAGCGGCGCGTCGCTCGAAGAAATTGCCGCGCACGCGGAGCGCCGCAGCCACGAAATCCATTCGTACATCATGGTGGACGACCTGAACTTTCTCAAGCGCGGCGGACGCATCTCCGGCAGCGCGGCGCTGGCGGGATCGATTGTGCACTTAAAGCCGATTCTCAAGGGCGACGAGGAAGGCCGCCTTGTGCTCGACCAGAAGATGCTGGGTCGAAAGAAGGCACTCAAGTCAATGTTTGAGCTGTTCCGACAATACCACGTGGCAAATCCGGAAAACCGCGTACTCGGCATTACGCATACCGGCTGCGAGGACGAAGCGCACCTGCTGGCGGCGGACATCGTCGATTTTGCGCCGGACGCTGAGGTGTCTGTGGCCTACTTTGAACCCTGCACGGCGTCACACGTCGGCCCCGGCTCGGTGGGACTGTTCTTCTTCTAAGCATTGATCGAATACCATACGAACTGATACATCGTTTCATTCAAACAAAGACGGCGGAGCGCTCTGGGATGGGGTTCCGCCGTTTTTGTATGCCTTGTATTTCCAATTGAGATAGGGAGAAGGGATCGAGTGGGAAAACAGGTGAACAATCGAGAAAAGTCAATTTGATCCAATTTATTAAGAATATGTATGATGCTTGCAAATTGTACTACAAGAATCTATAGTATATTTGTACAAGAAATACAGTTTATCAGATGGAACAAAGCCGAACACGACGCCATGAACAGAAGGGAATCGGCATGGATAGCGAATGGCTGAATCATTTGTACGAGCTTGTGCTGCTGCAATTACGCGACGGAATTGTTCTATCCGACGCGGAAGGGAACATGGTCTTTGTCAACGACGCGGCGGAGCAGATTCGCAGTGTACGGCGTGAAGATCTCCTCGGCAAGAGCATGGTGGACTGCCACCGACCGGAGTCCAGAGAAAAGGTGCTTCGCGCGCTCGTCCATTTAAAAACACACGAGGGAAGCTCGTTTAGCCGAATGGTGACCGACGCAAAGAACGACAAAATCTACGAAAATGTGTACGCGCCGGTCTTTGAGCCTGGGCACGAACTACAGGGCATTGCCGTCATTTCACGGGACATCACCGCGCAGCGCAAGAGCGAGGAGAGCAAGGCGGCCTACCAGCGGGCACAGCAGGTGGCGCACGATCTACTACGCGAGCAGTACCACAACCTCGTGCTCACGAGCATGGAGATGCTCTGTAACCTCTTAGAGGCAAGGGACAATTATACAGACGGGCACTCCAAGCGTGTCTGCGAGATCGCCGTTAAACTCTACGAAGAGAAGTACGGGGTAACCGAGGTCTTACTGGACGTGCAATGGGCGGCAAAGCTGCACGACATCGGAAAAATCTGCATTCCGGACAGCATTGTGCAAAAGCCCGGCAAGCTGACCAGCGAGGAATACGAAGCGATTAAGCAGCATAGCCGACTTGCCGGGGAGATCATCCGCCCGCTCGATCCGGGCTGCCGCATCTGGCCGATCATTCGACACCATCATGAGCGCTTTGACGGGAAGGGTTATCCCGACGGGCTGAAGGCGGAAGAGATTCCGGATGGATCGCGCGTAATCGCAATTGCGGATGCGTTTGACGCAATGCGCTCCAGTCGTCCCTACCGAGAGA
The DNA here is from genome assembly GCA_036804025.1 of Clostridia bacterium. Classification (GTDB taxonomy): domain Bacteria; phylum Bacillota; class Clostridia; order Christensenellales; family CAG-138; genus UBA7703. The sequence goes on along the minus strand of DAIRTE010000208.1, from coordinate 1,177 downwards.
CGATGCGATTTGAGCAATGCGTAGAGGAGATTCAAAACAACGCTGGAACGCAATTTGACCCGAAATGGGTCGATATCTTTCTCGAACTGGCAAAGACCGGCAGCATCGACTAACAGGCATACAGCACAAAACCCGCCGGAGACGGCGGGTTTTGTGCGCACACTGTTGTTAAAGCGAAAAGTAATAGGAGCCGAGCAAGTAATCCTGCTGATAGGTTTTCGCGAGACGATAGAGCAACGCTTTTCCTTCGGAAAGAGGAGCGGAGCCGCTTTGATATCGAGCGAGAAAAGACGCATATCGCTTCTGCTCGGCGGTCGAAGCGCTATCGCTGAAATACCCCCAAACGTGCTCCAGTGCGTTGACCGCGCGCCCGCGATCCTCCGGCAGGGCGAGCGCGGACTCCACCAAACGGTAGAACGGAATCGCGAGATCGCCCTGTTTGTCTTTAAGCAGCGTTCGAAGTTCCTGATAAGCCTGCGGCGAGCGTTCCAATACGGCGTATTTGTAGCGGCCCCACTCCGTTTCGAGCAGCCGCTGGTTTGGTGGAGCAAGGCACAGCTGGCATTTCACGGCGGAGCGGTTTTTGTCCTTCACCTCCAGCATGATATCCGGCCGGGGCTCCGGCAGGCTCTCGACATAGGCAAGAAACGGGTCGATGGCAATGCGATCCGAGTGCGCGCCGCGCGTCTTTTCGGGATTTGGCCGGGAATAGTGCGTCTTTTGCGTGCCGTCCTCCGCACGCCAGGTCGGGCGGCAGGCTTCGACCCAATACGCGTCGCTCTTGGTCACGTCCGCGGGGTGGATGGCGTTGTGCAGGTTGTCGTAAACAGCCGGGGCACCGATGGAGAGGCAGAGCTCCAGCACCTCCGCAATGGTATAGATAGAGCCGTCGTTTTCCAGCACGAGGCGGCGGCGAATGGACTCGTCCAGATCGCGATAGACCGCGCGAAAGCGCGCGAGCGCCCCGGCGGGATCGTTGTACTTTCCGCCGACGTGCAGAATGATCTTGTGCGTTTGGTCGAGGTTCAGCGCGTCGAGCACGCGCGCGTGATACTGCAAATCCTCAATGGCGCGCTGAACCACGCCGGAACCCTCGGAGTTCAGCACCGTATACTGCCCGGGATGCATGGAAACGCGCATACCGCTTTTCGCAATCTTATTCGAAATGGACGCGATT
>DAIRTE010000207.1:2235-4210 GCA_036804025.1 Clostridia bacterium | reverse complement strand
ACCGAGGCGACGCTGGTCAAAGCGCTCGAAGAAAAGGGGATTGGCCGCCCCAGCACGTATTCGCCGACGATCTCCACCATTGTGGATCGCGGCTATATTGCGCGCGAGAAGAAGCAGCTGGTTCCGACGGAACTTGGCTTCGTCGTCAACCGATTCATGCTCGAAAACTTCGACGAAATCGTGGATGTTCAGTTTACCGCGATGATGGAGAGCGAGCTCGACGGCGTGGAAGACGACAAGGTCGGCTGGGTGGACGTGCTTTCGAAGTTCTACGGCCCGTTCCACAAGAAGGTGGAAGTCGCGCTGGAAAAAGCCCCGCCGGAGAAGATTCCGGATGAGGTATCGGACATCGTCTGCGAAAAGTGCGGCGCGATGATGGTCTACAAGATCGGTCGGTTCGGCAAGTTCTTGGCCTGCCCGAATTTCCCCACCTGTCGCAACACAAAGGCGATTGTCGAAAAGATCGACGTGCCCTGCCCCAAGTGCGGCGCGGCGCTGATCAAGCGCAAGAGCAAGCGCGGCAAGGCGTTCTATGGCTGCGAACGGTATCCGGAGTGCGACTTTGTCTCCTGGGACAAACCGACAAAGATTCCCTGCCCGCAGTGCGGCGGCATGATGGTGCAAAAGATCGGTCAGAACGGCAGTTACATTGCCTGCGTCAACAAGGAGTGCGGCTACATTCACCGCAACGCGAAAAAGTCCAAGGAAGAAACCGAGGTAGAAGCGGAATGAGTGTTCCGCGCGTCACCGTTGTCGGCGCGGGGCTGGCTGGCTGCGAAGCGGCCTATCAGCTCGCCGAGCGCGGCATCATGGTGGATCTATTTGAAATGAAACCCGAAAAGAAGTCGCCTGCTCACCATGCAAGCGACTTCTGTGAATTGGTGTGCAGCAACTCCCTGCGCTCCGACCGGCTGGAAAACGCCGTCGGGCTGCTCAAGGAGGAGATGCGCCTGCTTGGCTCGCTCATTCTCCGCGTTGCGGACGAAACGCGCGTTCCCGCGGGCGGTGCGCTCGCGGTCGACCGCGAAGGATTTGCCGCGCGGGTCACGCAACTGTTGCGCGAACACCCGAACATTACGATTCACAGCGAAGAGGTCACGCGCGTGCCGGTTGGGCCCGCGATTGTCGCGAGCGGGCCGCTGACCTCCGACGCACTGGCGGAGGATATTGCCCGCCTAACCGGGGAACCGCTGCATTTTTACGACGCGGCGGCGCCCATCGTTACCTACGATTCGTTGGATCTGAACAAGGTCTACCGCGCGTCCCGCTACGGGCGCGGGGACGATTACCTCAACTGCCCCATGACGAAGGACGAATACTTCGCGTTCTACCGTGCGTTGATCTCCGCCGAAACGGCGGAGCTGCACGCGTTTGAGACGCCGCGCGTGTTCGAGGGCTGCATGCCGGTGGAGGTCATGGCCAAGCGAGGGGAGATGACGCTCTGCTTCGGCCCGCTCAAACCCGTCGGGCTTGAGATAGACGGCAAGGAGCCGTTTGCCGTGGTTCAGCTTCGGCAGGACGACAAGGACGGCAGGCTCTTCAACATCGTCGGGTTCCAGACAAACCTCAAGTTTGCCGAGCAGCGGCGTGTCTTCGGGCTGATTCCCGGGCTGGAGCGCGCGGAGTACGCGCGCTACGGCGTGATGCACCGAAACACGTTTCTGCAATCACCGAAGCTGCTGAATTTCGATTTTCAAATGCGCGAGCGTCCCGGCCTGTACTTCGCAGGACAGATGACGGGCGTCGAGGGCTATGTTGAGTCCGCTGCGAGCGGGCTGACCGCGGCGCTTTCCATGGCGCGGCGTCTTTCCGGGCAGCCGCCGATCGACTTTTCGGCAAAGACCGCCATCGGATCGCTGGGGCACTATGTTGCCGAATACAACGGGGACGATTTTCAGCCGATGAACGTAACGTTTGGCATCATGGACCCGCTGAACGAGCGAATTCGAAAGAAAACGGAACGCTATGGCAAAAT
>DAIRTE010000207.1:0-2135 GCA_036804025.1 Clostridia bacterium | reverse complement strand
TCATGGACCCGCTGAACGAGCGAATTCGAAAGAAAACGGAACGCTATGGCAAAATAGCCGAGCGAGCACTCAGTATCGTGAAAGAAAAGACCGCTGTGGCGGAAATATAGAGTGAGCGCTAATAATCGTGAAAGAACAGAACGCTATGGCGAAAATATGAGCGAGCGCTAATAATCGTGAAAGAATTGAAAACGAATCTCTGAATGCGGGCGGATGCGCCCGCTTTGTGCTACTATGGTAAACAGGTAGAATCTACCTGCCCGCGACGGAACTGCGGAAGCATGCTTTTCGTTCGCGGTCGAACATATAGGAGGATCACCCGCTTGGAACTCAGGGGTACAACGATACTGGCCGTTCAGAAGGACGGCAAAACGGCAATTGCCGGCGACGGACAGGTGACGATGAGCGAATCCGTCGTCATGAAGGCAACGGCAAAAAAGGTGAAACGACTCTACCACGATCAGGTCGTGGTCGGGTTTGCAGGATCGGTTGCGGACGCGTTTTCGCTCTGCGAACGGTTTGAAAAAAAGCTGGAACAGTTTTCTGGCAACCTGACCCGCGCGGCGGTCTCGCTCGCGCAGGATTGGAGAAGCGATAAGGTCATGCATAAGCTCGAAGCGCTGCTGATTGCGGCAAACAAGGACGAGCTTTTGATCATCTCCGGTACGGGCGAGGTCATTGACCCGGACGACGGCATTGCGGCCATTGGCTCGGGCGGCATGTATGCGCTCGCGGCGGCAAAGGCGCTCAAGGCGAACACGGATCTTCCCGCGAAGGAAATCGCCGAGCGCGCGCTTCGCATCGCGGGGGAAATCTGCGTGTTTACAAACGGAAACATCACCGTTGAGGAGGTTTGAGCGCGATGCAATTAACGCCAAGAGAAATCGTAGAAGCGCTGGATAAATACATCATCGGCCAGGATCGCGCAAAGCGCGCGGTCGCCGTTGCCCTGCGTAACCGCTATCGCCGGAGCTGCCTAGCCGAGGAACTCCGCGAGGAGATTACGCCGAAGAACATCATCATGATTGGGCCGACGGGCGTTGGCAAAACCGAAATCGCCCGCCGTCTTGCCAAGCTCGTGGACGCGCCGTTCATCAAGGTGGAGGCCACGAAATACACGGAAGTTGGCTATGTTGGCCGCGACGTGGAGAGCATGGTTCGCGACCTCGTGGACGCGGCGATTCGCATCAGCATGAACCGCAAGATGGAAGAGGTGCGCCTCGTTGCGGAGACCGCCGCCGAACAAAACCTCGTCGATCTGCTGCTGCCGGGCGCCAAGCGCCGCGAGCACAAACAGCAAAACGCGCTGCAGATGCTGCTCGGCGCGGGTCAGCCGCAGGCGAGCGAGCCGGAACCCACCGAAGAGGAAAAGGCGAAGCGCTACAGCGAGCGCGAGCGTGTGCTCGCGGAACTGCGCGCGGGCAAGCTCGAAAACGAGATGGTCGAGATTGAGGTCGAGGAGCAGGGCGGAAAGAACGACGCCATGTTTGCCGCGGGCATTGACCTGAACATTGGCGAAATGTTTGGCGACCTACTGCCCAAGAAGACGAAGAAGCGCAAGCTGCCCGTCAAGGAAGCGCGCCGCGTCGTCATTCAGCAGGAGAGCGAAAAGCGAATCGACATGGACGACGTGCACCGCGAAGCCTTGCAGCGCGCGGAGCAGGACGGCATTATCTTTATTGACGAAATCGACAAAATCGCGGGCGCGGAACGCATGGGCGGGCCGGATGTTTCCCGCGAGGGCGTTCAGCGGGACATTCTGCCCATTGTCGAAGGCAGCGTCATCAGCACGAAATATGGCCCCGTTAAGACGGACTATATGCTCTTTATCGCGGCGGGTGCGTTCCACACGGCGAAGGTCAGCGACCTGATTCCGGAATTGCAGGGACGCTTTCCAATCCGCGTGCGGCTGGACGACCTGACGCAGGACGACTTTGAAAAGATCCTGACCCAGCCGGAAAACGCCGTGACCAAGCAGTATACCGCGCTACTCTCGGCAGACAAGGTGAAGCTCAGCTTTACGCCGGACGCGCTGCACGAAATCGCGAAGTATGCCTACGTGGCAAACGAAAACACGGAGAACATCGGCGCGCGGCGGCTGCATACCGTTATGGAAAACCTGCTCGACGACATCT
>DAIRTE010000206.1:0-4337 GCA_036804025.1 Clostridia bacterium | reverse complement strand
GCGCTTTGCGCTTCTCGCCGCGTCCATCGCGACGTTTCCACCGCCGACGACCGCCGCGTTTTTGCCGACCTGCACGGGCGTATCCGTCTTGGGGAAGGTATACGCCTTCATGAGGTTGATGCGCGTTAAAAACTCGTTTGCCGAATACACGCCGTTGAGGTTCTCGCCGGGAATCCCCTGAAACCGCGGCAAGCCCGCGCCGCTGCCGACGAAGACCGCGCTATAGCCCTCTTCACCGAGCAGTTCGTCGAGCGTGATGCTGCGGCCGACGACCATGTTGGTCTCAATCTTGACGCCCATGTCCTCGAGAATACGGATTTCGTCCCGCACGAGCTGTTTCGGCAGACGGAATTCCGGAATGCCGTAGACGAGCACGCCGCCGGGGGTATGGAGCGCTTCGAAGATGGTTACTTCGTAGCCGAGCTTTCTCAAATCGCCCGCACAGGTCAAGCCCGCGGGGCCGCTGCCGACGATGGCAACCTTCTTGCCGTTGTCCGGCAGGGGTTTTGGCGTTTCCATGCCGTGCGCCATGGCGTAGTCCGCGACGAAGCGCTCCAGCCGGCCGATGCCGACCGGTTCGCCCTTGATGCCGCGCACACACCGTTCCTCGCACTGCGTCTCCTGCGGGCAGACACGACCGCAGACGGCGGGCAGCGCGTTGGTCGAACGGATGATATCGTTGGCCTCCATGAAATTGCCCGCGATGATGCTTTGAATGAACTCCGGAATGCGGACGTTGACGGGGCAGCCCTCCACGCAGGGCTTGTTCTTGCAGTTGAGGCAGCGCGTTGCTTCGTCGATGGCCATCGCCTCGTCGTAGCCCTGGGACACCTCTTCGAAATTGCAGTTGCGAACGTTTGGCTCCTGCTCGCGAGCGGGCAGTTTGGTCAGTCTCATATTCGGCATGTTCAGTTCCCTCCCCGCTTGGTCTGCAGCTCTACATTCATCAGGTTGCAGGCCTTGCGATCCATGCTGACGGCCTCTTCCTTGCGATACATCCGGCTGCGGGCAATAGCCTCGTCCCAGTCCACCTGGAATCCGTCGAAATCCGGCCCGTCCACGCAGGCAAATTTCATTTCGCCGCCAACGGTCACGCGGCAACTGCCGCACATACCCGTGCCGTCCACCATGATCGGGTTCATCGAAATCACGGTCGGAATGTTGTATGGCTTGGTCAGGTTGACGACCGCGCGCATCATCACGAGCGGACCGATGGCAATCACGTGATCATATTCTTTTCCCGCTTTGAGCTGCTCTTCCAGCGCGGTGGTCACAAAACCCTTGTGCCCGTTGCTGCCGTCGTCCGTCATGACATAGAGGTTCGTGCTCGCGTCCTTGAGCTCGTCCATCAGAATCATCAGATCGGTGTTGCGGAAACCGACGATCACGTCAACCTCCGCGCCCATATCGTGCAGCGCTTTCGCCTGCGGATACGCAATCGCAACGCCTAAGCCGCCGCCGATGACCGCGACCTTCTTCATGCCGTCCAGGTGGCTTGCAACGCCCAAGGGACCGACAAAGTCCAGAATGCTGTCGCCCTCGTTCAGGCAATCGAGCCTTTTCGTGGTGTAGCCCACCTTCTGGTAGATGATGGTTACCGTTCCGCGCACGGGGTCGGTTCCGGCAACGGTCAACGGAACGCGTTCGCCGTCGTCATCCACGCGCAGGATGATGAACTGCCCCGGTTTCGCCTTTTTTGCGATGTATGGGGCTTCCACCTCCATGAGCGTAACCGTCTCATGCAGCGCCCGCTTCGTTACGATTCGATACATAGGGTCTCCTTTCCGATCGAGCGAAAAAAAGTGTCGTAGCCATATTGTTTTTGTGACCTGTCTATTCTAGCACGCTAACGGCGTTCCCTCAATTGTAAATACACAAAAGCCGCCGAAAATAGCTGAATTTTTTAAGAAGCTGCGGAATGTTCAGTCCATCAATTCTGCATGCATTGCGCAAAGGCTTTTCCGTAACCGGACGGATGAATCGCACATTCTTTGCATTGATCGAGAGATCAAGTTAGGTCAATCTGCTGATTATTCCGGCAGTTGAGGATTATTATCCAGTTCCCTCTCGACTTGCTGAATGCTCTTTTTCGGCGTTGGCAAATCCTCCGGCATCGTTCCGCCCAGCTCTTTGATGGTCTGGCGGACTTTTCGACCAACTTGATAATGCGTTTCGTTCGCGGCTGTTACACCTTTTATCTTGTCACGCCGTAGCTTCTCGTCTGTCTGCGTCGCACGGAAGAGATTTGCAGCCAATTCCGTGCTTCCCATATGATCCAGAATTTTCTGCGTTTTCTTGAGCCCCTTACGCGCGTGGATTTCTTTTGCGCCAAGTCCGCCGTATAGTCCTTGATATCCCTTATTCTGAAAGATTGCGTAGTCCAGATCCGTTTGAACGCCAGCCGCCTGCGCGGCCTCTGCAAGCGATTTGTTATGCGCGATCATTTCGTTTCGAATGGCAAGGCGCTTTTGATCTTCGCCGAGCTGATCGTAATGGTCAATCAATTCCTGTTGTCTTGTTTTTACCGCAAAGTAGGTTTGCCCAACGGCGATCACCTCTTTGCGCGGATCGCCATTCATCACAATCAGATAACAGGCATAGCGGGATAGCTGATAATCCTGCACGTCTCTCTCCGCCGTTTTTGCTAGCGCGATCATTTTGTTGACGTCAACAAAATGATCCTCAACCTTATTTCTGCTGTTCTTGCAGGCTACTTTCGCTTTCTCAATGACATTCTCAAAATTGCGCCATTCGGCATAGTCCAATACCGTCTGCAACTCGCGCGCAAACCAGAACTCCTCATTGTTCTCATTGACATGCTTGATTTCTTCAAAGGTCTGATCACTATATCGCTTCATATCGCTCATAGGAACACGTGCTCTCCTTCTTGTAATAAAACCTCAAAGATTCCCCGCAAACGGCAAAACACCAAAGCCGACACACAAGCAAAGGTCGGCCTTGGTTTCCATATTATTCCCAGTCGATCAGGCCGAGGCTGTCGAGGTAGCGCTCGTTGTAGTCCATGTAGTCCTCGACGAGGCGGAGCATGTACATCTTGTGCTCCGAAAACTTCTGGCACATCTTTTCGTGCATGTAGTCATAGGCCGCGTCGTCGTCGTAGACCGCGCCTTCGTCCGCGCCCGTCTCCTTCATGAACGCCGCGTCGAGCGCCATGACCGCGTCCACCATTTCGCCAAGCTTCTGCTCGTCCACGATTTCGGAAAAGTCCCCCTGCTCCGCAAAGCAGCCGAGGATATAGGCTCTTGCTTCCGACGCGCTGTATTCCTTCGTTTCCATAAAAGATACTCCCTTACATTTTATTATTTTAATAGTTTGTCCAACTCATCGACATACTGCTCAAACACATCCAGCGACGCGAGGATGCTTTCCTTCTTGGTCAGATCCACGCCCGCCGCCTTGAGCTCTTCGATCGGATAGTCGCTTCCGCCGCTCTGGAGGAAGGTCTTGTAGCGCTCCACCGCGCCGTGGTGCAAAATGTCGTCCGCGAGCTTCACCGCGGAGCAGAGCCCCGTTGCGTATTGGTAAACATAGAACGCGTTGTAGAAATGCGGAATGCGCATCCACTCGAGCGCAATGTTGTCGTCCACATGCGCGCCGTCGTAATACAGCTCGTTGAGCGCGCGATACACGTCCGACAGGCTCTCGACCGTAAGCGGTTCGCCGCTCTCCGCCATGGCGTGCGACCGTTTTTCGAACTCCGCGAACATCGTCTGCCGGAAGCAGGTCGTACGGAACGCTTCCAAAAATTGCGTAATGTAATACGCGCGTTTTCTGGGGTCCGTTTCGTTCGCCAGCAGGTGGTAGGTCATCAGCGTTTCGTTGACCGTTGACGCAACCTCCGCAACGAGAATGCGATACTGCGCGGTTTCAAACGGCTGCGCGGTGTTGGAATAGTGCGAGTGCATCGCGTGGCCAAGCTCGTGACCGAGGGTGAACGCGTCGTCCATCTTGCCTTGGTAGTTCAGCAGCACATAGGGGTGCGTTCCGTAGACGCCCGCGCAGAACGCGCCGCTGGTCTTGCCCGGCGTCTCGTACACGTCGATCCAGCCCTTCGTGTAGGAGTCCTCCAGCAGTTGCTGATACTCCGCGCCGAGGGGCGCGAGCGCCGCTTTCACGAGCGCCTTTGCCTCTTCGTATGGCATGTCGATGTCGCAGTCCGCGAGAATCGGCACATACAGATCGTACATCTCCAGCGTGTCCACGCCGAGCACGCGCTTGCGGATGTCGAGGTACCGGCGCAGCACGGGCAGCTTTTCGTGCACCGCTTCGATGAGCTGGTCGTACACCGACACCGGCACGCCGTTTCCAAACAGCGC
>DAIRTE010000205.1:0-4379 GCA_036804025.1 Clostridia bacterium | reverse complement strand
TGCGACCTGCTCGCGCGCTCGCTGATTCGCGAGCACACCTACGCGCTCTACCGCTGCGGAAGCGACGCGGAACGCGAAATTGCGCAGCAACTCGGATTCTTGCCCGTCTCCGGGCAGGAGTCGCTGCTGTATGCGGATATGCGCGCGCCGATCGTGCTGCTGGAGGACACGCTCCAGCGCATCAAGGAGCCGTTCGACACGGACGAGGCCGTCCGCGCGGCGGTGATGTCCACGCGGCCCGCGCTGCGCCGCTCAATCTGCGCCATGTTCCCCGGAACACTGCTGTTGAGCTTCGATATGGAGGCGATCAACGCGGGGTTGATTGAGAAGGTTCGCGCGTACAACGGCGTTTCCAACGTACCGCCGACGGAAAAGACGCTTGGACGGGCGATGTGCGTGCCCTACGGCAAGGTACTGGCCGAAACGATTGTGCCAAACACCGTGACCAAGGCGCTCCACGCGGACAAGGCGTTCCACGCAAACGAGAGCGGATTTGACATTACGGAATCCCCTGGTTACTCGCCGCTGGTCAACCAGATCAAGACGCTCAAGTCCTTCCGCCGTCCCGTGCTGCTGATTGACGATCTGCTGCACAACGGCTACCGCCTTGAAAAGCTCGACCCGTTGTTCCGCCAGGAGGGCGTCGAGATTGAGCGGATCATCGTCGGCATTCTATCCGGTCGCGGACTGGATCTGATGCGCGAGCAGAAGAGAAACGTGGACTGCGAATACTTCATTCCAAACATGCTCTACTGGTTTACGGAGAGTCTGCTGTACCCGTTTATCGGCGGGGACAGCGTCGAGGGCGCGATTGTCGAGCGGGATTTTCCGCCGAGCATCAACCTGATTCTACCGTACCAGTACCCGAAATATCTGCATGGCGCGCCGCCGTCCACCGTAAGGGAATATTCCCGTGTCGCGCTGCGAAACACGCTGACGATTATGACCGTTCTGGAGGAACGCTACCTGAAGCTCCAGGGAACCGGCCTCACGCTGCGCCGACTTGGCGAGGCGCTGCTGCGCCCGCGCCTGCCGGATAAGGGAACGCACATGAAATACGACCTCAACACCGTCGCTTCGGCGTATATCAAGGACGATATCCGCCAAATGCGGCGAATCTCCCATGCGGAGGATGTGTAAGCCGATGGAATATTACCGATACCGCGATGTCTGTCTCTGCCCCTGCGGCGGAGCGCTGCCGGACGGCGCGATTCCGACGGAAGAGCCGTTTGCGCCGCTCGTGCTGCTCGTTTGGCGCGATCCACTGGTGAGCCGCGGCTTGTTTGCGATTCGCGACCTCGCGGAGCTGGACGAGCCGGAAGGAATCCGCTTGCTGCTGCCCGTAAAACCGGCGGAGCAGACGGAGGAGCTCGCGCGGTTCGTCGCGGAGCACGGCGCCTGCGTGGCAAACACCGCGTTCTCGCGCTGGTTTCGCGTGCTGGAGGCGTACCGCTGGACGATTGGCGTCAAAAAGAAGGTCAATCTCGTCGGTTTGGGCAACGTCGGCGGCACGACGGCAACGGCGCTGAAGCTTCTCGGCAGCGACCTTTCCGAAATCGGGCTGTACGACACGGACTTTAACAAGCGTCTTCGTTATGAAGCCGAGCTGAATCAGGTGTTGCCGATTCAGGACGACGAACCCCTGCCGAACATCGTGCTGGAAGACAGCAGCCAGCTCTTTCGCTGCGACGCGCTGCTCTTTACCGCCGCGCAGTTTGTTCCGGACGTGGGCGAGGAAAGCGGAACAGACGTGCGCATGATGCAGTATCAGGCAAACCGCGAACTGCTGCGCGACTACGCGCGGCAAGCGCGCGAGGCGGATTTTCTCGGCCTGTTTGCGCAGGTCTCCGACCCCGTCGATCACTTAAGCCGCGCGGTGTTTCTCATGAGCAATCAAGATGAGCGTGGGGAGTTCGACTGGAACGGACTGCTGCCCGAGCAGGTGCGAGGCTTCGGCCTTGGCGTCATGCACGCGCGGGCAATCTTCTCAGCGCGGCAGGAAGGGGTGCACGACGAACGCATCTGCGCGTTTGGACCGCATGGCAAGGGCCTCGTCGTCGCAAACGCGCCGGACGAAGGGTATGCCGACGATCTATCCCGCTTTCTCACCCAAAGGGCGGAGGAAGCGAATCTCGAAATTCGCAAGATCGGCTACAAGCCGTATATCGCGCCGGGGATTTCCTCCGCGGCGGTCTCGGTGTTACGTGCGCTGCGCGGGCAGTGGCACGACGCGGCGGTGCCGATGGGCGGCGCGTACTTTGGCTGCCTTGCGCGCTTTAGCCGAAACGGGCCGGAGGTGCTCCGTCAGCCGTTGCATGAGCAGCTGGTCGCACGGATCGAGGAGAGCTACGATATGCTGCGGGAGTTTGACGTAAGATGGGCAGACTGATCGTCGTCGAAAATCCGAATAACGACCGCCTGCGTTCCGTGCTCGCGTTTGCGCTGGACGGGGTGCCGCATGAGCGCGTGCCCGTTTCGGAGGCGGTTTCCCGCCTGCGGGGCGAGCGGGTGCTTTTTGCGTTGAGCTTGAGCGAGCACGGGCTGGACGCGAATCTTTGCGCGCTGATTGCCGCGCTCAGACAGAATCCGACCGCGATGGAGGGCTCCATCGGCGCAATGCTCGTGGACGGCGCGGGCGAGCTGTATACGAAACAAATGGCGGACATGCTCGCGTTTGCGGCAAATGGCGCGGGTTGTCTCTTTCCCGGCAAGCCGCTCGTGGAGGCAACCGCTTCGCTCGACAACTGGCGTGTGCAGGCATCGCGACGGAACGTGGAACCCGCGGAGGCGTATACACAGTCCGCGCGGGAACTCGTGCTGCGGCTCGCGTCCTGCGCGCCAAAACAGAAGGACCGCCCGAAGGTGTTGCTGCTGCACGCCTCCGACCGATCCACCTCAAACACGCTCCAGATCGGTTCGGCCATTGCCGCGCAGCTGGAAGGCGTTTGCGACATTCGCGAAATCTCGCTGCAAAACGGCGCAATCTACGACTGCCGCGGATGCTCGTATACCACCTGCGCGCACTTTGCGCGGCAGAACAGCTGCTTCTACGGCGGCGTGATTACAAACGACGTGTATCCCGCCATCAACGAGTGCGACGCGCTGCTGCTGCTCTGCCCAAACTACAACGACAGCGTGAGCGCAAACATTCTCGCGTTCATCAACCGCCTGACCAGCGTGCTGGTCTACAATTCGCTCTACGACAAGTACCTCTACTCCGTCATCGTCTCCGGCTACAGCGGCGGGGATTTGATTGCGCAGCAGGTTCTCGGCGCGCTTTGCCTGAACAAGACCTTTATGCTGCCGCCGCGATTTGCCTTTCTGCAAACGGCAAACAACCCCGGCGAGGCGATGGAGGCAGAGGGGATTCGGGAGCGAATCGACGCCTTTGCAGGGCAGATGCGAAACACCATGTGCGCGCCGCTCGACTAAGCCGGGCTTGCGAAATAGCACGTCACATGATAGAATTTTTTCGTGCGAAAGGCTCGCATAATCCAGTATAAAGGAAGTGTCTTTTTGGTCGTTGTTCGGTAGGAAACACAGGCTCCGCGTTCGAGAGAAGGGGATTCTCTTTACGTTACCCAATTTCGAATGCGCGCGTTTCATACCAGACAGCGCCAGCCGCGACACGAGAGATCGCATTATAGACGGCATGGAGCTTTGTTCCATGCGTTTTTTTCTTCTTCGGGGTTCTATTTGGATGAAACGCAATGCACAGAAGGACGAAACTTTACCGTTGAAAGGGAAAATAACATGCAATACAAACTGGCAACCAAGTTCGACAAGGACTTTTTAAAGGAAAACATCATGGGGCCGAATCCGGCTAAACTGCTCGAAGAAGCGCTCTCGCTGTTTCCGCTGGAGGCGGGTGGTACGGTGCTCGACCTCGGCTGCGGGCGAGGAGTTACCTCGATCATGCTCGCAAAGGAATATGGACTTCGCGTGTTCGCAACCGATCTTTGGATCACCGCGACGGAGAACTTCCGGCGGTTTACCGAAGCAGGGCTGACGCGCGAGCAGATCGTTGCCATCCACGCGGACGCGCACGAGCTACCCTACGCGGAGGAGTTCTTCGACGCGGCGGTCTGCATCGACTCCTACCAGTACTTTGGCTTGGACCCGGAGTATCTCGGCAAACATCTGCTTCCGCTCGTCAAGCACGGAGGCAAGCTGATTCTGCTCGCGCCGGGGTTTCGAAAGGACGTCCATGAAAATCTTCCGCCGGAGCTGCTGCTCTCCTGGACGCCGGAGGCGCTGGACACGATTCACGACTGCGAGCATTGGCGTAAGGTGATCTCGGCGACGGAGGGAATTGAGATTCTCGCCCTGCAGGAGCTGGATCGGGAGCACTTTTACGAGTGTTGGCAGGAATGGCTGGA
>DAIRTE010000204.1:0-4418 GCA_036804025.1 Clostridia bacterium | reverse complement strand
ACCGCGCAGGTGCGCGCAATGTTGCCGGTGTTCTGCGGAATCTCCGGCTCGACCAGCACAATATGAAACATAACGGGAATCTCCTCCGTCTTTGATCGTAAAAAATATCACCGCTCGCGCAGCGAAACGCGCCCCGCCTCGAGCATCAGCAGCATCTGCTCGCGCACGTCGTCCGGCGCGAGAATGCGAACGCCACCGCAAAACGAAAACACCCAGCCGAAGAACGGCCTCCCCGCGCAGATTGGCGCATAAAGCGAGCCTGTCCGTTCGTCGAGCAGCTCCAGCGGAACGTTCGCGCCAAAGCGGTCGAGCATCGCGCCGGTCAGCGCGCGGTCAAACGCCAGCCGCACCCAGCGCTGCTTGGCCGGGTACATGGAGAATACGCTCCGCGCATACGCCGCGGGGTCAAACGAAACGTCCATCGAAGCGGCGGCGTGCTCCACGAGCGCCGCCTCCCGCATCCGGTCGAGCCGATAGTGCGCAAGACCCTCGTGCAGCGGATGATCCGCAACGAGATAGTAGTTGTCCTCCGCGTAGAGCAGCAGGCAAGGATTCACCACATACGCCTGCCCGCCCCGGCGCGGCTCCGCCGTTCCCTTTCCGGCGGACGAGCAGTAGACAAACGAGAGTTGCTGCTTCGCCTCCAGCGCCGCGAGAATGCGCTCCACGGTTTGGTACGCGTCCGTCTGTTCTGGCGTTGGCGCGTCCGGCCGGGTCGAACCCAGCCGCAGGGAACCGCGCTCGTGCTCGACGGAAAGCCCGCTAAGCTTTTCCAGCAGTGCGCCCGCGCGGTCTTTCGATAAAAACCGGCTTGCGCGAACCATGTCCATCAGCAGCCGCAACTCCGCGCGGGGAAACAACCGCCGCCCAACGTAGTAGGCCTTGCTCCGCCCGCGCGTCGAGCAGACGTCCAGCCCGCTCTCCCGCAGCGCCTCCAGATCCGCCAGCAGTGCGCGCGCGTCCGCTTCAATTCCTTCCCGCTCCAGTGCGGCGGCAATCTCCGCAATCGTCGCCGGATGCCGCTCGTCGGTGTGCTCCAGCAGGTATGCGCGCGTTTGCAGGAGCCGCGCCCTTGGATTTGACATGGTCGTTTCGCCTCCGGACAGCAGTCTGCGAGGCTATTTTGCCGCCGCGGTGATCGCGTCGATTCTACTAAGTTCCTCCGCCGAGAGCGCGGGCGATTGCAGAATGCCGAGGTTCTGGAGCACCTGCTCCGGCGAGGAAGCGCCAATCAGCACGCTCGCCACCGCCTCGCTGCGCAGCACCCAGCTCAGCGCGAGCTGCGAGAGCGTCTGCCCGCGCTCCTGCGCGAGCGCGTTGAGCGCGCGAATCTGGCCGAGCCGCTCCTCGGTGAGCTGTTCCCGCTTGAGAAACGGGCCGCCCTTGCCCATGCGGCTGTCCTGCGGCACGCCGTTGAGGTAGCGATCCGTCAGCATGCCCTGCGCCAGCGGGCTGAAGGCGATCAGCCCAAACCCCGCCTCACGCGCGGTCTGCTCCAGCCCGTCCGGCTCAATGTGCCGGTCGAAGATGGAGTAGCGCACCTGGTCGAGCACAAACGGGCAGCGCAGCTCCATTAGGATTGCCGCCGCGCGTTTGGCGGTCTTTGCGTCGTAATTCGAAATACCCGCGTAGAGCGCGCGCCCGCTCTTAACCGCCGTGTCCAGCGCGAGCATGCTCTCTTCCAGCGGCGTCTCCGGGTCCATCCGGTGGTGGTAAAAGATATCCACATAGTCAAGCCCTAAGCGCTTCAGGCTCTGGTCGAGGCTCGCGAGCAGGTATTTCCGGCTGCCACGGTCGCCATAGGGGCCCGGCCACATGTAGTAGCCCGCCTTGGTGCTAATGATCAGCTCGTCCCGATAGCCGCCGAGCTCCTCGCGCAGGATTCGGCCAAAGTTCGTCTCCGCGCTGCCCGCGGGCGGGCCGTAGTTGTTTGCTAGGTCAAAGTGCGTCACGCCGTGGTCAAAGGCGGTTTGGCACATGCGCTTCATGGTTTCGTAGTCGTCCCCCGCGCCAAAGTTATGCCAAAGCCCCAGCGAGAGCAGCGGGAGCTTTAGCCCGCTTTCCCCGCAGCGGCGGTAGGTCATAGCCTCATATCGCGTTTCGTTTGCGGAATATGCCATACTCTGCCTCCAAAATTCGGTTGGTGTGCGGCCATGCGCCCGCCGGGTGGTGATTTTTTTATTGTACCATAAAATCGCGACAAATCGCCTCCGCAAGCTGCTTCGCGGTTCTTTTTTTGCTGTTTTGCGCTATTCATAAAACGTTCCTATAAAAATAAGAAATCATTCATTGACTTTCGCGCCGGAATCGAAGAAAATAAGGAGCGTCGACGCGGTTTTCCGCGCCGCGCAATCGTATTTTTTCATCAGGCTGGAGGAGAAAGACCTTGATTACCAAAGTACCCGTTGCAACCCTCGAAATGCAGACCGGCGGCATCATCAAGATGGAGCTGTATTACGATATCGCGCCCAACACCGTGCGCAACTTTGTCTCGCTCGCGAACAAGGGCTTTTACGATGGAACGGTCTTCCATCGCGTGATCAAGCAGTTCGTCATTCAGGGCGGCGACCCGAAGGGCACCGGCGCGGGCGGCCCCGGCTACCGCATTAAGGGCGAATTTGCCAACAACAAGCACCCGAACCCCCTCTCCCACGAGCGCGGCATCGTCAGCATGGCGCGGCAGGGCAACCCCTACAATCCCCCGGCGGCCTACGACACGGCGGGCAGCCAGTTCTTTATTCTGCATGGCGACGCGAAATATCTGGACAAGGACTACGCCGCGTTCGGCATGGTCGTCGAAGGCATGGACGTTGTGGACGCGATTGCGAACTGCGTCACCGGCATCGGCAACAAGCCCGTCGTCGAGCAGAAGGTCAAGAGCATCCGCGTCGAGACCTTTGGCGAGGACATCGGCGAGCCGGAGACCATCGAAGAATAATTCCCCCCATCCTTCCATATCGCTAATAACGCCCGTCTGCGAAGTTAAGCTTTCGTCAGGCGGGCGCAAAATTTGTACCCACAATTCAACATCTATTGACAAGCGTTCTCCAGTTTGATAGAATACATAAAATTCTTTAAGTATTTTACTGCATCGTCAAAATCGTAGAAGAAGGTGATTCGTATCCATACGGCGATTCACGCAACCGGCCTTCTGGAGGCGGTTTCGGACCTTTACCGAAACCTGCGGCTGTCGCATTATAGAAACCTGTTTGGGCAGCTGCGCGAGAAGGCGGGCAGCCTCAGCGCGACGGAGGCGTTCTCCGCCGAGGTGATCTATCTGCTCAACCGCCCGACCATCGGCGAGTTTGCGGATTTTATCGGCATTTCGCAGCCCAACGCGTCCTACAAGGTAAACTCGCTCGTCGCCAAGGGGTATCTGGAGCGTATCTCCAGCGAGGATGACCACCGCGAGGCGCACCTCCGCGTCACAAAGAAGTTTTTGGACTATTACGGCCGCCAGCTTCCGGATATGAAGAGCGCGGTGTCTTCTACAATCAGCTCGTTTACCGAGGCCGAAGTCGCGCTGCTCAACAAACTCTTTGGAAAACTGAATCAGCAGCTGGCCGCAAAGGCCTGATCGACTCTGCGCAGCTTCGTTTGCGCGGTTTTCGCACCGGAACGCCCGGGGGAGCCGGTTCCGGCAAGCCAACAACAAACATTTGGGGGAATTGATACATGGATCTGTTCGAAAAGTGCGGCCGCATGACCGCGGTCAAGGAAACGCGCGAGGCGGGAATCTATCCCTATTTCCACGCGCTGGAATCGCGGCAGGACGTCGAGGTCACCATGGAAGGCAAGCGCCGCATCATGCTCGGTTCCAACAACTATCTGGGGCTGACGATTCACCCCGAGGTGGTTGAGGCGGGCGTCAAGGCGCTGGAAGCCTACGGCTCCGGCTGCTCCGGTTCGCGGTTTCTCAACGGCACGCTGCGCATGCATCTGGAACTGGAGCAGGAGTTGGCCCGGTTTCTGAATAAGGAAGCGGTCGTAACCTTCTCGACCGGTTTTCAGAGCAATCTCGGCATCATCAGCGCGCTGGTCGGCAAGGGCGACTACGTCATCTGCGACAAGGAGAACCACGCGAGCATCTACGACGGCTGCCGCCTCTCGTTTGGCACGATGGTGCGCTATCGCCACGCGGATATGGAGCACCTGCGGCACGTCTTGCAGGACATTCCCGACACAGCGGGCAAGCTGATTGTCACCGACGGCGTGTTCAGCATGGGCGGGGACATCGCGAAGCTGCCGGAGATCGTGGCTCTTGCCAAGGAGTTTGGCGCACGCGTCATGGTGGACGATGCGCACGGCCTCGGCATTCTCGGCGAGGGCGGCCGCGGCACCGCGAGCCACTTTGGCCTGGAGGACGAGGTGGACATCTACATGGGCACGTTCAGCAAGTCGCTGGCGAGCCTCGGCGG
>DAIRTE010000203.1:0-4443 GCA_036804025.1 Clostridia bacterium | reverse complement strand
TGCTTTCCCAGCTCGCCTTGTCGCCAATGTACTTGGCGGTGTCGTTTTCGTCCCACTTGCTGAAGCGGTAGCTCACGTCGTCCGTAAAGCCGAGGGTGTCGATCATGAACTTCGCGAGGTCGAGACAACCCTTGAACTCGTCCGCAACTTGATCCGGGCGGCAGGCAAGGTGGCCTTCCGAAATCGTGAACTGGCGAAGACGGATCAGGCCATGCATCTCGCCGCTGCTCTCGTTGCGGAAAAGCGTGCTCGTCTCGTTGTAGCGCAGCGGCAGGTCGCGATAGGAGCGCGCGCGGTTGAGGTACGCCATAAACTGGAACGGGCAGGTCATGGGGCGCAGCGCGAAGACCTCCGCGTTTTCGTCCTCAATGTCCGGCGTGTCGCTCATGATGAACATGCCCTCGCGGTAGTGATCCCAGTGGCCGGAGATCTTATACAGCTCGCGCTTGGCCATAAACGGCGTCTTCGTGAGCAGGTAGCCGCGCTTTTGCTCCTCGTCCTCGACGAATCGCTGCAGCAGTTGGATCACGCGCGCGCCCTTCGGCAGCAGAATCGGCAGACCCTGCCCGATGATGTCCACGGTGGTAAAGAGCTCCAGCTCGCGGCCGAGCTTGTTGTGGTCGCGCTTTTTCGCCTCTTCCAGCGCGGTGACGTACGCGTCGAGGTCGGCTTTCTTTTCAAACGCCGTGCCGTAGATGCGCTGGAGCATCTTGTTCTTCTCGCTGCCGCGCCAGTAAGCACCGGCGACGTTGAGCAGCTTGATGTTTTTCACGACGCCCGTGCTCTTGACGTGCGGGCCCGCGCAGAGATCGACAAAGTCGCCCTGGCGGTAGAAGCTGATGATTGCGTCCTCCGGCAGGTCGCGAATGAGCTCAACCTTATACGGTTCGCCGAGCTTTTCCATGTACGCGATTGCCTCCGCGCGCGGTAGCTCAAAGCGCTCAACCTTCTGATCTTCCTTCTCGATCTTTGCCATTTCGGCCTCGATCTTGCCGAGGTCTTCCGGCGAGAAGGTCTCCGGCGTGTCGAAGTCGTAGTAAAACCCGTTCTCAATCGCGGGGCCGATGGCGAGCTTGGTCTCCGGCCAGAGGCGCTTGACCGCCTGCGCGAGCACGTGGCTCGCCGTGTGCCGGTATGCCCAGCGGCCGTTCTCGTCCTTAAACGTGTAGAACGTGAGCGCATGGTCGCCCGTGATGGGGCGGAAGGCGTCGCTGTGCGCGCCGTCGATGGAGCACGACAGCGTTGCCCGCGCAAGACCCGGGCTGATTTCGTTTGCGATTTCGAGGCCCGTCAGGCCGTCCGCAAACTCGCGCTGATTCCCATCCGGAAACGTGATTTTCATATTGGTTCTCCTCCTAATTTGCTGCAATTCCGCTCGGCAATGCCGAAAAATAAAAATACGCCCCGAAGCCGTGTTCCGGCCTCGGGACGATAGGGTACGCTACCGTGGTTCCACCCGTGTTCGCGATTGTGGTTTCGCGCGCTTTTTCCGCTGTATCGGGCGGTACCCGCTGGTTCGGTCGCCGGGCGGTCTTCGCGCCGTCATCCATCGCCGCGCTCGCAGCCTTTGCGCGGCTCTCTGTGGGTGGATGCGCTCTTTTTGGGCGCTACTGCTTCCCGGGTCTTTCCGAAAGTGGTTTTAGTATACGCCCAAGGGGAGAAAAAGTCAATTCTTAGCGGAATGATTCGGCTTTTTGAGAACCGTTGCGCGTTTTTCGCCGCGCTTACACGACGTTTGCCGCATTTTCAAGACGCTCCGCCAGACCCAGCACATCCTCCATGTCGTACCACCCGGTCTTACCGAGGATGAACCGCGCCGCGGTCAGCGCCCCGCTGGCAAACGCGCCGCGGTTGAACGACTCGTGCGTCAGCGCGAGCCGTTCGTTGTCGCTCGCGAGCAGCACGGTATGCACACCGACATAGCCGCCCACGCGAACGGAGTGAATCGGGACCTCCGCGTCCTTGGGCAGTTCTTTTCGAATGGTGCCCGCAATTTTCTTGGCCGTGCCGGAAGGTATGTCGAACTTCTTGTTGTGATGCGTCTCCGTAATCAGATAGTCAAACTCCGGCAGCGCGCGGGCAACGACCTTGAGCGCCGCGAGCAGCACGTTGACCCCGAGCGTAACATTCGGCGCGTAGACCACGCCGAGGTTGTTGTGCGCGACAAAGTCGGACATCCAGATCAGGTCCGCCTCGGTATAGCCCGTCGTGCAGAACACAATCGGAATCCGGCGCTTCTTGCAGGCGCGTAGCAGCGGCTTTGCGGATGCGGGGTTTGAAAAATCGATGACCACATCGATCTCCGTATCGTTAAACACCTGCTCGGACTGCGTAATGTCGTGCGCAAGTATGCCGATTGGTACGCTTTGCAACAGCGTGCCCACATCTTTCCCCGCCTTTTCGCTGCCCGGCCGGCAAAATGCGGCGGTTAGGGAAAAACGGTCGCTGTCGCGGATTGCCCGAATCACCTCCGAGCCGGTTCGCCCCAAACCACAAACGGCTACTTTGATCATACGCCCTCTCCTTTCCCGTACGGTACGGTTGGCAACATCTGCGGCGCATGGAAACAAAAAAACATGCGCCTGCGAAATCGCAAGCGCACTCAAAAACCGTTTCACTTTTTCGGTCGCAAAACACACGTCGAAAAAACAGCTTTCTACGCTTACGAGATTAGCTGACGGGTTCGGGCTGAAAGCTGCCCTACCGATGGCGCCCACCGGATTCACCCCAACAATTGGTTCTCCCGCTCCCCCGCACGACGCGGAGGACTCAGCTATGTCATTGTTCTTTAACTATATCGGACGAAGCCGGGCTTGTCAAACGCTCCGAGCAGTTTTCACAGTTTTGACAGATTTTATCGGCTCGGTTTCGCGTTGCCTGCTCTGCTTGGCTTTATAGATCGTTCAGACACGGTGTTCCGGCGATAAACTCTGCCGGAATGCCGCACTCCTCGAAATAACGAACCATTGCGCGGCAGGCGTATTGCTCTGTGGAGTCGTGCGTCGCGCCAATCAGGCTGATGCCGTTCTCACGCATAATCTGGTGAAACTCCATCGTCGGCTCAAACGAAGGCATTGGTCGCGTCACGCCGGTGATATAGTGTTTGACGCCCAGCAGGGCAAGCTCCCGCGCAACAAACGGATAGCTCCCGCCGCCGGCCGCGACCGCGACGAAACCATCCGAAATCGCGTCCTCCCCGTAGGCGTAGCGCTTGACCTCGTGCCCCACCACGGCGCGCACATGCTCCGCCAGCGCGCTGCCTGTTTTGTAATCCGTTTTGCAGATGACACCGACCTGAATTCCGTCGTACTCGCAAAAGGGGCACTCAACCTGTAGTCCAAGCGCGCCCGCGAGCGAAACCGAGGTAGAATACGGTCCGTTTCGATCCAGCGCGGCATGGAGCATGTAGAACGCAATGCGTTGTTCCTTCATTCGCTCGAGCAGATTGCGGGGAATCTCGTAGAACGGGAATCCTTCCAGATTGCCATCGTACCCCATCGCATGGTGGCAAAACAGCAGCGCATCCGTCTCACCGCCGGAGAGAACCCGCTCCAGAAGGGCGATGTTCGGAAACACTGCGGTATAGACCCTATTGATCTGCTGCGCGTTGTCGAGCACGAGCCCCGCATAGTGCGGCGCAGAGAACGAAGGGGATATGTACTCGTTTCGGGGCAGAAAGCTCCAGTCGTCGTTAATCATGTCGATTTCGAAATCGCGATCCAGCTGCCGATAGAGATCCGCTGACTGCATGCTCTGCCCTCCCGTCGATGTGTTGAATTCGAACCTACTTATGATACGGCTCGCCCGCGTTGATCTTGAACGCGCGGTAGACCTGCTCCAGCAAGAAGACGCGGCAGAGCCCGTGCGGCAGCGTCATGTCGGAGACGGAGAGCCGACTGTCCGCGCGCTTGAGCAAAGCCTGACTTAACCCCAGCGAGCCGCCGATGACGAACGAAATCGTCGACGCCGAGCGGTCGAAGGTGCTCTGCAAAAATGCCGCAAACTGCTCGGAGGAATAGCGTTTCCCGTCAATTGCTAGGCAAATGACGAATTCGCCGGGCATCAGCTTGGCTAGCAGGCGCTCGCCTTCGCGCTCCTTGACCTGCTCCTCTTCGGCGGGGGAAAGCGACTCCGGCGCTTTTTCGTCCGCGACCTCGCAGACTTCGAGCGTACAGAACCGGGAAAGACGCTTTGCGTATTCCGCAATCGCGTCCCGAAAGAAGCTGTCCTTTAGTTTTCCAACACAATCAATCTTGATCTTCAAAATAACACTCGCAAAACTATGTTTTTTGCTTCTTTTTTCTAAAAAAAGAAGAGCCCCTTACAGTTCAAACAACCCGCAGGGCTGAAAGCGATCCGCAACGGTGACAAACATGCTCTCCAGCAGCCCCGCGCTTTCCAGCACGGACTGCACGGTCACGAGCGCGAGCTCCGGCGTGTTGT
>DAIRTE010000202.1:0-4531 GCA_036804025.1 Clostridia bacterium | reverse complement strand
GAGCGCATCGACGGCATCCATTGGCTCCGCGTGCTGTATACCTATCCGGATACGGTTTCGCCGGAGTTGATCGACCAGTTCTGCGCGAGCGAAAAGATTGTTCCCTACCTCGACATGCCGCTGCAGCACACGGAGGACGAAATGCTCCGCGCCATGCGCCGCAGAGGCGATCAAGCGCACATTCGTCGCATCCTCGACTATGTTGCCGAACATGCGCCGAACTTCATGCTCCGCACCACGCTGATGGTCGGCTTTCCCGGAGAGACGGACGAACTGTTTGAACACATGCTTGCGTTTATCCAGAAGCACCCGTTCGACCGCATCGGCGCGTTCACCTTCTCACCGGAGGAGGGCACGGCGGCGGCCACTATGCCAAATCAGGTGCCGGAGGAAGTCCGTCAGGAGCGTCTCGTGCGATTGATGGAAACCCAGCGCGGCATCTCCCGCGCGCGCAACGAGCGGCGCGTCGGGCAGACCGTTGAGGTGTTAATCGAAGGTACAAACGACGGGTACGCTTACGGGCGCAGCTATGCGGAAGCACCGGACGTGGATGGCAAGGTGATCCTCTCGAACGCGGCGGACCTGACCGCCGGATCGTTCGTCACCGCGCGGCTGACGCGGGCGGAAGAATACGATATGATCGGCGAATTGGTTTAGCCGACGTCACGATAAAACAA
This sequence comes from Clostridia bacterium, assembly GCA_036804025.1. Classification (GTDB taxonomy): domain Bacteria; phylum Bacillota; class Clostridia; order Christensenellales; family CAG-138; genus UBA7703. The sequence goes on along the minus strand of DAIRTE010000202.1, from coordinate 3,854 downwards.
AACCAGATGGGATATTAAAATGGAACAAGTCACACAAAAGCCAAAAGCAAAAATGAACCTGCCAAACCGGCTGACGATCTTTCGGATGCTGCTCGTTCCGCTCATGGTTGCCGCGTTCTCGTTTGAGGCTTGGCTGCCGGGCTGGAACTACTGGGCGGCGGGTATCTTCTTTGTTGCCGACATGACGGACATTGTCGACGGCTACATTGCCCGAAAACGAAACCAGATCACGAATTTCGGCAAGCTGATGGACCCCATTGCGGACAAGCTGCTCTTCTGCTCCGCGTTCATCATGATGACCTACAACGGGATGCTCAATCCCATCCTCTGCATCATCTTCGTCGGCCGCGAAATCATCGTTTCCGGCTTCCGTCTCGTGACGGCAAACAGCGGAACGGTCATCGCCGCGAACTGGCTGGGCAAGCTGAAGTCCACGTTGCAGGTCATTGCCATCCTGGCCACGCTGCTTGGAAACCCGATCTTCTCGATCTGGAATTTTCCGTTCGACTTCGGCGTTATGTGCACGGCGGCGGTGTTTACCATCTGGTCTGCGGTGGACTATATCGTCGCAAACCGCAACGCGGTCAACTGGAATTAACCAAAGAACAACATCGATAATCTACGCGTAGTTACGCGTGTATCATCAGAAAGTGTAATAGATTATGATCGCAGAAATCGTCTCGGTTGGTACCGAATTGCTCATGGGACAGGTCGTCAATACGGACGAACAGTACATTGCCGAGGGACTCGCGCCGCTCGGGTTTCAGGTGTTTTATCACACCACCGTCGGGGACAACGCCAAGCGCCTGACCGCCGTCGTGCATCAGGCGGTGGAACGCTCGGACGTGGTCGTCTTCACGGGCGGCCTTGGGCCGACGGACGACGACCTGACCAAGGAAACCGTCGCCGCCGCACTTGGGCTCACCGTGGAGCCGATTCCGGAAGAGGTTGAGCGGCTGACGAAGCACTTCGCCGCGCGCGGCTATGAGTTCACGCCAAACAACCTCAAGCAGGCGAGCTTTCCAAAGAGCGCCATCATTCTGCCAAACGCGTTCGGCACCGCACCGGGCTGCATCATGACCGCCGAGAATAAAACGGCGATTCTGCTCCCCGGGCCGCCGCGGGAGCTCTTCCCCATGTTCAAGAACCACGTGATGCCTTATCTCGAACAAATCAGCGGAAACAAGCTCTACTCGCGCGAGCTTCGCATCTTCGGCAAGGGCGAGTCGAGCCTGACCTACGAGCTAAGGGACATCATTGAACACCAGACGAACCCGACCGTCGCCCCCTATGTCAAAACCGGCGAGGTCACGCTGCGCGTCACCGCGCTGTGCCAGAACCAAGCGGAGGGCGAAGCGCTCGCGGAGCCGATGATTCGCACGATTCTGGAGCGCGTTGGGGACGTTGTGTATTCCACCACCGGCGAATCCCTGCCGGAGACCTGCGCGCGCCTCTTGGCGGACGACCACCTCACGCTTGCTCTTGCCGAGAGTTGCACGGGCGGTCTGCTCGCGAGCGAGCTCGTCGCGATTCCCGGCTGCTCGAAGTTCCTTCTGGAGGGCTGCGTCGCCTATTCGGACGACGCAAAGATGCGCCGCCTTGGAGTCAAGCCGGAGACGCTCGAGCAGTTCAGCGCGGTCAGCGAGGCCTGTGCACGCGAAATGGCGGAGGGCGTCCGCGCCGCGTCGGGCGCCAGCTACGCGCTCGCGACCACCGGCTATGCGGGCCCGGACGGCGGCACCGAGGAAGACCCCGTAGGTACGGTGTACATCGCGCTCGCTTCCGCAGCGGGAACGCAGGTCAAGCGCATTCGCCTCTTTGGCGAGCGGGCGCGCATCCGCGAAATCGCCTGTCTGCATGCCTTCGACCTGCTGCGACGCACGCTCTGTCAATAACGCTGCAAAGCCGGAAGAAATCCGCAGAAGTAACACAAAAAGATTCAAAAAACGCTGTACGCGTGCGCCAGGTTCATGTATAATGAGTTGAACGGATGCGATCATTTGTTCTTATCGAGATGTTCTCCGCTTGGACGTCTCTGATTCGAAAGAACAAATTCCATACAGATTCTAATTCGTTAAGTTTATTGATCGAAAGGACTACCAACATGGTCGAAAAAGAAAAAGCACTGGAGATCGCCCTCGGTCAAATCGAAAAGCAGTTTGGCAAGGGCGCGATCATGAAACTCGGCGACGCGGCAGCCCGCGCGCCGGTTGCAACCATCTCGACGGGTTGCCTGCCGCTGGACTATGCGCTCGGCGTCGGCGGAATTCCGCGCGGCCGTGTTGTGGAAATCTTCGGGCCGGAATCCTCCGGTAAAACCACCATTGCGCTGCACATCGTCGCCGAGGCGCAGAAGATCGGCGGAACCGCCGCATTCATCGACGCGGAGCACGCGCTCGACCCCGTCTATGCGGAAGCGCTCGGCGTGAAGGTAGACGACCTCTACGTCTCCCAGCCGGATACCGGCGAGCAGGCGCTGGAGATCACCGAGGCGCTCGTGCGCAGCGGCGCAATCGACGTTGTCGTTGTGGACTCCGTTGCCGCACTGGTTCCCAAGGCGGAAATCGAAGGCGACATGGGCGACGCACACGTCGGCCTGCAGGCGCGGCTCATGAGCCAGGCGCTGCGTAAGCTCACCGGCGCCATCAACAAGTCCAATACGATCGTCATCTTCATCAACCAGCTGCGCGAGAAGGTCGGCGTGATGTTCGGCAACCCCGAGACCACGCCGGGCGGTAAAGCGCTCAAGTTCTACGCCAGCGTCCGTCTGGACGTTCGCCGGATCGACGCGCTGAAGAACGGCACGGAAATCATCGGCAACCGCACACGCGTCAAGGTCGTGAAAAACAAGGTCGCGCCGCCGTTCAAATCCGCCGAGTTCGACATGCTCTATGGCGAGGGCATCTCCAAGGAAGGCTCGCTGGTCGATCTCGCGGTCGACAAGAAGCTGATCATCAAGAGCGGTGCGTGGTATGCCTATGGCGACATGCGCATTGCACAGGGCCGCGATAACACCAGACTATTCCTCAAGGACAATCCGGAGTTTTCGCAGAAGCTCGAAAAGCAGCTTCGCGACATCTTTGAGCAGGAGCGCAAGCAAGCCGCCGCCGATCAGGAGGCGAAGCGCAAGGCATCCCAGTCGGCCTATGCCGCGTCCGGCGCCGCGCAGACGGCTGCCGCGCAACCGGAGGTCAAGCGGCGTGCCGCTTCAGCGCCAGCCGCTGCGCCGGCAAGAGCTGCCGCAGCAAAAGGTTCTGAAGATCCATTTTCGGAATCGGACGAATGATCAATTGATGTTTTCTATTTTTTAGAAAATAGAAATTCTGGAAATCCGTTTTCGGAATCGGACGATTAATCTCCACTCAAAAAGCATAAAACAAAAGACGTTGCTGGTTTTCAGTAACGTCTTTCGTATTCTTCTTGAATATGTTATCGGTTTGAATACAGCGTCATGCCCGTTCCCGTGTCGCGAATGAGCACCACGTTTTGCGCGCGGACAATCTGCGCGCCAACGTAGATGTCCCCCGCCGCGCCGGAAATGTTGACGATCTGAATGATGTAGAAAAACCAGAACCACGATTCGTAGAATCGTACATTGAGCACCGCCAGAAGGATGCCCAGCAGCACAACAGGCGCAAACGCGATGATCAAATATTGCCGTCGGCTAAAGTACGCGTCGCTGCCGGAGTAGGCGTAAAGCCCGGTGAACCCGTAGCGCGGTTTCACCCCGGAGTAAGCCTTCATCAGAATACCGTGCACGAGCTCGTGCAGAATGATGTAGAGTAAGACCGAGGCCAGTAGCAGAATGATGTTGATAATGGTCTGCACGCCGAGCAGCAATTTCGAAAACGGCG
>DAIRTE010000201.1:0-4551 GCA_036804025.1 Clostridia bacterium | reverse complement strand
GCTTAGAATGATCCATGCTTATCATACTACTTGGGCAATTGAAGAACAGGGGGTTCATCAAAACGCTACGGGAATATCACAAAATAAACAACATATATTATATAGAGTGTCGTTCGAACGACTACTGGATAATTTTATTAAAGAACTCCATTTTGGTGACGTCGAAGAGCCCCATGTCCGTAAGGCGCACGTCCGGAATGACCGGCAGCGCGATGAACGAGAGCGTAATGAACGGGTCGGACTCCGTCTGGATGCCGAGCGTCGCCGCCGCGTCCAGCAGCTCGCGCTGGTGCTTGAGGATGACCTCCAGCGGCGCGTCGCTCATGAGTCCCGCGACGGAGAGGGTCAGCTTGGCGAGTGTTTCGCCGTTGCGCACCACGACGTATCCGCCGCCGCACTCTTCGAGTACGTTGACCGCCTGGAGCATGTCCGCGTCGTTGTCCCCAACGACGATGAGGTTATGCGAATCGTGGCCGACGGTGGTTGCGATGGCGCCGTTCGTAATGTTGAACCCGCGCAGAATGCCTAAGCCCACGCGGCCGGAGGCATGGTGCCGCTCCAGCACGGCGAGCTTGAGCAGGCCGTTCTTCGGCACGAAGCAGCCATTCTCCGTATAGACCTCTTCCGTGTCCAGCGCGGTGACAAGTTCCTTCGGGATCAGGCGGATGATGTTTGCCTTGCCGGAGATCGGCAGGCGGAGGATATCCGGCTTTCTGGGCGCCAAATGGACGCTGTTGTAGATCTTCGGGTCGGGCTTGATGTGCGTGTCCACGCTAGGCTCAAAGAGCTTTCCGTCCGTAATGACAAACTGCGGATTAAAATCCGTCAGGTTGTCGAACACGACAAAGTCCGCGCGGTACCCAGGCGCAACCGCGCCGTAGTGGCGAATGCCGTATGCCTCTGCCGTGTTGATGGTCGCCATCTGGATTGCGTGGATCGGCGAAATGCCGTTTGCCACCGCGCGGCGGACAATGTAGTTGATATGCCCCTCCTCGCGGATGTCGGCAAGGTGTTTATCGTCCGTGCAGAAGCTCATCCGCCGAGTCGGAAGATTGTTTTCCGCGATTTTTTTCATAATCTCCTCGACGCCGCGGTTGGCGGAGCCAAGGCGCAGGTGGATGCGGAGGCCCTTGCGCAGCTTTTCGAGAACCTCTTCGTATGTGATGCATTCGTGATCCGTATACGGCCCCGCGACGCAGTAGGCGTTCAGCGCATCGCCGGTGAGCGCGGGTGCGTGCCCGTCGATCGGGTGGTGGCGGAAGAGGTGCAGCTTGTCGAGCATTTCGCCGTCGCCTTCTACGGTTGCGACATAGTCCATAACCTCGCCGAGACCCAGCACACGCGGGTGGCTGATGAACGGCTCCATGTCCCGCGCGGTGAGCTTTGCACCGCTCGTCTCAAACGCGGTGCAGGGCACGCAGGAGGGCACCATAACAAAAACGGAAAGGGGAAGCCATTCCGTTTGATCCAGCATATATTGAATTCCATCCGCGCCGCAGACATTCGCAATCTCATGCGGATCGGCAATAATGGAGGTTGTTCCTTTGTCGAGAATGACGTTTGCAAAGCGCGAAGGATGCGCCATAGAGGATTCGATGTGCACATGACCGTCGATGAGCCCGGGGCAGAGGTAGGCGCCTTTTGCGTCGATCTCCGCACGTCCGGTATAGGAGCCGACGCCAATGATGATTCCGTCGCGCATGGCGACGTCGCCTTCTATGATTTCTTCGGTGAATACGTTGACGATTTTTGCGTTTTTAATGACCAGCGCAGCGTTGCGATTGGCCGCGTTCAGGATGGCGGCGCGAAGACGTGACTTTTGCATAAAGCTCACCCACCTTTTTGTTAGTATAGCACAAAGATTGTTAGATGCAAATACTTTGCAAGAAGTTTTTTCTGTGCTAAAATAATGATAGGACTTCGAAAAGCGCCTGATTCTTAATAAAAAACAACGGAAACGCACTTTTGGCTTGACGATAGTTGAGCCGATGAGAACAGCAATATACGGAAAGGCGGACTTGCATATGCGAACGCTCATTCAAAACGGAACCGTCGTTCGAAGCACCGGCGTGGAACTGGCGGATGTTCTCGTTGAGAACGGATTCATCAAGCAGATTGCACCCGGCATTTCCGCCGCGGCGGACGAGACCATCGACGCGCGCGGAAAACTCGTCTTCGCCGGATTCATCGACACGCATACGCACTTCGATCTCGACCTCGGCGTTACCATTACGGCGGACAATTTCATCACCGGTTCGCGCGCGGCAATTCTCGGCGGAACGACCACTGTGCTCGATTTTGCGACACAGGATCGCGGCATGACCATGCAGGACGCGTTTGACCTCTGGCAGAAGAAGGCGCAGGGTTCGAGCTGCAACTACGGCTTCCACATGGCGATTTCGGAGTGGAACGGCGAGCACGCGGTGGAGGTCGAGAGCATGGTGGCGCAGGGCGTCACTTCCTTTAAGATGTATATGGTCTACGACGCAATGCGCCTCAACGACGGCGAAATCTACGCCGCGCTGAAGCACATGGCCGCGCTCGGCTGCATAGCGGGCGTGCACTGCGAAAACTACGATATTTTAAACGAGCGCATTCACGAACTCAACAGCGTCGGCATGCGCTCGCCGCTTGGGCACCCGCTCTCGCGCCCAAACGAGGTGGAGGCGGAGGCGGTTTCGCGCCTGATGCGCATTGGCCAGCTCGCGCATGCTCCCGTCTGGGTCGTGCACCTCTCCACCCACGAGGGGCTGGAGGAGGCGCTGCGAGCCCGCGCGCGGGGGCAGGAGGTTTACCTCGAAACCTGCCCGCAGTATCTGGTGCTGGACGACTCGCGCTATGCCGAGCCGGACGCGGAGAAATTCATCATGTCCCCGCCGCTTAGAAAACCGGCGGACGAGGACGCGCTGCTTTCCGCCATGTCCACCGGCGAGATCGACGTCATCGGCACCGACCACTGCTCGTTTATGATGAGCCAGAAGGCGCTCGGCGGCGGCGAATTCAGCAAAACGCCAAACGGCGGCGCGGGTGTTCAGAACCGCGCGCAGCTAATTTACACCTACGCGGTAAAGACCGGACGCATCACTTTGCCGCAGATTGCGGCGCTCTTGAGCGAAAACGCGGCGCGGCTCTTTGGCATGTATCCCAACCGCGGGGTGCTTGCGGAAGGCGCGGAGGCGGATATTACGGTTTATAACCCCGAAGGGGAAAGCACGATCTCGTTTCGAACGAACGCGCACCATTGCGACAACTCGCCCTACGAAGGCATGCGGGTGTCCGGCTCGATTTCGGACGTGTTCCTGGGCGGCAGGCGCGTCGTGGCGGACGGAAGAATCGTTCAGGAGGGCAAAGGACGGTTCGTCTTCCGCAAACCCGGACAACGGTACCGCTCGTGAAGATCGGCTGTGTGTTGCTCGCCGCCGGCGCGGGAAAGCGCTTTGGCGGCGGCAAACTGCTCTACGAGGTTCAAGGCGAGCCGATGATCGCGCATGCGCTCCAGCTGCTCGGGTCCATTCCGTTTGCGTCCCGCGTTTGCGTGGCAAGGCGGGCAGATCGGGCAATTCAGACGCTCGCGCAGGAGCACGGCTTTGCGGTGGTCATCAATCCCGACCCGGAACGAGGCGTTGGTACGAGCGTTTCGATTGGAACGGAGACCGTTCTGCTGTTGGAGCGCGAGCTGGACGGCATTCTCTACGCGGTGGCCGACCAGCCGTATCTGACGCAGGCGAGCGTCAAGCGGCTGCTGGACGCCTTTGAGCAACATCCGGAGCGTATCGTTTCCCTGTCTTGGCAGGGCAAACGCGGGAATCCGGCCATCTTTCCGCTGGATTACTGGAGTGAGCTGATGCAGCTTCGCGAAGACGTTGGCGGGGCGGCGGTGATCCGGCGGCATCCCGAGAGCCTCCTGCTGGTGGAAGCAGATTCCGCGCGGGAGCTCGAGGATCTGGACACGCGAAACGCAGAGGCGAAAGAATAGCAAGTCCCGCGAGGCGGGAAGCGAAGAAAGTAACGACGATGATCGAACGGATCAAAGGACATATCATCGCAATTCCCGATGACCGGGAAACAAAGGAAGTAACAGCATGATCGAACTGATCAAAGGACATATCATAGAGGCTAAAACATTCGGCGATCCCGTGATTACACAGAACGGCTATCTTGCGGCGGAGAATGGCGTTGTGCTCGGCGTGTATTCTGCGTTGCCGGAGCGCTTTTCGGGTGTTCCCGTGACCGACTATACGAATCAACTCGTGTTGCAGGGCTTTTGCGACATGCACCTGCACGCGCCGCAATACCCCATGCTAGGCATGGGCATGGATCTGCCGCTCATGGACTGGCTCAAGGCCTATACGTTCAAGACGGAAGCGCGGTTTGCGGACACCGACTTCGCGCGGCTGGCGTATGCCCGCCTTGCCGCCGAACTCGTGAAGAACGGCACCACGCGGGTTCGCATCTATTCGTCGACGCATACGGACGCAACGCTGATTCTCATGGGGGAGCTGCAGCGGGCGGGCATTGGCGGCTATGTCGGAAAGGTCAACATGGACCGCG
>DAIRTE010000200.1:0-4554 GCA_036804025.1 Clostridia bacterium | reverse complement strand
GTCGCCGGAAAGGGATATCAGGTGTATTCGCTTTCCACGCAGGATAACCGCGTGGAGCAGGACGCAAACGACTGGATATCCGCCAGCAAGGCCGCCATTCGCGAGGCGATGGCTGGAAACGAGCAAAAGAGCGTGTCCGCCATCGCGCTTTCCACGCAGGGCGCGAGCATGGCGATGGTCGACGCTTCCGGCAAGCCGATTGGCAGCGCGATCACCTGGATGGACTCCCGCGCGCGCGCCGAAGCGGTCGAACTGGAACAAATACTGGGCAACGAGTATGTCTACCATATGTGCGGTTGGCGCATCTTTCCGACGCTCGACGCGGCAAAGATTCTGCATCTGCGCCGCGCTGGGTTGAGCCAGCCGGACTGCCGGTACCTGAGCACAATCGAAATCGTCCACGAATACCTGACCGGACGCGCGGTGATCGACCCGACCAACGCGGCAATTCGCCAGTTGATGGACATTCGAACCGCCCGCTGGGACCCGCGCATGTTGGAAGCGCTGGGCATCACGCCGGAACAGCTGCCGGAGATTCAGCCCACCGGATCGCTGGTCGGCGGACTCACGAAAGCCGCCGCGCTGGAGCTGGGTTTGCGGGCGGGTACGCCGGTGTTCAACGGCGCACACGACCAATACTGCGCCTCGCTCGGCGCCGCCGCGATTCACGCAGGGGATATGCTCCTTTCCGCCGGAACCACTTGGGTGATTCTGGGTCTCGGCGAAAAATTGCTCTATTCGGATTCTTTTCTTGCGCCGTCGATTCACCCGGTGCCCGGGCTGTTCGGCGCGATGGCATCGCTCTCCGGAACGGGCGTTTCGCTGGAGTGGTACCGAAACAAGTTCCTGCCCGAGGTTGGTTTTGCGGAATTGGATCTTCAGGCGCAGAGCCGCGAGATCGGCGATCTGTTTTACTATCCATACCCGCTGGGCGCGGCGTACCCGATTTGGAACACCAACGCGCAGGCCGCGTTCGTCGGCTCCAACCTCAATCACGACCGGTTCGATTACGCCCGCGCAATCATGGAGGGCGCGGCCTTCGGCGTGCGTCGCGCACTGGAGGACTTTGCGGTAAACGGCTGCAACATCGGCGAGCTAAAGGTGCTCGGCGGCGCTTCCCGCAGCCCGCTTTGGACGGAGCTGATCTGCGACATCACAAACACTCCCGTCCAGCTCCTGCGCGAAACGGACGCCTGTGCGCTCGGCGCGGCGATGATCGCCGCCTGCGGCGCGGGCGCGCACGCCGACTACTCCGCCGCCGCAACGGCGATGGTGCACCGCGCCGATACGCTGACCCCTTCGCCGGAACGCGCGGCGTATTATCGCGAGAAGTATGCGCGCTATCGGGATTGCTGGGATCATCTTGCAGCCTACTACGCATAACGTTTCGTCTTCGAGGCATCTTTGAGCATAATAAACACTTAGAACAAACAAGGCCATCCATTCGGATGGCCTTTGTTGCGTTTCTATCTTTTATCCCTGTATCAGTCGTGCCGATCGGCGAACATGCGGTTCACCGCTTCGATCGTCTGCTCCACGAGCACATCGCCGCCTTCCGGCCCGCAGAACGTGGAGGCAGGTTTGCTGCTGTAGCTGCCGCCGCGCACGCCAGAGCTGGAGGGCAGGTACCCGCCGATGCCGTTGGACAGCTGCACGACGAAGAGTTGATCCGGCAGGGCGCGCGCCTTCATGCGCTGCGCAAATTCGCTGAAAAGCTCAAACGGATTCGTCGCAATGGCGACGTCCCCAATTCGAACCACGTGGCTCACGCAGGGAAACGTAGTCGTCTCCTGTTGCATCCGCCAGCGCAGCACATCGCCTTGCGGCTCAAACGCGCGAACCACGTCCTGTGTGTTCATGCGATGTTCCCGCGAAAACACGGACTGGATTCGTTCCACTTCCGCCGCGGACGCTTCGTAGTCCTCCCGCGACACCAGCCGGAGCGGCAGCGCGAGCTCCAGACGTTCATGCGCCAGCGCCGGGGCGTAGTCGATGCTCTCTTTTGCGGATCGCAGTCCGCGTAGCACAGCTTCCGTGATACGGGCGGAAATGCCCGCGCAGATGGCGTCCATGTCGAAGTTGCGCTGCACTTCCTGCGCTTGCCCGCCCCAAAGGCGGAGTTCCTCGTGGTTGTGCTTGCTGATTTGCACGAGGTCGATTGGCGAAAGATCGCCCGCCGCGCCGCAGAACGGCAGCACAAACACGTCGCCCAGCGGCTGCTTGAGATCGCTTCGCACAAAGCCCCAGTAGTCCGCGGACAAGAACCGGTGCAGTTCAAACACCTGCGACGGGCAGGGCACGTTGATCGCAACGCCGGTCAGAGCGCCGTTTAGATCCCACGTATAGAGCAGTTCCATCGCGCTGTCGCCGCCCGGCTCAAAGCGGAGAAAATTCTCGTCCGAGCAGTCGCCGTACATGACGGTCTCTTCCCCGTCTTCGCGGCGAAACACCGCGCGGCGGGAAAAGCTCACCGCGGCGTACTCGTGCGCCGCGCTGACGCCGCCGGGTTTTCGGCTCGTCCAGGCGCGAGAAATCAGGTCGGCCAGTTTGTCCACGAGGTATGCCTGCGCCTCTGCGCCGCGCAGCACGTTCTGCGGAAACTCCAGCTCCGGCAAAATGTCGCTGCCAAACACGCTCTCGTTGTCGAGGCGCATGAAGTCTTCAAAAAAGTCCGTGGAATTGTGCGAATGCGTTACGCCAAAGGAGATGCAGTCGAATTTCAGGTCGGTTAGCGTTCGAAGCTTCTCTTTCAACAATTCCATCGCATGCAGCGGAACTTCCGTCATATCGAGCGAAACGAACGCCGCCTGCGCTTCGCCGTTGTCGAGCACGAGCGCGGTTGCGGTGATCGGGTCGCGAACATACTCCGAAACGCGGTGATACATCTGCCCGATCATCCAGACCGGACGATCCGGGGTGAGGTCGATTTGTGCCCAGCCAATCTGTATTGCCTTCATATGGTGTTTTCCTGTCCTATTGCATTCGCGTGCAGCAGGAAGCTTTTCCCTTGCATGCGATATTTTTCAAAATTTGGTCCATTCGGACGACAGCAACCACGCATCCGCATAAACGAACAGTCGATGGTATGCTGTTTTCCGCTGGAAATGAGAACGGTGCTTACTCGTGCGGATTCTCCGCATCGGTCGGTGTTGATTCGCGCGGCGGTCGGGTTGAACCCCGCACCACGAGCCGCGGCTGAAGCGAAACATTCTGAACCACGTGCCCTTCCTTTTCCACCAGATTGTCCATTAAGAGCTTGACCGCGAGCGCGCTGAGTTGCTCGGTCGGGTTCGAAATGGAGGTCAGCTGAATCGGCAGGTAGTCGTTGAGAATGATGTTGTCAAAGCCAATGATCGAGAGATCCTCCGGCACGCGAACGCCTTCTTCGGCGAACGCGTCCAGCGCGCCGAGCGCAACCTGATCATAGCAGGCGAGCACAGCGGTTACGCGCGGTTCGCCCTGCTCCTTGAGCAGTTCCTTGGCGCGGAGATAGCCACCCAGCTCAAAGCGCTCTTTTCCGCGCTTCATGTGCTCCTCCCTAACGGGCAAGCCCAGTTCCTTGAGATAGCGCGTAAAGGCGAGGTATCGCACGTCGGACGCAAACTCGCCGATGTAGCCGATTTCGCGATGCCCCAGCTCAATGAGATGATCCAGTGCCTGCCGCACGGCCATTTCGTTTGCAATCGAAATGGTGTCCACCGGCAGAATGACCTTGTTTTCCGAAATCAGCACGAGCGGCACGACGGAGTGCGCAATGCGGTCGTGCTTTTGAATGTCGTCCTTGGCGTTGAGCACAAAGCAGTCGTTGACGATCATGCCGCAGATGTCGTGCTTGAGCATCTGGTCAAACGCGGTCAGAATCCCGCCAACGTCAAACCCGCCGATGACGACAATCATTGAGTAGCCGCGTTTCTTGAGTTCGCGCTCAACGGTCTCTACCATTTCGGAATAGTAATGGCTGCCGACCTCGGGCACGATCAATCCAATCGTATTGCTCCCCTTCGCGCTGGTGCGCAAGTGGTAGCCCATCTGCATGGCGGCGCGCTTGACCAGACTCACCGTCTCCGGGCTGATGTCCGGTGCGTCGCGCAGCGCGCGCGAGACGGTGGAGATGTTGAGGCCGGTCTTTTCGGCGATGTCGCGCATCTTCGGCATGGCTCTGCCCTCTTTCACGGTCGTCTTTGACCGCATTTTTCGTGCAAGCGATCGGCGGAATCGCTTGCTTCCCTATGCAGGGAGTTGACGCCTTACGTTTGAAGTGGTTGTGCCCGGGCGGAGCGGCGCTGTGCCGCCCCGCCGGAGCATAAGTTGTTTCTCGTTATTTCGCGGGCCAGGGCGTTCCCTTGTAGACGATTGCGCCCCAGAGGTCTTCGGCATAGGTCGCGGCGTTCGACTGGTCGATGAGCACCGTGCCGGAGTCGTTGAGCTTGGCAAAGGTTGCCGCGTCGCCTTCGGTGAGGTATTCATACGCCATGCGGACGGACTCGTAGCCGCGCTTGTAGAAGTTCTGCGCGAGCGTCGCCCAAACCTTGCCGGCTTTGATGTTGTCGATGG
>DAIRTE010000199.1:0-4587 GCA_036804025.1 Clostridia bacterium | reverse complement strand
CATGGGGATGGGAAGGGAAACGCAATGAAGGCAGTCCTTTTAACCTGCAGCACGGGGCAGGGTCATAACTCCGCCGCGCTGGCGGTTCGCCAAGCGCTGGAAGCGCGCGGCGCTACCTGCGAAACCCGCGACGCGCTCGCCTTTCTCGGCAACAACGTTTCGGAGGCAATCACCAGCGCGTTTGTGAACATTGCGATCAAAACGCCGCGCGCATTCGGTTTTCTGTATGCCGCGGGCGAATTCGTGAGTTCCAACAAGCGCAAGTCCCCCGTCTACTTTGCCAACGCGCTCTACGCGGAAAACCTCCGCCGCTATCTCGAGGAGGAGGAGTTCGACGCGGCCATCTGCCCGCATCTCTTTCCCGCGGAGGCGCTCACCTACCTCAAGCGCAAGCACGCGCTCTCCACGCGCTGCTACTATGTATCCACGGACTACACCTGCATTCCGTTTCTGGAAGAGACGGATATGGATGTGGTCTTTACCCCGCATGCGGACCTCTCCGCGCAGTTCGTGCGCCGGGGCGTCCGTGCGGAAAAGCTGGTTCCCGTCGGCATTCCCGTGCGGGACGAATACCTCTCGCGGCAGAATCCGGCGGACGCGCGCGCGCTGCTGCACCTGCCCGCCAGCCTCCCCTGCTATCTGCTGATGACCGGCGGCGAGGGCGGCGGGGACGCGGTCTCGCTCACGCGAAAGCTGCTGGAGCGGCTCAAAAACCGCGACGCGCGCATCGTGATCCTCACCGGGCACAACGCCGCGCTGCAATCCGCGCTGGAAACGCGCTTTTGTGACGATCTTCGCGTGCTCGCGGTGCCGTTTACCGAGCAAGTTTCGCTCTACATGGACGCCTGCGATGTGCTGCTGACCAAGCCCGGCGGGCTTTCCAGCACGGAGGCGGCGGTGAAAGGCGTTCCGCTCGTGCACGTGGCCAACCCCGGCGTGGAGACGCTCAACGCGCAGTTCTTCGCCGAGCGGGGCATGAGCATTTTTGCACCCGGCGAGGACAGCGCGGCGGACAACGCCATCCGTCTCGCGGCGGACGCGCCGGCACGCGCGCGGATGCTCGAAGCGCAGCAGCAATACCTCGTTCGTAACGCAGCGGAGCGAATCGCAACCCGCATTCTCGAGGGCAGGGCTGCGACGACCGAAGCGACGGTCTGACGCAAAACGCCCTCTGAACCACAAGCCGGAGCAAATCCGGCTTTTTTTGTGTCGATTTCGCGCAAATTCAACTTCTTTTGCGACAATGTTCGATATATAATGATACCATTCGGGTCGGGCGAACGGCGCAAACGAGGCTGCATGAAAGAATCTCTACCGAAACAGTTTTTAAAGAAACAACTGCTCAACATCGTGTTTCTCGCGCTGATTGTCGGCGGCGCGCTGACGGTTTATTTCCTCGCCCGCGCGGAGCAACCAAAAGCGCAGCTCAACACCTCCCCCGCCGTTGCTGCCGCAGCCCCAACCGCCGGAGCTTCCGCAACCCAAACAAACGAAGCTGCCGCCTCCGAAAACGAGGATTCCGTTCCGGGCGATGCATCCGCCGCTGGCGGCGACACGGCTGCCGCTTCCCCCTCGCCCTCCGCCGAGTCAAAGCGCGTGGTCGGCGTTCCGGAAAGCGTGTTCACCACGCATCTGGCAACGAGCGAGCTGTTTGACGCAAAGCGCTCCGCAACCGATCCGTGCAGCTGGACGCTGACCTACGGCGAGCAGCCATCCATGGAGGTCGGCCTGCAATACACGGTGGACGACGGCGCGGTGTCCTCGCTGGAGCTCTCGTTTCTGCTGCCGCCGGATTACAACGCCAAGAGCGAGTCCACGATTGAGCAATATCTGGCAAAGTCGGTCGGAAAGTTCACCGCCGCGCGCGAGGAAGCCATCCGCACGCTGCTGCCGGACTTGCTGCCCGCGTGCGACCAGAACGACGCGCTCACGCGCGCGAGCGTTCGCATCTGGGCGGAGGAGATGACGCAGATCTCCTCCGAAAAGGACGACGTTCGCGACAAGGCGGACGGATGCACATTTTATGCTTACCAGGTTCAGCGCGAGGAGAGCGACGTGCTGGTCTGCCTGTTCGTTCTGGAGCAATAACTCGAATAACAAGAAAATGAGAACGGTTTTCTTCTGCCCCGTGTACGGGGCTGTTTTTTGTTTAGAAAAACCTGATTCAATTGCGCTCCATGTTCTTGAAACACGCATGATACAAATATCTGCAAAATTGAAAGCCGTTTCGACCGATTCAATTGCGCTCCATGCTCTTGAAACACGCATGATACAAATATTTCATCATTCGCACCTCCTCTTATGGTATAATGAAGATACTGCTCCAACAGGAGGTAATTTGAGATGTCTTTTATTGAAATGCTAGGGCCGACCGCTGTTCCAACGCTCATTTGCCTGATCGTTGGTTTGGTTCTCCTCGTGATCGAAATGTTTCTCCCGGGCATCGGGGTCGCCGGCGTAACCGGCGTGCTCTCGCTGCTTGCCGTGGTGGTCATGCAGCTCGGCTGGGGCAACCCGCGCGTCGCGCTGTATGTGATTGCCATCGTGATGCTGGTGATCATTCTCGGTCTAATTTGGATCATCCGCTCCTTCCAGAAAGGGCGGCTCTCCAAGTCGTTCCTCGTGCTGCGGGATTCCTCGGACGGCACGTCCGTTCCCGAAATCGCGACCGCGAAGGCCGACCTCGTCGGCAAAACCGGCGTCGCGCTGACGATTCTGCGCCCCGCGGGCATCGCGGAGATCGACGGCCGCCGCGTAGACGTCACCACGGCGGGCGAGTTCATTCCCAAAGGCAGTCCGGTCACCGTTTTGAAGGCGGAAGGCATGCACATACTCGTCAACAAGTCGGCGGAGTAATGCCCGCGGGGCAGATGCCCCGTTCCGGCTTTGTTCCGAAAGAACCTGTTTGAACCACCGAACAATCTCTATTCTAATTTTTCTGAGGAGGCAATTATGTTTGGTACTATCTTAATCGTCGTTCTTGCATTTATTTTCCTCGTGCTCTTCTTCAGCTTCGTACCGCTCGGGCTCTGGATTTCCGCCCGCGCTTCCGGCGTGAAGATCGGCATCTTCCAGCTCGTCGGCATGCGCGTTCGCAAGGTCGTTCCGAGCCGCATCGTCAACCCGATGATCAAAGCCACCAAGGCCGGTCTTGACATCTCGATTAACAAGCTCGAAGCGCATTACCTCGCGGGCGGCAACGTGGACCGCGTCGCAAACGCGCTCATCGCCGCGCAGCGCGCTGGCATCCCGCTCGGGTTTGAGCAGAGCTGCGCAATCGACCTCGCAGGCCGCGACGTGCTCAACGCCGTTCAGATGAGCGTTAACCCGAAGGTCATCGAAACCCCGATCATCGCCGCGGTCGCCATGGACGGCATCGAGCTGCGCGCCAAAGCGCGCGTCACCGTCCGCGCAAACATCGACCGCCTCGTCGGCGGCGCAGGCGAAGAGACCATCATCGCCCGTATCGGCGAGGGCATCGTCACCACCGTCGGCTCCAGCAAGAGCCACAAGGACGTGCTGGAGAATCCGGATCGCATCTCCCGCACGGTGTTGGATAAGGGTCTCGACGCGGGCACCGCGTTTGAAATTCTCTCCATCGACATCGCGGATGTGGACGTTGGCCGCAACGTCGGCGCCCAGCTGCAGATTGACCAGGCCGAAGCGGACAAGCGCATTGCCCAGGCGAAAGCCGAAGAGCGCCGCGCAATGGCCGTTGCCCAGGAGCAGGAGAACATTGCCGCCGTCGCCGGCATGCGCGCGCGCGTCGTCGAAGCGGAAGCGGAAGTCCCCAAGGCCATGGCGCAGGCGTTCCGCGACGGACACCTCGGCGTGATGGACTACTACCGGATGCAGAACGTGCAGTCCGACACCGAAATGCGCAATGCCATCGGAAAGGGCACCAAACCCGCCACGACCGAAAACAAGAAGTAAACCACTATGGAAACCGTACTGATCATTCTCGCCATTGTCTGGGTGGTTATCCCGATTCTGGCGAAATCGAAACAGAAGCAGGCAAAGGAGCAGGCCGAGCGCGAGCGCCTGGCGCGTCAGCGCGCCGCGCAGGCCGCCCCTCAGCAGGCCGAGCGCGCACGAAACGTTGCGCAGCCCGTCCGCACCGCGCCGTTGACGCCGAACGTTCGCACCACCCGCCCGAGCTTCGTGCCTTCCGTTGAAGGCGTTGGCTCGCAGGAAGGCCGCGACGGGGATGTCTTCGAAGGCGAAGCGGCGCACGAGGCCGCAACCACGCTCAAGACCGCGCAGAGCTCGCTCACACAGCTGAACATTTCCAGAGATCACGCGGTCACGCCCAGCAGCATCTCCGGCCACGCGCACGAAGAAACCAGCATGAGCGGCATAGACGCCTCCTGCCCGCCGGACAAAGTGCCTGCGGCGCAGGCAGCGGCTGCTCCGGCCAGCGCCGAAAGCGCGTTTGTCTGGGACCCGGCGGCTGTGCGCAGCGGTCTCGTCCTGGCCGAGATTCTCGGCCCCTGTCTGGCACTGCGGGAGTAACGAATGCGCATTCACTCCACGCAGGAAGAAATCGTATTTTGGAAAAGGGTACTGTTTACATCGGTACCCTTGATT
>DAIRTE010000198.1:2634-4592 GCA_036804025.1 Clostridia bacterium | reverse complement strand
TCGTCTGCGGGCACTGCCGCAACTGCCGCGCGGGCAACGGACACTGGTGCAAGTTTACGAAGGGCGTTGGCGTCAATCGCGACGGCGCGTTTGCGGAGTACCTCTGCATTCCGGAGACGAACGTGATCGCCGTTGCGTCCACCACGCCGGAGGAGATCGTTGCGTTTTACGACGCCTACGGCAACGCCTGCCACACCGCGACCATGTTCGACGTAACGGGCGAGGACGTGCTGATCACCGGCGCGGGGCCAATCGGCATCATGGCGGTCGGTATCTGCCGCCAGAACGGCGCGCGGCGCATCGTGATTACGGACGTAAACGACTATCGCCTCGATCTCGCGAAACAAATGGGCGCATCGGCCACCGTCAACCTTAAGAACCAGACGGTGGAGGACACGATGAAGGCGCTGCACATCGTAGAGGGCTTTGACGTTGGTTGCGAAATGAGCGGCAACGGCGCGGCGCTCAACCAGATGCTCAAGCTCATGCGAAACGGCGGCAAGGTTGCGCTGCTCGGCATTGCCGGGCCGGGCACGGTCATCGACTGGAACGACGTGATCTTTAAGGGATTGACCCTGCAGGGCGTCTACGGGCGCAAGATGTACGAAACGTGGTATAAAATGATGGCGATGGTCGAGGCGGGGCTGGATCTCTCGCCCGTGCTGACGCATCGCTTCCACTACACGGAATTTGAGGAAGCCTTTGCCGTGATGAACAGCGGGCAAAGCGGAAAGGTCGTCTTGGACTGGACGGAGGTACGCAAATGAGCAAACAGGCATACGAAATCTATCAAAACACGTTAAACGAAATCCGCGCCGCGGGCACCTATAAAGACGAGCGCGTCATCACCACGCCGCAGGGCGCAAAGATCGACACGACGAAGACCAAGGGCGTGCTCAACCTTTGCGCCAACAACTATCTGGGATTGGCGGACAACGCGGCGCTCATCGCGGCGGCGAAAGCCTCCTACGATGAGTGGGGCTATGGGCTTTCCTCCGTGCGCTTTATCTGCGGAACGCAGGGAATCCATAAAGAACTGGAAAAACGTATTGCAGGATTCTTGGGCATGGAGGACGCGATTCTCTACAGCTCCTGCTTCGACGCGAACGGCGGCCTGTTTGAAACGCTGCTGACCGATGCGGACGCGGTGATTTCGGACGAACTGAACCACGCGAGCATCATAGACGGCGTTCGCCTCTGCAAGGCCGCGCGCTACCGCTACAAGAACAACGACATGGTGAGTCTGCGCGAGCAGCTCGAGGCGGCGAAAGGCGCGCGCATCCGGCTCATCGCCACCGACGGCGTGTTTTCGATGGACGGCTATATCGCAAACCTGGCCGCCATCTGCGACCTTGCGGACGAATATGACGCGCTCGTGATGGTGGACGACAGCCACGCGGTGGGCTTCATGGGCGAGCATGGGCGCGGAACGCACGAGTACTGCGGCGTGATGGGTCGCGTGGACATCCTCACCGGAACGCTGGGCAAGGCGCTCGGCGGCGCGTCCGGCGGCTACACGGCGGCGAAGAAGGAGATTGTCGACCTACTGCGCCAGCGCTCGCGACCATATCTATTCAGCAACACCGTTGCACCCGCGATCTGCGCGGCGAGCATTCAGGTGCTCAACCTACTGGAGGAATCCACCGCGCTGCGCGACCGGCTGCACGAGAATACGCGCTATTTCCGTACGGAGCTGGGCAAGCTGGGCTTCGATGTGCCAAAGAGCGAGCACCCGATCGTGCCGGTGATGCTCTACGACGCGAAGGTTGCGCAGGAGTTTGCGGCAAAGATGCTGGAACATGGCGTCTACGTCGTCGGGTTTTTCTACCCGGTGGTGCCGATGAACAAGGCGCGCATCCGTACGCAGGTGTCCGCCGCGCATACAAAAGAAGACCTCGACTTTGCGGTCGCGGCCTTCGCCGCCGTCAAGGCGGAGAGGGGAATCTAAAAAAGCCGGA
>DAIRTE010000198.1:0-2534 GCA_036804025.1 Clostridia bacterium | reverse complement strand
GCGGTCGCGGCCTTCGCCGCCGTCAAGGCGGAGAGGGGAATCTAAAAAAGCCGGAACATTCCGGCTCTACTGCCCGCCGAAAAGGCGGGCTTTTTCTTGCGTATTACTTCGAATTTGCTTGCAGTTCCAGCGCCTTTGCGTAGGCTTCCTTTTTGGGTACTCCACAAAGGGCTGCCGCTTCGGCGGCCGCGTCGCGCACGGAAGAACCGGAGCTGAACAGGCGTTGCAGCGTGGCTTCCAGATCGGGCGCGGCGGTTTCGCTTGCTTCGGCGCGAAACAGCACGCATAGCACGCATTCCCCGCGCGGATCGTTCTCCGCATAGCGCGCGGCGAGTTCCTCCAGCGTTCCGCGGGAAATCTCCTCGTGCAGCTTGGTCAGCTCGCGCAAGAGCGCCGCGTCAAGATTGCCAAACGTTTCAAACAAGAGCTTCAGCGTCGCGCCCGCGCGATTCGGGCTTTCGTAAAACACCGCGAGGTGACCCAGCCGCTTGAGCTGTTCGAACAGCGCGCGCTGCTCCTTTTTCTCGCGCGGAAAGAAACCGAAAAACGTAAACGGCATAGCGGGCAGCCCGCTCATCACCGCCGCCATCAGCACGGCGGACGCGCCGGGAAGCACGCTATACGGCAAATTGCTCGCAATGCAGGCCTGAATCAGCGCCTCGCCGGGGTCGGACACGCCCGGCATGCCCGCGTCGGAGACGTAGACGACCGTTTCGCCCGCCTGAATGCGCGCGACGACTTCCTGCGCGCGCTGGCGTTCGTTCTCGCGGTAGCAGGAGACGAGCGGTTTTTTGATGCCGATGTGGTTGAGCAGCGTCAGCGTCCGCCGCGTATCCTCGCAGTAAACCGCATCGCAGTTCGTCAGCGCCTCGCGCACGCGCGGGGTGAGGTCGCCCAAATTCCCGATTGGGGTTGCACAGAGCAGCAGCATAGGCGTCATTTGACCGTGCGCAGGTTCTCGCCCGTGAGCTGGAGCACCTGCGTGGTGTTTTTGTCGCAAAGTCGGCTCATGAAGCGCTCGTCATAACGATCTGCGAGCTGCTTTAAGGTGCAGTTTGTGCTGCAAACCGTGGCGCGGCCCGCGAGCGTGCGCTCGTTGATTACGGCAAAGAGCCATTCGAACGTCACGTTCGAAATGTTTGGTTCGCTGCCGAGATCGTCCAGCACGAGCAGGGGAACGTTCTGGTATCTGAGCGCGGTTTCCGTTCGTTCGCGAATGTCCCGCAGCACCGTCTGCACGAACGCATAGGCGGTGACGCGCTCCGCGTCCACGCCGCGCGCAAGCGCCGCGTAGGCAATCGCGTTGCCGAGGTAGGACTTGCCGAGCCCCGGCATGCCGAGCAGCAGGATATTCGGCTTCTCCGGCGCGGGCAGAGCGGCGGCATACGCCTCGCAGAGCAATTTCGCATTGACGGAGCGCTTTTTCTGCTCCGCGCTCGGGTAGATTTCGGTGGAAAAGTTGAAAAACGTCTCGCGCGCGTTCACGCCGTCCGCCCCACGCAGCGCCTCGCGGCGCAAGAGACGGCAGGAGCAGGGGCGGCTTCCGGCGCCGAGATAGCCCGTGTCGTTGCACAGTTTGCAGCGCACATGCAGCGTCAACGCGTCCGCGGGCAGGCCGAGCGAGGCCAGAATCTGCCGTTCCTCACGGTCAATCTCCTCCAGGCGGCGCTTGCTCTCCTCCGGCGTGATCTTTCGCTGTCCGAGGGCGGGAAACAGCCCCGCGCGTGCTTCGTCGAGCTCTTTTAACCGGGGCGCACGGGAATACGCCTCCGCAATGCGCAGACGCTGTGCTTCGCGCTCCTCCGCGCGGATACGCGCGTATTCGTTGTCGAGCTGTTCGTTGAGCATGCGTTCCGTCCCGTTCGTCGTTTCGGCAAGCGGCTTGCGTTTGCCGGATTAATCGAGATCCTTGTCCAGATCGACCAGCAGGTGTTCGAGCTGCTCGTCGGTTAAATCATGCTGCGGATACTGCCGCCCCTGCGGTTTCGGCTTTTGCGTATTTGCGCGGGATTCGAGCTGCTTTCGCGCGCCTTCGATGCTGACAATGCCCGCGTCGTGCCACTCGTTCCAGAGTTTCTTCATCATGCCGAAGGGCTCGTTTGCGCCGCGGCACTGCTCCGCGCCAAAGAGTAACAACTCGCGCGGCATGCCGTAATCCTTGAGGTACATGCTGATCTGCGCGCGCTGCGTCTTCGAGGCGGGTTCGAGCTTGCCCGCGCGTTCAAACACGAGCCGCGCAAACGCTTGCTCCTCCACGCTCTTTGCGTCCGCGCGTTCGATGGCGGGCTTGCTGAGCTGGCCCTCGCGGCGGAGGTTGCCCAATAGTTCGTCGAGATAAACGAAGTTCGGGGTCCCGCTCACGGTGAGCTTCGGCAGGGCGGCGAGCACCGCCTCCGGCGTAAAGCCCCAGTCTGTCACCCACTTTTCGTAGAGCGCGGTTTCGTCCTTCGTCGGCTTACGCTGTTTGTTCCACTGGCGTAGGATTTCGCTCGCGCCGTGCTTCTTCAGGTCGTAGCGCGCGAGGTATGCCCGCG
>DAIRTE010000197.1:0-4775 GCA_036804025.1 Clostridia bacterium | reverse complement strand
ACGTTCCTCCAGTTCCCGGGCATGATCGCCCAGTTCTGGCCGAACGGCGCGTTCTACGCGTTCTATAAGACGTATCTCGGCACCTCGAGCGCGGTTTACTACATCATCTACGCGCTCCTGATCGTCGCATTTGGCTTCTTCTACTCGAGCGTGACGTTCAATCCGATCGAGATGTCGAAGAACCTGCAGCAGAACGGCGGCTTCATTACGGGCATTCGTCCCGGCAAGCCGACGAGCGACTACCTTGGCAAGATCTCCGGGCGCCTGACGTTGTTCGGATCTCTCTTCCTCGCGGTGGTTGCGATCCTGCCGCAGCTGTTGATGCGCGGCATGGCCGAGTCCAGCGCGTTTGGCGCGACGAGCGTTCTGATTATGGTCAGCGTTGCGCTCGAAACGACTTCGCAGCTCGAGAGCCACATGCTCATGCGGCACTACAAGGGCTTCCTGAACTAACTGGAAACAGCGTTCGGGGCTCCGTCACGAAAAACGATTTGCGGAAATCAGGCGTGCCGGTCTTCTATCGGCGCGCCGGTTCCGCGGTTATCGCGGCAAAGCTCGTTGAAAGCGACACCGAGCAGGATTTCATCCTCGGATGAAGTCGTTGCTCCGTCCGGGAGGATTCGCTATGAAACTGATCTTTTTAGGCCCGCCAGGTGCCGGAAAAGGCACACAGGCGGTCAAGATCGCATCCCGGTTCGGGATTGCGCATATCTCCACCGGGGATATGCTCCGCGCGGAAATGCGCGAAGGAACCGAACTTGGGCTGGCGGCCAAGAGCCTCATCGACCGGGGCGAGCTCGTTCCGGACGACGTGATTCTCGGCATGGTGAAGAACCGCATTCAGCGCGACGACTGCAGAAACGGATTCCTCTTTGATGGATTTCCGCGCACAATTGCGCAGGCGGAAGCGCTGGAAGAAATCAGCGCGATCGACCACGTCATCAACCTCGACGTTCCCGTAGAGCGGCTCATCAGCCGAATCAGCGGGCGGCGGATGTGCCCCGATTGCGGGGCCGCGTACCACGTTTCCACGCGGGAAAGCGGCGTCTGCGACTGCGGCGCAACCCTGTACCAGCGGGACGACGACAAGGAAGAGACGGTTCGCAATCGTCTGGTCGTTTACGAGCGCTCCACGAAACCCCTGATCGACTACTACATGGCCAAAGGCCTGCTGCATACGATTAACGGGGATGCGGACGTCGACATCGTAGACGCCAGAATTCGAGAAGTGATTTCGAAATGAGCGAGCAAAAGGGGATTACGATCAAGTCCGCGGCGGACATTGAGAAGATGGACGTTGCGGGGCGCATCGTAGAGGATACGCTGAACTTGCTCGCGCAGTCTGCCGAAATCGGCATGACCACGGCGGAGCTGGACGACATCGCGGTTTCGTTTATCAAAAGCCGCGGCGCGGAAGCTTCCTTCCTGAACTACAACGGCTATCCGAGGAGCATCTGCACCTCGGTGAACGAACAGGTGGTTCACGGAATTCCCGGCAAGTACCGCCTCAAGGACGGCGACATTCTGTCGCTGGACGTCGGCGCGTACAAGGACGGGTTCCATGGGGATGCGGCGCGAACGGTGCTCATTGGCACCGTGCCGGAGGACGTGCAAACGCTCGTCCGCGTGACAAAGGAGTGCTTCTTCGAAGGAATTCGCTTTGCGAAACCGGGCAATCGCATTTCCGACGTCGCGAAGGCAGTTCAGCAGCACGCGGAACGCCACGGTTACGGAGTTGTCCGCGAGTTGGTTGGCCACGGAATCGGCCGAAGGATGCACGAAGATCCCGAAGTTCCAAACTATTGGGACGATTCGCGGTTCGGACGCGGCGTTCGGCTCGAAGCGGGCATGACCATTGCGGTAGAACCAATGATCAACATGGGTACCGCGCGCGTATATCAGCTCGACGACGGTTGGACGGTGATCACGGCGGACGGGAAACCCTCCGCGCACTACGAGAACACCGTGCTGATTACGGATGGGGAGCCCCGGCTCCTGACGCTGCACGAGGGGGGCTGACGCATGAACGAACCGGTGATTGGCGTCGTATGCACCTCACGCGCAGGACACGACAAAGGGCGCGCCTTCGTCATTATCGGCGTATGCGACGACAACCATGTGCTGCTTTGCGACGGGGAAACCCGAAAGCTTGAGCGGCCGAAGAAAAAGAAACTGATGCACCTGCACATCGAACCGCAGACCGCGGATGAGATTGTAAAAAGGGTGGCCGAGGGAGCAACACTGCTCGACGCGGATGTGCGAAAAGCACTGAACCGGCTCGGTTACAACGTGGACTCAGACAAATAGGAGGGATAGTTTGTCGAAACAGGACGTTATAGAAGTTGAAGGTGTCGTTTCGGATTCCTTCCCGAACGCAATGTTCGAGGTAAAGCTCCAGAACGGTCACAAGATACTCGCAACGATATCGGGGAAACTGCGGATGAATTTCATTCGCATCCTGCCGGGTGATAAGGTCACCGTGGAGCTGTCCCCGTATGATTTGTCCCGCGGGCGTATTACCTGGCGCGGCAAAAGCTGAAGTAAAAGGGGAAATCCCCTTTTTCGAACGAGATTTTGAACAGGAATCGAAAGGAGAACCACCATGAAAGTAAGACCGAGTGTGAAACCTATTTGCGAGAAGTGCAAGATCATCAAGCGCAAAGGCCGCATCATGGTTATCTGCGAGAACCCGAAGCATAAGCAGAAGCAGGGTTAAGAAGAAAACAAAACCGTCGGAGCGGCTGCGCAAACGGGCAACCCCGCTTGCGTTTCCGGCGGATGGAATATAGATCAATACCATTCATGACTATTTACGGAGGTAAAGGAACGATATGGCACGTATTTCTGGCGTAGACCTTCCCAGGGACAAACGAATTGAAATTGGTTTGACCTACATCTTTGGGATCGGCCGCAAAACCGCTACGGAAATATTGGCCGCAACCGGCGTCGACCCCGACGTCCGCGTGCGCGACCTGTCCGAGAGCGATGTTTCCAAACTCAGAGACTACATCGACCACAATCTCAAGGTGGAAGGCGATCTTCGCCGTGAAACTTCCATGAACATCAAGCGGCTGATTGAAATCGGCTGCTACCGCGGCGTTCGGCATCGCAAGGGCCTGCCGGTTCGCGGACAGAGCACCAAACAGAACGCCCGCACGCGCAAAGGACCGAAGCGCTCGCAGGGCGGCAAGAAGAGATAAGGAGGATATGCGAACATGGCAGCAGCTAAGCAGGTAAAGAAAACCGCTACTACGCGGAAACGTCGCGAGCGCAAGAACATAGAGCGTGGCGCGGCGCACATTCGCTCCTCCTTCAACAACACCCTTGTGACCATCACCGACCTGCAGGGCAACGCCCTGAGCTGGTCGAGCGCAGGTTCGCTCGGGTTCCGCGGCTCCAAGAAGTCCACCCCGTTTGCGGCGCAGATGGCGGCGGAAACCGCCGCGCGCGGCGCGATGGAGCACGGGCTCAAGACCGTTGAAGTCTACATCAAGGGACCGGGTTCCGGCCGCGAGTCGGCCATCCGCGCCCTGCAGACCGCCGGTCTCGACGTCAACATGATTAAGGACGTGACGCCCATTCCGCACAACGGGTGCCGCCCGCCGAAGCGTAGAAGGGTTTAAGGAGGGAAAGCGTAATGGCTAGATATACAGGTTCCGTCTGCCGGCAGTGCCGCAGAGAAGGCACAAAGCTTTTCCTGAAGGGCGACCGTTGCTATGGCGAAAAATGCGCCATCAACAAGCGCCACACCCCGCCGGGCATGCATGGCCAGGGCAGGAAAAAGCAGAGCGAGTACGGCATTCAGCTTCGCGAGAAGCAGAAGGTTCGCAGAGCCTACGGCGTGCTCGAATCTCAGTTTGCGAAATACTACGAAATGGCTTCCAACATGCGCGGCATCACCGGTGAAAACATGCTCTCGCTGCTCGAACGCCGTCTCGACAACGTTTGCTATCGCCTCAACTTTGGCGAATCCCGCCCCATGGCGCGTCAGATGGTCACGCACGGCCACATCCGCGTCAACGGCAAGAAGGTTGACATCGCTTCCTACCTTGTGAAGGAAGGCGACGTGATCTCCGTCCGCGAAAAGAGTGGAGACGTGGAATTCTTCAAAACCCTCAAAGAGCAGGGCGCAGCCAGAACGATTCCGAAATGGCTCGAACTGGACGCCGAAAAGCTCACCGGTAAGGTCGTCGCTCTCCCGGCGCGCGACGATATCGACTTGACGATTGAAGAGCATCTCATCGTTGAGTACTACTCCAGGTAAGCCAAGCTGATTTGGCGGACCGCAACAAACAAACCGAAGGAGGGTAAGCAATGCTGGAGATCGAAAAGCCCAAACTCGAATGTGTTGAACTGACGGACGATTACGGCAAATTTGTCGTTGAGCCGTTGGAGCGCGGATTCGGCACTACGCTTGGCAATTCCATGCGTCGCGTGCTGCTCTCGAGCCTGCCCGGTGTGGCGGTTACGAGCGTACGCATCGACGGAGTGCTACACGAGTTTTCGATTATCGAAGGCGTGAAAGAAGACGTAACCGAGATCGTGCTCAACCTCAAGGAGCTGTGCTGCAAGCTTTACAGCGACGGCCCCAAGAAGGTGATCATTGACGCGGCGGGCGAGGGTGAAGTGCTGGCGAAGGATATCCTTCCGGATTCCGACGTACAGATCATCAACCCCGATCTGCACATTGCGACGCTGGACAAGGGCGCGAAGCTCCACATGGAGATCATGCTCGAGCACGGCCGCGGCTATGTGCCGGTGGAACGCAACAAGCG
>DAIRTE010000196.1:0-4800 GCA_036804025.1 Clostridia bacterium | reverse complement strand
CGCTGCACGAAAAGCGCCCCGCGCTTGCGGTGCAATATCGCGTCCGCTACTGCACGCGTAAGAACCTCCCTCCGAATGGGTTGTTCTGCCTGTTGTGCAGCGCAATCGAAAGGAGGATTCCCATATGAAGCACATCACCCCCAAGCGTCTCTCCCTCATGGCAATGCTGATTGCCTTACAGATCGTTCTGTCCAAATTTTTAATGCTCCAACTGACCGGCTCAATTCGCCTGAGCATCGACAGTGTTCCGATTTTACTCTCGGGCATCTGGTTTGGCCCGCTCGCGGGCGGAATCGTCGGCTTGCTTTCCGATTTGCTTGGCACGCTGCTGTTCCCGACGGCGGGCATGTATTATCCCCCGCTGACCGCAGCGTTTGTGCTCATTGGCGTTTGCGCCGGATTCCTCGTAAAAATCGTCAAGAGCAAAAATGGACTACTGCGCGTGGCATTGATCGTGATCCCCGCCGAAATCATAGGTTCCTACTTAACCAAGAGCGCCGCGCTCTCCGGTCTGACACAACTTCCATTTTCGGCGTTGCTTGTGGCGCGCGCGCTGCCCGTCGGCAGCAACATGATCGTCAACACATTGATCGTCTATGTGCTGGATCGGTTGCTTGCTTCAAAAGTAATGGGTTTGGATGCTGCAACATCGGCTTCGATCGTTGAAGAAAGCGAACAGGCACAGCAAATACAATCCTATTCGGACGCGCTCGACTACATTCACCACGTCACCTGGCGCGGAAGCCGGCTTGGTTTGGAACGGACACGCGAGCTGCTGGATCGTATGGGTAATCCGCAGCAGCGACTGAAGTTTATCCACGTCGCGGGTACGAACGGCAAGGGCTCCACCTGCGCCATGCTCGCCAACACGCTCAAGCTCGCCGGGTACAAAACGGGGCTTTACATCTCCCCTTTCATCACGCGGTTCAACGAACGCATGCAGATCAACGGGGTATTCATCGGCGACGAAGAACTCGCGCAGATCACAGAGTTTGTTCGCCCGCATGCCGAAGCAATGGCCGACCACCCGACGGAGTTTGAGCTGATCACCGCAATCGCGGTGGAGTACTTCGCGCGAAATCATGCGGACATCGTCGTCTTCGAAGTCGGCATGGGCGGCGCGCTCGACTCAACCAACGTCATCGACACGCCGGAACTGGCGATCATTACGAACATCGGTCTCGATCACACGCGTGAGCTTGGGCCAACGATTTCGGACATTGCACGAGCGAAAGCGGGCATTATCAAGCCCGGCGGCGACGTGCTGATTTACGATCAAAACCCGGAAGCGGACGCGGTGTTTCAAGCTGCTTGCCGCGAGCATGGCGCGAAACTGTACGTCACCGACCATTCGCGCATTTCGGACGTCTCCGCGATGCTAACCGATCTGTCGTTTGCCTGCGCGCCATATGGGCAGTTGCATTGCTCGCTCGTTGGCAGTTATCAAACGAAGAACGCAGCGGTCGCGATTACCGCGCTGGAGATTTTGCGCAGCAAAGGCTGGCAGATCTCCGACCAAAACCTCAAGGACGGCCTTGCAAGCGTTCATTGGCCGGCTCGATTTGAGGTGCTTGGTCACGACCCGGTCTTTGTTGCGGACGGCGGCCACAATCCGCAGGGCGTTTCGGCGGTTGTCGAAAGTCTCCGTCTGCATTTTCCAGAGCGTAAGATCACGTTTTTAATCGGCGTCATGGCGGACAAGGACGTTTTGCATATGATCGACCAGATTGGGCCCATCGCGAGCGAGTTTGTAACCGTTACTCCGAACAATACGCGCGCGATGCGCGCGACGGAGCTGGCAAACCTGCTTCGGCAGCTCGGCTACACCGCGACTGCCAGCGAGAGCGTGGAAAGCGGTGTTCAACTCGCGATTTCGCGCGCGGGCAAGAGCGGCATTGTTTGCGCGCTCGGCTCGCTCTATATGCTCGGCGACGTTCGTTCGGCGCTTGGCGTAAACTGACCAGAACACGCAGGAGGAATCTATGGCTTTTCGTGAACAGACGCTGGAAGCTTTTTTACAGGAACTTTCGTCCAAGGCGCCCGTCCCCGGCGGCGGCGGCGCAAGCGCTCTTGTTGGCGCGCTTTCCGCTGCGCTGACGCACATGGTTGGCGCGTTGACCGTCGGCAAACCTAAGTATGCGCCGGTGGAAGATGAGATGAACGACCTGCTTGCCAGAACCGAAGCGATTCGGGATCGTTTTTTAACATTGATGGACGAGGACGCGGCGGCGTTTGAGCCGCTCGCGCAGGCCTATCGCCTGCCCAAGAGCACGCCGGAGGAACAGGCGCAAAAAGCGCTCGTCATGGAGCAGGCGCTCAAGTGCGCGGTTCAGCCGCCGATGGCGATTATGGAAGCCTGCGCGGAAGCGTTTTCCCTAATTAAACTTGCCGCGGAGAAGGGCTCTGTCGTTGCGGTCAGCGACGCGGGCGTTGCCGCCTCCTTCTGCCGCGCGGCGCTCGAAGGCGCGAGCCTGAATGTCTTTATCAATACGCAGGGCATGCAGGATCGTGCCTATGCCGAGTCGCTCAACTCTCGCGCGCGTCAACTGCTCGCGCAGTACGGCGAAGCAGCAGACGAGCTCGTCCGTTCCGTGATTGCCAAACTGGGCGCATAACGACTTCGAAATTCAAATCTATAGAATGGAACAATCGGAATGAACATCTGTATTCTGAATGGCAGCCCGCGCCCGCACGGTAACACGGCGGAACTGATCAAACCGTTTTATGAGGAACTGGTTACCGCTGGCGCAACCATAACCAACATTGCGCTCTCCGAGCGAACCATCGCTTCCTGCAAGGGCTGCTATCATTGCCAGAACGTTCCGGACGTATATGGCTGTTTTCAACAGGACGACATGCAGGAGGTTGCGGGCGTCATTCAGAACAGCGATCTCATCGTGCTGGCCACGCCGATCTACACCTGGTATTGCACAACGGAGCTCAAGGCGGTGCTCGACCGGTTTTATGGGTTTGCAAAATACTACCGTTCCGCAACGGGTAATCTGGTCGAGGGAAAACGGGTTGCGATTCTCGCGACGCATGGCTACGACGCATCCTATGCGGCAGACCCGTTCGTGGTTGGCATTCAGCGCATGTGTGAGCACTATCACATGCATTACGACGGCATGTATTCCGTGCGCGACGTCAACGACCTCGCTTCGTTTCAAACCAAGAAGGCACAGACCGGCGCACGGGAATTTGCTCAATATCTGGTACAAAAAAACGCGTAAAGAAGGCTTGATCGCAAATGGCTGCACCCAAACATGAGAATGTGAAACAGCAGATCCTCGACGCGGCGATTACGCTGTTTCAGGAGCGGCACGACGTTTCCCTTGCCGAAATCGCGAAAGAAGCGAACGTCAGCAAGGGCACGCTGTTTTACCATTATCGCAGCAAGGCGGAGATCTATCTCGACATTGGCGAGCGTTATTGGGGTCGCCTGTCGGACGATCTGCTCGCGTGGGTGGACAATCGCGAAAAGGACACGTCCCTCCCTCGCCTCGTTCGGTACACGTTTATTCGCGGCGCGTTCGACGAGAGCGGTCAGCTACGCCTTCGCCTGTTGGTTGAGTCCATCTCCGGCGAGGAAGAGAGCGAAATCCGCGAACGGCTGAACGAGCAATATTCGCATTTTAAGAACATCCTCAAATCGCGCATTCTGGAGCGCGCGCCCGGCGCGGACGGCGAGCAGCTCGCCTGGCTCCTGCTCACGCTGGTGGACGGTCTTATGGTGCAAAGCACAATGCAAAACGAAGGCATGGATGTCAACGCTTTTATCGAATGGATGGCGAAGAACTTCTCGAAACTAATCTAAGATTTACTGGCGCCTACGGGCGCTTTTTTATTTCCCGCTTGTTTCGTATATTGCAACGCATTTCTTGACAAAAACAGCAAAACATGGTACGCTCTGCGCGTAGTCGGTCATACGACCGACTTGACGGAACAACCCTTTCCCGACCTGTTTGGAGCGAGCGGATATGTCTTATCTCAAACGAATCAATCGAATCCTCAACGATCGCTTTGGCGGAGCCGTAACCGCGGCAGAACGCGACGGCTGTCTCGTTTTGGAAGGCCAACTGGACAACTGGGATGATCTGGTTTCCGCTGGTCTGCTCGCAGTCAACAAGCGCCGCTACGACGGTCTGGTCAACGACATTCGATTCACGGGCGACACGATTCCCCCCATGCGCCTCCCCTTACTGCGCGACGACGCGCTCGAGCTAGCCACGCCGGATGTGCTGATCATCGGCGGCGGCGTGGTCGGCTGCGCGATTGCGCGCGAATGCACGCGCTACGACATGAGCGTTCTGCTCGTGGAGAAGGAGCACGACGTTGCCATGCAGGCCTCCTGCCGAAACGACGGCATGGTGCACCCCGGCGTCGACCTGCTGCCGGGTCAGGTGAAGCGCCGCTACAATATGCGCGGAAATCGCATGTACGACAGCGTTTGCAGCGAGCTGGACGTTCCCTTTCGGCGTTCCGGTCAATACCTGTGCTTCCAAAGCAAAAAACTTGCTGTGGCAGCCTTCGTTGCGCAGATCTATTACAAACTCTTTGGCCCACGCTGCCAATATATCGGCGCGGCAGAATTCCACCGCCGCGAACCGAACATGAGTCCGAAGATTCGCGCGGCACTGTTTTTTCCGGACGCGGGCGTCGTCTCCCCTTACGGGTTGACCATTGCCTACGCGGAACACGCGGTCGACAACGGCGCCTGCCTGTCGCTGGATACCGCCGTGCTGGGCATGACGCTGGACAGCGGCCGGATCGTCTCCGTTTCGACGAACCGCGGAACGATTT
>DAIRTE010000195.1:0-4839 GCA_036804025.1 Clostridia bacterium | reverse complement strand
GGGGACAAACAACTCATCAAAGAGATCAACAAAGCTTCCATCTTTCAGGTGGTGCACGACATTGGCCCGGTCTCCAGAGCGGATATCGCCAAGATATTGAAGTTGACCTCGGCAACTGTATCCAGCAATATGGCGGAACTGATTGACGAGGGGATCGTCAAAGAGATTGGCACAGGGGTCTCCAGCGGCGGGCGGAAACCGGTGCTGGTCACGATCTCCGATTCGGACGTTTGTTTTTTGGGCGTCGATATTCACAAAGACGGAGTGGAAGCCGCGATTGTGTCGCTCACCGGCCGAATTCTCGCGATTGCGGAGCAGCCGTTTCAGCATGAAACCGGTAATTTCGAACACGATGTGCTCAGCTGCATTCGAAGTGTCCGCGGCATGGCGCAAGGGGCAAAGGTCAAGAGCATTGGCATCGGCATGCACGGAATTGTGGACACCACAAAGAGCATATCCGTGTTTGCGCCCGCGATGGCACGGCGTAACTTCGACCTAAAGACCTTCATCGAGCGGGAGGAACACCTGCCGGTCTATGTGGATAACGACGCAAACGCGATGGCGCTCGGGGAGAACTGGTTTGGTCAGGCCAAGCAGATGAAGAACTATGTGTTTTTAAACGTAGGGCGCGGAATCGGTTCGGGACTCGTGCTAAACGGCGAGGTATTTCGCGGCAGTCGCTATGCCGCCGGCGAAATCGGGCATATCCGCGTTGCGGACAACGGAATTCGCTGCGTTTGCGGAAAGTACGGCTGTCTGGACACGGTTGCGACGGAGTACACCGTGATACGCGATGTCGTCAGCGCAATCCACACCGGGGTCAAAAGCGATGTGACGAATCGTGTGGCGGGCGATCTCAGTGCGATCAACATTGACGTTATACTCGAGGCGGCTTGTGCCGGGGACCCATGCGTTCTCGAAATTCTGAACAAGACGGGGCGCTTCATTGGCGTTGCCGTGTCGTATATCATCAACATATTAAACCCGGAGATGATCATACTCGGCGGGAGTATGTCGCGTTTGGGCGAGTATATGATGGACTCGATTCAGGAAGCGGCGCTATCGCTCTCCATGAAGGAATGCTCCGACGGGGTAAAAATCGTACTGTCCACACTGCGTGAAAAAGCAGGGGTAATTGGTGCCGCAACGTTGGGTATGCGTAATCTGTTCCCGCGCGCTTAGAAAGAAAAGAAAGTATAGTCAATATACAAACAAATCCCAAAAAACACTTGCAATCTCCAATTATGTTGTGTTACTATCGTCTCGTCCTCTTTTTTTCGTCTACATAATAAAGTGAATAAACAAAGAAACAGGAGACGGTCCATGAGCAACTTCTTCTATCGATATGAAACGAAGTGCGGTCGGCGCACCATCGCGTTGGGATATCGCGCGCAAACCGATTCGGGAAAAGACATCCTCATCAAGGTTTCGCCGGAGCTGGGAAACAATCTCTATTGCTTTCAAATCGGTGAGCACGATGTGGTTTGGCACGACGACAAGTTTGGGCTGACCTCATACTACACGGGGAACCCGATTCTGTATCCGTTTCCCAATCGTGTGGAAAACTGCCGTTATGGATTCGAAGGCAAGCGATACTGGCAGATCAAGAACGGGATTCCGGTCTACATGCACTCGCTGGTCTATGACGAGAACTGGGGTTATCGCGAGCCGGTGGTCGACGAGGACGGCGTCACGCTAGAGACCTATCTGGATATCGATGAGACGCATCCGGTCTATCAGGGATTCCCGTTTCGACATATGATTTCCGTTTTTTATCGGGTCACAAAAACCGGTATGCAGATTCGCCACAAGGTGTGGAACAAGGATTTAAATACGTTCCCGTTCGGAATTTCCTACCATACGTTCTTTACAAAGCTCTCCGGCGACGACAAGACGCTCCTCAAGGTACCGGCGCAGCACATGATGGAGCTGACCGACGCCCTGCTGCCGACCGGAACACTGCTAAACGTGGATCATCAGCCGTTTGACCTGCGCTCGCCGGTCGCGATTGAGAAGCTCGATCTCGACAACTGTTTTACGACAATGATTCCAAGCGACCCGGTCGTGGTGGATTATACGACCATTGGACTGCGCGTGCTCATGTCATCCACCGACGATTATACGCACGTTCAGGTGTTTACGCCAAAGGGACGGCCGTTCTTCTGCGCGGAGAAGCAGACCTGCTCCAGCGATGCGCCAAACCTCGACGAAAAGGGATTTCGAGAGGAAGCGCATCTGCTGCGGGTTCGACCGGGCGAAACACATCAAGGAACGGTTCATTTTTCCTATGAATGCTATTCACCAAACAAGGAGGTTTTATGAGCAAAATTGTACTGATTGGTGCGGGAAGCGCAATGTTCGGGCTGGGAGCCCTCGGAGACATCTTTAAGAACAATGCGCTGGAAGGAAGCACGATCTCGCTGGTCGACATCAACCCGGATACACTGAGCGAAGTGGCAAAAACCGCTACGGATTACATTGCCGAGCATCGCTTGCACTATTCGATTGAAGCGACGACGGATCGGAAGGAAGCGCTAAAGGGCGCAAATTACGTCATCATCTCCATCGAGGTCGGCAATCGATATGAACTCTGGGAGCAGGACTGGCACATTCCCCAGCAGTTTGGCATCAAGCAGGTCTATGGCGAAAACGGCGGCCCGGGCGGCGTGTTCCATGCGCTTCGCATCATTCCGCCAATCCTCGACATCTGCGCGGATGTAGACCGCATTTGCCCGGAGGCGCTGGTGATTAACCTGAGCAACCCGATGACGACGATCACGATGGCGATTCTAAAGAAATTTCCGCAGATGAAACTCATCGGCCTTTGCCACGAAATCTCTTCGCTCGTGATTCACCTGCCAAAGATGCTGCACACCAGCTTTGACCAGCTCCAGATTCGCGCGGGCGGATTGAACCACTTCAGCATCATGCTTGAGGCAACCTATCGTGACAGCGGAAAGGACGCATATCCGGAGATTCGCAAACTGGTTCCCGAGTACTTTGGAAAAACGAGCGAGCGCGGTTTGTTCATGAAGCTATTTGAGTACTTTGGCTATGTTCCGATCACTACGGACAGCCATCTTGGCGAGTATGTGACCTGGGCGCAGGAGGTTGCGGATCACAAGGGCATTATCGACTTTTACACCGGCTACAAACAGGAGTGCCTAAGCTACGTCGTCAATCCCCAGAAGCGCATTGCGGAAGGAACGCAGCCGGAGGAATACTGGCGCGTGATTCCGATCATCGCGGGTATTGAAACGAACGACAAGCACGAAGAACTCGCGGTCAACCTGCAAAACAACGGGCTGATTGCAAACCTGCCAGATCATGTGGTCGTGGAAGTGCCCGCCTATGTGGATCAGCACGGCGTACACGGCATGCAGATTGATATGCCCGCCGGATTTGGCGCGCTGCTGTCCAATCGCGTCGGGGTTCTGGATATGACGGTGGAGGCGGTGCTGACGGGCTCCAGAAAAGCGGCGCTGCAGGCGCTGCTGGTGGACCCCATTGTGGACAGCGTGACCGCCGCGGAAAAGACGCTGGATACGATCCTTGGGTTTCAGTCAAAATATCTCGGCTATCTGAAGTAAGTCTGAACAGCCGGTTAGAACACCGGTGCTCGACATAGAATTCTTGCGAGTGTACTCGCAGAAAATAAAAGGAGGAAAAACGAATGTCCAAAAAGATTCTCGTCTTGACCTTGGCTCTCATGATGGTCGTTGGCGTTTTCGCCTGCGCCCCGGTTACCGCTCCCGCAACGGCAGAGCCCGTCGCGACCGAAGCCGTCGCCACGGAGGCGACCGAAGCGCCCGCAACCGACGCAGCAGCGCCCGCCGAAGGCGCAAAGACCTATAAGGCCGCGTTTATCGCGCAGTCCCTCATCAACGAATCGCAGGCGTATGCCTGGAAACAG
Source organism: Clostridia bacterium (assembly GCA_036804025.1). Lineage (GTDB taxonomy): Bacteria > Bacillota > Clostridia > Christensenellales > CAG-138 > UBA7703. The sequence continues at coordinate 926 of DAIRTE010000195.1, read as the reverse complement.
TTCCAGCAGTACTGTGCGGAGTATGGCTTTGAGATGACCGCGTTTGACGGGCAGGGCGATATTCAGAACGACGTGAAAGCCGTCAGCACCTGCATCGCGCAGGGCTACGACGTCATCTTCATCAACCCGAACGACATCAACGCAATCGTTCCGAGCCTGATGGAGGCGAAGGATGCCGGCATTATCGTTGGCATGTTCTCTTCCGACCTGACCAAGGAAAACTGGGCGTATCGCGACTTCTTCTGCGGCGTGGACGATACCATGGCCGGTCAGACCGCGGCGCAGGCGTTTATCGATCACTTCCCGGATGGCGCAACCATCGTTGAAATCGGCGGCCAGGCGGGCCACGACGCGCAGATCAAGCGTCACGATGGCTTCGTCAAAGGACTGGAAGGCAGCAACATCACGGTTCTGGATACGCAGAACTGCTCGGCTTGGGCCACGGCGGACTGCATGTCTATTATGGAAGATTTCATCGTGAAGTACGGCGACCAGATTCAGGGCGTGTTCTGCCATTGGGACAACGGCGCAACGGGCGTCATCGAAGCGCTGAAGAACACGGAACTCAAGGACGTTTATCTGGTTGCGGTGGACGGCTGCCGCGCCGGTTACGACCAGGTCAAGGCCGGCACGCAGGCGGTCAGCATTGGCCAGAGCTTTACGAACATGGCGATTAAGAGCCTCGAATGCGCCAAGACAATGCTGGAGGGCGGTACCGTTGATGCAATCAACTATATCCCGCTGGATGTTGTAACGAAGGACAATGTGGAGACTCTTCCGTATCCGGAATGGTAAACCCTGACTAACGCAATCGAGGCGGGCCTATTTGGGAGCAGATCTCGAATAGGCCCGCCGCTGATGTACCAAATCTGAAAGGGGAAAAGACGCGGTGGAAGCGAAGGATACGGGAATCATCCTTTCCATTG
>DAIRTE010000194.1:0-4860 GCA_036804025.1 Clostridia bacterium | reverse complement strand
CAGCGCGCCCATGTCCAGCGCGAAGACCTTTCGATCCTTCAGGTTGTCCGGCACGTCCCCGCGTACAATGCGTAGCGCGAGTCCTTCCGCAATTGCGGTTTTACCAACGCCCGGCTCGCCGATTAGCACGGGGTTGTTCTTCGTCTTACGGGAGAGAATTCGAACCACGCTGCGGATTTCGTCGTCCCGCCCGATGACGGGGTCGAGCTTCTGGTTCCGCGCGAGTTCCACAAGATCCTGTCCGTATTTATTGAGCACGTCGTAGGTGCTTTCGGGATTGCTCGAGTCCACCTTGCGGCTGCCGCGAACGACCTTCAGCTGCTCCAGAAACGCTTTTTCGTTGATGCAGTACGTCTCGAAGAGCTTCTTCATCGCCGTGTTCGCTTTTTTCATCAAGCCTAAGAACAGGTGCTCAACCGAAACGTACTGGTCGCCCATCTCCTTGGCGCGCTTCTCCGCTTCGTTGAGCGCGCTGTTGAGATCCTGCGAAATATATACCTGATCCGGGTTCGAGCCCGTGCTGTACGTTGCCAACGCGCCGACCTCCCGCTCCGCATCCGAGCGCAGGCGGTTCAATTCCACGCCCGTTGCGGAAAGAATGCTGCCGATCAGCCCGTCCGGCTGGGCGAGCAAGGCGTATACCAAATGCGCCTGCGCAACCTCGGTATTCCCGCGTTCGCTGGCGAGCTGCTGCGCGGCTTGCACGGCCTCGATGCTTTTTTGTGTTAACTGATTGACGTTCATACCGATCAATCCTCCCCCTCTAGAGTATCATCCCGCCGCCGCGAATGTGGCTGACATAGCGCTTTTCCACGCTCGCCATCGCCAGGGCGGGGTCGTTGCTGTTTTGAAAATACAGTTTCATGGCGGAATCCAAGAGGTTGATATACCCCGCGATTCCCTCGCCAATCTGCTCGTTCGTCGGCTGGCTGTTTTCCGAAAGACGGAGCTTTCGAACATAGCGCCCGTCCTCTATAGCGCATTCCACACGCCCGATGTAGGCGGTTTCGATGCGCGTCCAGAGTTTAAAAAACTGGAGCAGCGCCAGCACGAGCGCGCTGTTCTGGCTCCGGATGGAGACGCGCAGTTCGCCGAGCATCGGCAGAGCGTTTCGATAGAGCTCCACGCTGTAACGCACGCTCGGATTGTACTTGTAGTCGAGCGCGCTGCGCAGCGAGAACATCGACTCGGACGGCTGCAACTGCGGCTCGAACACGCTGCCCATGAGCATTTGCTCAATGGCGGAAAACACCTCACGCATGCGTTTTTCCGGCGTGGTGTAGCGAACGCTGTCCGCCAGAATCTGGTTCACCATTGCCGAGCGACTCGCGCCCGCCTCGTACGCCAGCCGGTCGATCTCCTGAACGATTTCGTCCGACAAAACGAGCGAATATACGCTTTTGTTCACGTTCATCACCTCACAGTCTATACATTATGATTATAGCAAGCCGCATTAACTTTGCAAGCGTTATTAATAACATTGCAAACGATTTTGCAATTCTTTCACGATTTGTCTATACTGAGGAAGGCGCCTTTGCGCACCGGTTTGATTACATATATTGGAGAACGTTTCATGATGAAGTATAACTTTGACGAGCTGATCGACCGCGCGGACACGCACAGTCTAAAATACGAAGCAGGCGCTGCGGTGAACCCGTTCCTGCCCGAAGAACACATTCCCCTTTGGGTGGCGGACATGGACTTTGCCGTTGCCCCGCCGATTCTCGCCGCCATGCGCAAGCGCCTCGACCGGCGCATCCTCGGCTACTCCATCTTCGGCGACGACTGCAAAGAGAGCGTTTCCAGTTGGATGCAGCGCCGTTTTGGCTGGACGGTTTCGCCGGAGAGCATCATCTTCTCCGCTGGCGTCGTCGCCGCGCTGTACGCCGCTGTGGAACAGCTCACCAAGCCCGGCGACGCGGTCTGCTTTCTCACCCCCGCCTATCGTCCGTTTGACGCGGCGGTGCGTCGCCAGAACCGGCAGGCAATCTATTCGCGCATGCAGGAGCAGGACGGCTACTGGACCATCGATTTCGGCGATTTGGAGCGGCAGCTCGCGCGCAAGGACTGCACGATGTTTCTTCACTGCAGCCCGCATAACCCGACGGGGCGCGTATTTACGCGGGACGAGTTGCTCAAGATTGGCGAGCTCTGCCAAAAGTACGATGTGTTTCTCGTGAGCGACGAGATTCACGCGGATTTAACCCGCGTTGGTCAGGCACATCTCCCAATCGCCATGCTGTTCCCCGACGAGCAGCGCTTTTTGACCTGCACGAGCCCCAGCAAGACCTTCAATATCGCCGGAAACAACCACGCGCACGTCATCGTTCCCGACGCGCGGGTTCGGGCGGCGATCTCGCACAGCGCCTACTGCGGGCACCCCGGCGCGCTTTCGATTGACGCGAGCATGGCCGCCTACGACGAGTCCGAGGACTGGCTGGAGGAACTACGCGCCTATCTGGACGGCAACTTCGCGATGATGCGCGCGCTGCTTGCGGACAAGCTGCCGAACGCCGTATTCCGCGTTCCAGAGGGAACGTACCTTGCGTTCGTCGATCTTCGCGCCTACTGCGGCGACGAGCAAACGCTCAAGGAGCGCATTTCCCGCGCGGGCGTGTTCGTTCAATTTGGCGAGGACTTTGTGGACAATGGTAACTGCCATATGCGCGTCAACGCCGCCTGCCCGAGAAGCGTTCTCAAGGAAGGACTCAACCGCATCTGCGCCGCACTTTCGTCAAATTAAGGCACTTCAAGTCAAATCTAGTATAAGAAGCACAGACGGACAGCCGATCAAGCTGTCCGTCGTTTGTGTTATTCTCGATCATTCAAGATAGGTTCGCTTCACATAAGGGCTGGTGTACGCCCGCAGCAGCGCGCCATAGTCCGGCGTAAAGTCCAGCACGTCCCCCACGCGGTATGGCTTTGCGCGTGTGAGATCGACAATCAGGTGGTCGGAACTCGCGCCAATGATCTTGACTTGTTCATCCCTTGGCGTCAGCCCATCCGCAACTGTGTCCTGACGGCCGATCTTGCAGATGCCGCGAATTTGCTCGCCACGGCTTTCGAACGTCGGGTGCTCGCCAAAAGCGTTTGCCCCGCTCTCGCCAATCGGCACAGAGGGTTTGCGTTGCACCTCGATGAGTTGGGTTGAGAGCGTAAACGCGTCGCCGTAGAGGCCGTTGAGCACGCGGCAGGCGGCGGTGTCATTGCCCAGCAGAATCGACTCGCCAAGCCGCAGGTGATTCACGCAGTCCGGCACCAGTCCGCGTTTGAGCAGTCCGATGGAGCTGCTGTTTCCGCCGGAGACAATCGGAATCGGCAGGCCGGTTCGCATGCGAAGCTCGTCCGCAATGTCGCAGAGCACGCCGAGATTCGTTTCGTCCGGGATGATCGCGCCATAACAGGTCAGGTTCGTGCCAATTCCGTAGAGTTCAATCCCGGGTTCCGCTGTTGCCGCGTCCGCCACCGCGTAGATCTGCTCGCGGTTGAGAAACAACAGCCCTTCCCGCAGATCTCCCAGATCGATCATCAGGATGATCTTATGCACTTTTCCCGCCGATCTGGCGGCACGACCCAACGCGCAAATGGTCTCGACTTCCGAAACGAGGCTGATCTCGGCCAGCTCGACCGTTTCCTCCGCTTCCTCTGGAGAAGGCGCGCGCAGCAGGAGCTTCGGCTTTTTCGTATCCAACTTCGCGAGGTTCTCCGTTCGCGCGTCGGCCAGCATGGTTGCCGCGCTGTACTCGAGCACGCGAACAATCCGCTCGTCCGCGCAGACAACCTTCGTCACCGCCGCAACGGAAACGCCATACTCCGCGCAGAGCGCGCAGAGCATATCGACATTGTGTTTAATTTTCTTTAGATCGGCGCAAATCTGCGGGTAGTTCGCCATAGGGTCAGCCTTTCAACAGAACACGCTTAAACAAAGCGCAATGATTTCATCAAGAGTTCCTTTGCGGCGGTTGGGCTCGTCTTTGTCAGTACGCCCAACGACGCCATGATATACTGCTCGTCAAACGCAAGCCGCATGGTTCCCGGTTTCGGGTAGAGCATTGTCCCGCCCGCGTTGCAGTCCGTAAGTTGGCGCAGAATGCGTTCCCGCTCCGGCAGGCGCGTCAGCGCGCCGCCCGTACCGACGATTGTCTTCACGAGCGAGAGATCCTTCCCTTCGGCGGCGGTTGCGCGCCCTTGCGGCGTGTAGTAGTGCCGCAGTCGTCCCGCATGGCGGGAGATCGCGGTCAGCCCCGCTTCGAGGCAGAGCCGCGAGGTCAGTAAAAACTGCTCATAGGTTTCCGGTATCGGGCGATACCGCTGCATGACTTCCGGCATACGGATGCCCAGCTCGTGCGCGAGTTTCTGCTCGCCAATCTGCTCCACGAGATAGTGCGCGTTGACGTAGAGCCCCAAATCGCCCTCGACCGTGCGTTTGTTAAACGGCTCCGGCGTGGTCAGCAGCCGCGCAATCTCCTCCGATCCGTTGGTCACGGAGTGCACGTCCGTCGTCGCGCCGCCGATGTCCAGCACCAGTAGGTCACCTATCTCCTCGTAGAGCAGCATGGCCGCTTCCATCACCGCGCCCGGCGTCGGCAGAATCGTGCCGCCGACCAGATCGCGAATGTGCTCCATGCCCGGTGCGGAGACGATGTGCCGCTCGAACGCAGCGTGAATCTGCTTGCGCACCGGCTCAATGTTCAGCACGTCCAGCCGAGGATAGACGTTTTCCGTGAGATAAACGGGAACGCCCGCGTTTCCAAAGATGGTTTTCACCGCGCTTTGATTCTGCGCGTTGCCCGCGTAGAGTACGGGCGCACCCGTTCCATGCTTTGCGAGAAGTTCGGCGTTGTAGAGCGCGGTTTCGCG
>DAIRTE010000193.1:0-4887 GCA_036804025.1 Clostridia bacterium | reverse complement strand
TCGCCCACGGCGGCAATCAGCCGCGCGCAGTCCGCGTCCCCAATCGGCTCCTCCGCGAGCACGCCGGAGAGCACGCCGATGTCCGAAACGTCCAGCACGTAGCGCTCGCCAATCATCGCGAGGCTCTTCTCCGCGAGCGCAAGCACCTCCGCGCGGGCAAACGCATCCACGCGGCCAATGCACTCCAGCCCGGTTTGGAGGATTTCGCGAAAGCCGGCTGCGTTCTTCGGCACGCGGTAGACCGTCTCCGTGTAGCAGACCTTGCTCGTGCGCCCGTCGTTCGGCGCGTTCTTCACGATGGAGAGCGTCACGTCCGGCTTGAGCGCGAGCAGGGTTCCGTTCTGGTCGCTGAATGTGAGCACACGCTCGCTCTCTAAAAACTTCTTGTTCCGCGCGTAGAGGTCGTATTCCTCAAACGTGCCGACCTTATATTGGCTGTAGCCATACGCCTGATAGAGTTCCCTTAGCCCCAGCGTCAGGCGCTCCTGCGTGTTCAGCGTGTCCCGTTTCATCGCGTTTCCTCCGTGCGCTGTGCGCGCAAGCGGTCGAGCACCAGCCGGTAGCCCCCAGCGCCATAGAGCAGGCAGCGCTTCACGCGCCCGATGGTCGCCGTGCTGACGCCGGTTTTCTCAATCGTCGACTGATAGGAGTCCCCGCCGTCCAGCGCCTTGGCAATCTCCAGCCGCAGGCCAAGATCGCGCACCTCCTGAATCGTGCAGATGTCCTCGAAGTAGCGGTAGCACTCGTCTATGCTATTGAGTTGCAGAATCGAAGCGAAGAGCTCGTCCGTCTGCTTGTTCTTTGGCAGTCCCATCGATGTTTTCCTTCTTTTGCGGCGTGTTCGGGTGCTTTTTGCCCCTGAGCCGGTTTCCCGCCTGCGCGGACCGGTGTCCTGCGCAATTGGATGATTTTTAGCATTTTATCACTTCTGTGTGCTAAAGTACAGAATTATTTCGAAATTTTACCATTTTTTTGCATACAAAAACCCGGCCGAAGCCGGGCTTGACTGGTTTTTTGCCGATTTCGCGTCCAAGCGACGCAATGAATTAGACCTCCGCGATGACGTCCACTTCGCAAAGCACATGCTTCGGCAGTTGCTTGACGCCGACGCAGGCGCGCGCCGGTCTGCTATGCATATACTTGCTGTATACGACGTTAAACGAGTCGAAGTCGTCCATGTTCGCCAGGTAGCAGGTCGCTTTCACCACGCGCTCAAAGCCGCTGCCCGCCGCCTCCAATACCGCACCGAGGTTCTTCATCACCTGTTCGGTTTGCAGAATAATGTCCGAAGCGGCGATTTCGCCGGTCACCGGGTCCAAAGGAATCTGACCAGAGACAAACACCAGACCGTTGCTGACGATAGCCTGCGAATACGGGCCGATTGCCGCCGGGGCGTTGTCGGTATGAATCGTTTTCATCTTTCGCACTCTCCTTTCGCAATTCACTCTCTACCGTTATTATACCGGAGAACCGCTGCCAACGGCAACCCATTGTCGCCGTTTCGAAACGGAAGTTTTATGGCGCGGGTTCCGTTTCGCCGGATCGTGGTATAATACCAGCAAGACCATTGACCAAAGGAGCATACGATTCATGGACGTTCAACGCGCCATTGCAGCGCTCACGAAGAAGGGGTTTGCCGTTCGCTATTTTGAAACGGCGAAGGAAGCGGCGGACTATCTCGCCGGGAGTATTTCCGGCAAGACCGTCGGCATCGGCGGGAGCATGACGATTGAGCAGCTGGGGCTCTACGACCGGCTGACGAAGAACAACAACGTGTTCTGGCACTGGAAAACGGACGACCTGGGTACCCGCGTTTCCGCCGCGAGCACGCAGGTTTACCTCACCTCGGCCAACGCCATCGCCGAGACGGGCGAAATCATCAACATCGACGGCAGCGGCAACCGCGTCGCCGCCACGCTCTACAACCACGAGCGGGTGGTGTTCGTCGCGGGGGTCAATAAGCTCGCGCCGGATGCCGAGAGCGCGCTGTACCGCGCGCGGAACGTTGCCGCTCCGCTCAACGCGCGGCGGCTCAAGCGGAACACGCCCTGCGCGGTGGGCAAGGTGATGAAGTGCTACGATTGCGACAGCAAGGATCGAATTTGCAACGGCGTGGTGACGCTGCTCAAGCCCATGGGGGGCGTTGGGGTAACGGAGGTTGTGTTGGTAGGGGAAGAGTTGGGGTATTAAGAGAGAAGGTTAAAAAAAGCCTCTTCACGCGATATAGCGCAGGAAGAGGCTTTTTATTTTCGTTTCTACTGCCCAGCAAATCAACCTAGCGTTTGAGCGGCGAACTTCGTCACGGTATACATACCACTCGAATCGCTAAGCGCAACGATGGCATAACCCTGCGCGCCAAAGCTTTCGAAACTGGTTCCAGCGAATACTCCTACGCAAGTCTCGTTTTTCTTCAGCGAGGGAGCGGAGCCTTCGATTGCCTCATACACCGACGAGCCGTCTGCTGTGATGCAATAATAGCCGCCAACGTCGTTAATGGTTGCCAGCACATCATCAACTTCCGCCTTACTCAAGCTGCTTGCATAGATCGATTCATAATCTTCATCAGCAAAGTACTTTTGAATCAGCATGCCTACGGCATCGGCAGGACTATCCGCCTTGACTCCTCGTGGCTCTCCGCATCCGGTCGCAACTAGCATAAGCACAATGAGTAAAAGCGCAAGGAACCGATAGTGTTTCATTTGAATGCTCACCTCCAACCATATTTCAGTAATAGTACATCTTAAATACACTATAACTATATATACGAGTATTTGGTGTGCTGGTTGCACTGTTCCTGCAAAATTATATTTATCGAATTAATTAAACTTTAACAGCGGGAACTGAACAAGTGTCGCGAGGAAGAGAATTTGCAACGGCATCGTGACGCTGCTCAAGCCCATGGTGGGCGTTGGGGTGACGGAGGTTGTGTTGGTGGGGGAAGAGTTGGGGTATTGACCTGTTTATAATTTGGTATGACGAAGCCTCCCGAAAGGGAGGCTTCCTAAATATACTCCTTTACAATTAATAAAATTGATACTACAATTTTATTTGGTATATACATCTGTTATCGGATATCGGAAGATTCATGTAAGAGGAGCGCTGATTATGGCTTACGTATACGCTAAAATTAACAAACACTCCTTACGATTTATTCGAGAACAAAAGTGCGTGTCTCGTGATTACATTGTACAAGCACTAAAACTAAAGGCTGAAAAATTCAACAGTTGGGAAGACCCAAGTTGTGATGTTTTGCCTACTATCAATCAAGCCAAAAACGTAGCTAAATGCTTACGTGTCCCATTTGCTGGACTTTACATGAATCCTGCAGACATCCTGATTAAACGTCCTCCCGCGCGGCTAGATTTACGAACATTACCAAACCATAATTTTGATGACAGCGGAACCAATCTAGCTGTAGTGGATCTTATACAAATCCGAGATTTCTATTTTGATATTTGTAAAGAGCTCAATATAGCTGTTCCTGATTTTTCAGTTCAAATAAGTATCGAGGATGATATAGCCTGCTGGGCACAATTGATACGGCAAAAATTTCAAATCTCGATGTCAGAACAATACAAACTCGCTTCCGCTCGTCAGTTATTTTTATACTTAAAAAGAAAAGTCGAAGATAATGGCGTTTTCATTCAGTGCTTTTCTGGCGTTGATACTGATGTACTACGGGGGTTAGCAATTTCGTTTAAGAAGATGCCTGTTATCGGTATAAACGAAGACGATTATTATCCAGCAAAAAGTTTCACGATTATACATGAGTTGGTTCATATAATAAAACGGCACTCAGTCGTATGCAATAATATGTATAATTCTTTTTCAACAAGAGTTGAAGAAATCTTTTGTAATGCTGTTGCTGGAGAAGTATTAGTCCCTACTGATGAGTTGAAAAAACTATTATCATCTATTCAAAACTCAATCATCTCTTTGCAGTTAATAGAAAACTTGTCAAAGAAGTTCTCAGTAAGTAAGGAGGTCATTATTCGCCGTCTTCTTGACACTGGCTATATCGATAGCTCAACTTATAAACAATTTGCTCGCCAAATACAAGAAATGTTCGATGATCAGAGACGCAAGCTAAGAGAGCAGATCTCCGCTGAATTAGCACCTCCTATAAGGAGAATTATGTATCGGGAGGCCATTGATAAAACTAGTTCTCGACTCTGTACCGTTCTTTACAAAGGATTTACGGAAGGAGTTCTACAGAAGCAAGATATATCGCGTTATCTTGGACTTGAACAAAAGCATATCGGAAACTTTATTTCCGAGGTGTCCAAATGGAGCTAATGCAGCAAAAGCCCAAGTATATTATTGATGCTTCATCTATGATCTCCCAAAAAGGTGATGAGCAATATAGAAGGCTTGTTTTCAAAAACCTATGGGAGCATATTGAGAATCTTATAAATTCACATATTATTGTAACATGCTCGGAGATTGTATGTGAGTTGAAAGATGTTGAAATGACTGAATGGTTTAATGGACTTGATTTCCTAGTATTACCCATCTGTGATGAAGTTCAGGCCAACGTTAAAAGAGTAGTAACGTCCTACCCGAAACTTATTAATTTCCGTGAATTGAAATCTTCTGGTGATGCCTTTCTAATTGCTACCGCAATAAAGTATGACTTAACCGTTATCACGGAAGAGAATCCAAAAAGAGAAAATAGAATTCCTTATGTATGCAGATGTCTTGGAGTAAAATGCACTAACATTCTTGGTCTCTGTGAGAGGGAAAATTGGGATTTTATGTAGTCTTTCTAACCTCAAACAGCCTCTCCCGATCTCTCGGAAGAGGCTGTTTTTTCGCCCAATAACTTGGTTTTTCCCTTGTTCCCTTACTCCGCCAGCGCCTTGATCGCCGCGTACTCCTTCAGGTCGG
>DAIRTE010000192.1:0-5015 GCA_036804025.1 Clostridia bacterium | reverse complement strand
TGACCTCGTCGAGCAGGGCTGCAACTACATCTTCTCCGACAGCTACGGCCATCAGTCCCACATGCAGCAGGCTGCTTCCGAAAATCCGGACGTGACCTTCGTCTCCATGACTGGCGACCAGGCTGCCCTGAGCAAGCTCCCGAACTTCAAAAACGCCTTCCCGCACACGTTTGAAGCGCGTTACGTCTCCGGCGTCGTCGCTGGCATGAAGCTCAAGGAACTCATGGATGCCGGTACGGTCAAAGATCCGTATTGCGGTTATGTTGGTGCCTACCCGTATGCCGAAGTGGTCAGCGGTTACACCGCGTTCTTCCTTGGCGTACAGAGCATCGTTCCGGATGCCCACATGGACGTCATCTACACGAACTCTTGGTATGATCCGACTGCCGAAGCAGAAGCCGCCAACGCGCTGATCGCGAAGGGCGCCTGCATCATCAGCCAGCATGCTGACTCCACCGGTGCGCCTTCCGCCGTCCAGACCGCTCTGGATGCAGGCACGCCTGTCTACTGCGTTGGCTACAACATTGACATGCTCAGCGTTGCGCCGACGGCTGCCCTGACCTCCGCGCAGAACAACTGGGCCGTTTACTACACCTATGCCTTCAAAGCCGCGATGGCTGGCGAAGACATCATGACCGACTGGTCCGAAGGCATTGCCGCGGGCGCGAACATGATTTCGACGCTCGGGCCGAGCTGTGCAGCCGGTACCGCCGAGAAGGTTGCTGAAGTCGAAGCCGCCATCAAAGACGGCACGCTCAACGTCTTCGACACCGCGAAGTTCACCGTCGGTGGAGCACCTGTCACTTCCTACCTCGCGATCGATACCGATGGCGACTGGGTTGGCGACACGGGCGAAGCCATTGAAAACGGCATCTTCTACGAGTCCAAGCTCCGCAGCGCGCCGTACTTCGGTCTGCGCATTGACGGCATCACCGAATTGAGCTAATTGGCTTAACAAACAAATCAGGAAAAGGGGGAACGGTTCTCCGTTTCCCCTTTGACTTTTTTTAAAGCACAGACTCATTAGAAGCACAGACTCATGTAAATCACGGAGTTATTTGAAGTACATACTCATTGGAGCACAGACTCATTTGAAGTATTGACTCGATGGAGAGCGGCGTTCCCGCTCTCTTTTTACTGATTGGTGAAAGTACTCCAGAATTTTCTTTGATTTCTTACGTTTTTGTTTACATTGCGTTCACCGTTATGCTAAAATATTTTCAGCAAGTCAGAATCTATGGAAGAAAGGGTCAAGCATGTGGAGAGTTCAATAGCTATCCGGATGGTCAACATTACGAAGACCTTCGGTGAGGTGGTCGCGAACAACAAGGTCTGCCTTGATATCAAACAAGGCGAGATCCTCGCATTGCTCGGCGAGAACGGAAGCGGTAAAACCACCCTCATGAACATGCTGGCGGGTATTTATTTCCCCGACAGCGGCGAGATTTATATCAACGGAAAGGCGGTTACCATCGCTTCTCCGAAAGATGCATTCGATCTGCACATTGGCATGATTCACCAGCACTTCAAGCTGGTGGACGTACTGACCGCCGCGGAGAACATCATTCTCGGCCTGAACGAGACCACGGTTGTCGATGTCAAGCGTGTGCGCGAAGCGGTGAAGCAGATTTGCGATCGTTACGGGTTTGTCGTTGATCCTGATAAGAAGGTCTACGATATGTCCGTTTCCGAAAAGCAGACGCTGGAGATCGTCAAGGTTCTCTATCGTGGCGCGGACATCCTGATTCTGGACGAGCCAACCGCCGTGCTGACTCCGCAGGAAACGCAGAAGCTCTTTTGCGTCATGCGCAACATGAAGGCGGACGGGAAATCGATCATCATCATTACGCATAAACTGCACGAAGTGCTTGAGATATCCGACCGCGTCGCCGTCCTTCGAAAAGGATATTACATTGGCGACGTGGCAACCTCCCAGACGGACGCCATGAAACTCACGGAGATGATGGTTGGCCGCGCGGTGTCGCTCGACATCGATCGTTCGACTCCGGTCAATCCCAAACCGAGGCTGATCGTGGAAAATCTCTGCGTTTGCGATTCGGACGGGATCAACCGCCTCTCCGACGTCAGCTTTACGGCCTACAGCGGCGAAATTCTGGGCATTGCCGGTATCTCCGGCAGCGGACAGAAGGAACTGCTGGAAGCGATTGCGGGATTGCAGAACTGCCAGAGCTGCAGCAGTATTGAGTTCATCTCCGAAAAAGGGGAAAAGAAGCAGCTCTCCGGCATGCATCCAATCGACATCAAACGCCTCGGCGTTGCGCTCGCGTTCGTTCCGGAAGACCGCCTTGGCATGGGCCTCGTCGGCAGTATGGACCTCACGGACAACATGATGCTTCGCAGCTACAAGGATGGCGCCGGTCCCTTCGCGGATCGCAAGAAGCCTAAGAAGCTCGCGGAAACCGTCGTCAAGGATCTGGAAGTCGTCACCCCGGGTCTGAGCACACCGGTTCGTCGGCTCTCCGGCGGAAACGTACAGAAGGTTCTGGTCGGCCGCGAAATCGCAATGCAGCCGCAGCTGATGATGTCCGCCTATGCGGTGCGCGGACTGGACATCAACACGTCTTATAACATCTATCATCTTTTAAACGAACAAAAAGAACGCGGCGCCTCCGTCATCTTCGTTGGGGAAGACCTCGACGTGCTGCTGGAGCTTTGCGACCGGATCATGGTGCTCTGCTCCGGCCGCGTGAACGACATTGTCGACGCGCGGGCAACAACAAAGGACGAAGTCGGCTACCTGATGACATATTTGAAGGAAGGAAAGACGAATCATGAGCAAAAAGCATGAGGTTGCGTCTCGGGAGCCGCTGATTCGCATGTCGAAACGGGACGGAATTCCGGTTTGGAAATCCGTCGGGGTCCGTCTGATCGGGCTGACGCTTGCGCTGGTCGTCTGCGCGGTCATCATCTATTCGCTCACCAAGCTAAACCCGCTGAAAGTTTACGCGGCAATGTTCAAGGGAACGTTTGGCACCAACAAGCGCGTTTGGGTAACGATTCGTGATATCGTGATGCTGCTTTGCATCGCGGTCGGGCTTGCTCCGGCGTTCAAAATGCGTTTCTGGAACATTGGCGCGGAGGGTCAGATTCTGGTCGGCGGGCTCGCCGCTGCCGCCTGCATGATCTACCTTGGCAAGTCGCTGCCGAGCCTTGCGCTGATTGTGATCATGTTCTTTGGCAGCATGGTGGCCGGCGGCGTCTGGGGTACGATTCCCGCCGTGTTCAAAGCACGCTGGAATGCAAACGAAACCCTGTTTACGCTGATGATGAACTATGTCGCCATTCAGCTGACGAGTTACTTCGTAGCCCTCTGGGAAAACCCGTTTGGCTCCAACACGGTTGGCGTGATCAATCAGACGACGAAAGCCGGATGGTTCCCGCCGATCTTTGGACAGATGTACACGCTGAACGTGATCATCGTTGCCGTATTGACCATTGCGATGTATCTCTACCTGCGATTTAGCAAACACGGGTATGAAATAGCGGTTGTCGGTGAAAGCGAAAACACCGCGCGGTATGCCGCAATCAACGTCAAGTCGGTCATCGTTCGCACAATGGCCGTGTCCGGCGCCATCTGCGGCATCGCGGGATTCATCGCGGTTTCCGGCGCAAGCCACACGATCTCAACGAACACGGCGGGCGGACGCGGATTCACCGCGATTATCGTCGCCTGGCTTGCAAAGTTTAATACGTTTACGATGATCGCCATCTCCGCGCTGATCGTCTTCTTAGAGAAGGGCGCCATCGAGATCGCGTCCCAGTTTGACCTGAACGACTTCGTCTCCGAGATGATCACGGGCATCATTCTGTTCTTCATCCTCGGCAGCGAGTTCTTTATCAACTACAAGATTCGGTTCCGCGGGGGAAAGAAGGAGGCAGGCAAATGACGCAGATCATCTCTTTGATTCAAGCCGCCGTCGTCTTTGGTACGGTTATTCTCTTTGGCGCGGTTGGCGAAATCCTCGCGGAGAAGTCCGGCAACCTGAACCTTGGTGTTCCGGGCATCATGTACCTTGGCGGCATCGCGGGTCTGACCGCCGCGTTCTTCTATGAGAGCGGCGCGGCGAACCCGATTCCGTTTGTTTCACTGATCCTTACGCTTCTTGCGGCGTTTGTCGCGGCTATGCTCGGCGGATTGATCTACGCGTTTCTGACCATCACGCTCCGTGCCAATCAGAACGTAACCGGCTTGACGCTGACCATCTTTGGCGGCGGCGTCGCAAACCTGTTTGGCGGAACGCTCAACAAGATGGCGGGCGGCGTCGGTCAGATTTCCGTGGCCATCACGAGCGGCGCGTTCCGTACGACAATTCCGGCGCTCTCCGGCCTTGGCGCGATTGGAAAGATATTCTTCTCCTATGGATTCATGGCGTATCTGGCCATTATTCTGGCGTTCCTCGTGAGTTGGGTGCTCAACAAAACCAGTGTTGGGCTCAACCTCCGCGCGGTCGGCGAAAACCCGGCGACGGCGGACGCAGCGGGCATCAGCGTAACGAAGTATAAGTACCTGGCGACGTGCATCGGCGCGGGCATCTCCGGCTTCGGTGGCCTGTATTACACGATGGACTACATCAAGGGCACCTGGTCGACAGACGGTAGCATCGAAAAGCTCGGCTGGCTCGCGGTTGCGCTCGTTATCTTCGCAACGTGGAAGCCGCGGCGCAGCATTTGGGGCGCATATCTGTTTGGCGCGCTGTTCTGGCTGTTCTTCTACATTCCGGGTTTGACGAGAAGCTCGCAGGAAATTTTCAAGATGCTTCCGTACCTTGTAACGCTGCTCGTGCTCGTTGTGGTTGCGCTTCGCAAGAAGAGGGAAGACCAACCGCCGCACAGCCTCGGAATCGCTTATTTCCGCGAAGAGCGATAAGCGTACGATAGGTTAAAATCAGTCAACGAAATCAGCCCGCGAGGAAATCCTTCGCGGGCTTTTTCGTTCCAATGGAATCTATGTAAAACATATAGGCAAAATTTTATTTAGATTCCCGAACATTTTT
>DAIRTE010000191.1:0-5061 GCA_036804025.1 Clostridia bacterium | reverse complement strand
TCATATATTATATCATCCAATCTTGATTTTGCAATCCAAAATAAAATTGTTTTTCTGTGATCCGGCGAAATCTACCGTTTCATGCTTTCCAAAAAAAGAGCCGCCTGATCGGCGGCTCCAGTTTTTGTCTGAAATCAAACGGGGCGTATTGGGGTTACTTCAAGAACCGCCGCTCGAATTCCTCCGGCGGAACGGGACGACCAAACAGGTATCCCTGCGCTTGTCCGCAGCCGATCTCCGTGAGCAGCCGCATCTGGTCGCTGGTCTCCACGCCCTCCGCAATTGTATGCGCGCCAATCGCCCGGGACATCTCGATTATCGACTTGAGAATCCGCACGCCGCTGGGGTTTTCGTAGGAAACGTTGTCGACGAGCGATTTATCGATCTTGATCCGGTCAAAATGGAACTGGTTCAAGTAGCCAATCGCCGAAAATCCCGAACCAAAGTCGTCAATTGAGACGGAGATTCCCATTTCGCGAAATGCGGAAAACGCCGCCTGAACAGACTCCGACTGCTCCACAATCATGCTCTCGGTGATTTCCAGATCGAGCCATTCGGTCTGCATTCCCGTCTCCTGAACGATTTCGCGCAGAAGGGACCCAAACGCGTCGTTTCCAATCTGTTTCGGCGAAAGATTGACGCCGATCTTCAGCGGCTCCGCGTTGTGGCGGTTCCAGGCAATCGCCTGCCGCATCGCCGCGCGCAGCACGAACGCGCCGATCTCGTTGATCAAGCCGATTTCCTCGGCAACGGGAATGAACACGTTCGGCGGAATGAACCCAATCTCCGCGCTGTTCCAGCGAAGCAGCGCCTCCGCGCCAATCAAACGACGGCTTGGCAACTCTACCTGCGGCTGATAATAAAGAAGGAACTCCTTCTCCAGATTTGCCTGCCGCAGAAGGTTCTCCATTCGGCTGCTGTTGCGATGACCCGGAATGACCGGATTATAGACCTGGCAGGTATGGTACCCTTGCGACTTTGCCTGGCGAATGGCGTTGCCCATGTGTTCCAGAAGAGCCTGTGCGTCCTCAGCATTGTTCTGCCGCTGCGCGATTCCAATGCTCAATGAAATCTTGATCTGGTTGTCGTCCACTTGAAACGGCCGGTCGCAGAGTTTCAGAATCTCGGCACCGGCGCGCTCGGCATCCGCCAGAGAGTACCCCTTTGGCAGCAGCACGCCAAATTCGTCCCCGTTGATGCGCGCAAGACCCGCGCCGCTCCCGTTCCATTCGGCCAACCGTTTGGAGAGCTCCAGCACGGTTTTGTCGCCCGCGTCGTGGCCGTATGCTTCGTTGATGCGTTTGAGCCGGTCGATGTTTACGCCAAGCAGGATTGTTTTTTCGTTTGGCTGCTCCGCGTCCATTACCGCTTTGACTTGCTCGAGAAAGATTTTTCGGTTGTCGAGCAGGGTCAGCGGGTCCTTATTGGCCAGAAACGCGAGCTTCTCCGCCTGATCGGCAACCACTTGTTCCAGCATTTCGCTGTGCTTCTTCTCGCTCTTCCAAAGTTGGTCGTTCTCAATGGCGAGCTGAATGTACCTTGAAATCGCCCAATGTACGAGCAAGATTGCGCCGCAAATGGCGTAATCATTCGATGTAAGCGGAACGCGAATCCATTTCAGCAGGTGAAACAAGCCCAGCATTGCGGGAAAGATCAGCAGGTAGAGCGAGGTCCTTCGTTTGCCGACATTCGAAATCTGCTCCAGTTCCGGATCGGTTGTTTTGCTGCCAATCCAATTCAACGCGGCAAGCGCAAGCAGAGCAAGCGATGCGCTGTAGGCAACGTCAATCGCATCGTTCGGGTAATAGATTCCTTTTGAATCCAGCAGATAGTACAGCAAGTCAACCAAGGAGAATAACACCGAGGCCAGCGCGAAGTTACGGAAGTAGCGCGGCGATTTTCCTTTGCGAACTGCCAGTTTCCAGGTCAGCACGAAGATGATGATCGCAATGTCCGTGACGACGGAGAGGATGCTCGTGTAATCGGAATGCACCCAGTCGGACAGCGTTGCGAAATTCCGGTCAAACAGAAACAGCCAGAAAAATTGCGTGCATAATAACAGAATGGCCGCCGCATCGGCAACCATCTGAACCCGGTTCCATTTTCCAAGCTGTTCCTGAACAAAAATCGTAATTGCGATGAAAAGGAATACGTTCGTCAACACGTAGAGCAGGTACATAATCGGGTTTTCCGGCATAGCGCCGGTGATTACGGTTTCTATCGCCCAGAAGAGATCGCCGCAGCCCCACGCGAAACTGGCGTACGCTCCAAAGAGAAACATGCTCGAAACATGTTTTCGATCGGACGACATTCGGGCGATGACAAACAGGATAACGGCAGCCAAAAACGCATCCACTACCGACGCAATGTTGGCTAACGTCATCCATCCAAAGGCGGAAGCAAGCGCATACAAAAGCCATCCGAAGACAACCAAAACGTACCAATAGGTTTTCGGCCGAGTCGTCGCCATAAGAACCTCGAAGAAAACGATTTTGTTTCGGTGAGTGGATGGTGTTTTTTTCTTTTCGTCGATCATTGTTGGTTCGGAAAGAACGGAATGATGTAAGACTATTGTAACACGTCTGTTGATTATTTACAATTCCAGAAGCGCGATCCATCTTTCCAAGTTCCATGTAGAATTGTTTTTAACGATCAGAACTTTTATGTCCGACTCATATTTTCATTTTGTGTTTTCCGGCAAAATGCCATATGATAGGAACAGAGTCCATTTCACGTCTGATGGAACAAGAGAGTCAGGAAACCCCCATGTCAAACGACACTCCAATCAATTACAAACTGCATCCCGCCGCGCTGGGACAGGTAACGCCCGAGGGCTGGCTTCGTTCGCAGTTGGTCGTCCAACAAAACGGCCTGAGCGGGCATATTGACGCGCTCTGGGAGGACCTCGGCGAGCAGTCCGGCTGGCTCGGCGGTGCGGGCGAAAACTGGGAACGCGGGCCGTATTACCTTGACGGGCTGATTCCGCTCGCCTGGAGTCTCGGCGACGCCGCTCTCCAACAGAAGGCGCAGCGCTGGATCGAATGGATGCTCCAAAGTCAGCGCGCGGACGGTTTCTTTGGCCCGGCGGACAACCCGGATTGGTGGCCGCGCATGGTCGCGCTCAAGGCGCTGACGCAGTATCACGAAGCCATCGGCGACGAGCGCGTACTTCCATTTTTGGATCGCTATTTTCGCTTTCAGCTGGAGCACCTGCCGCAGCAGCCGCTCTCCATGTGGGCGGCGGCACGCGGGCAGGAGCAGCTCCTATCGATGCTCTATCTCTACCGCCAAACCGGGCAGGAGTATCTGCTTGAGTTGGCGCAACTGCTGCGCGAGCAGAGCTACCGTTGGGGTACATTCTTTCGCGCGTTTCCCTATCCCCAGCGCACGCACGCGTATCTCAACCGCCCGCTGTTTCTAGCAGCAAAGCGCGTCACTCTGATGTCGGATTGGACGGCAAAGCGCCTCCGCCGGATTCGAGCGCCCAAACCGCCAACAAAAGCGCAAATTGACAAAAACAACGCCTCCCGTTTCCTGCGCGTGTTTCACGAAACGCATTCCGTGAACCTCGCGATGGCGCTCAAGATGCCCGCGCTGGACGCGCTCTTTGGCGGCGATCCCGCGGGCGCGGAAGCCTCCCAGGCCGGAATCGACGCGCTGACAACGCACCACGGACTCGCAAATTTCGTCTTCTCTGGGGACGAGCACTTAAACGGTCGCTCCCCCGCCGTTGGCGCGGAGCTCTGCCTCGTCGCCGAATACCTGTTTTCGCTCGAAACACTGCTCGCCGTCACGGGCAAAGCGGCATATGCCGATCTGCTGGAGCAGGTCGCCTTCAACGCATGGCCCGCGACGTTTACGGGGGACATGTGCGCGCATCAATACGTACAGCAGGTCAATCAGGTGGAGGCGTCGCGCAAAAAGCGCGGCTGGTACGACGCATACAGCGAGGCAAACCTCTTCGGGCTCAAGCCCAACTTTGGCTGCTGCGCCGCAAACATGCACCAGGGCTGGCCAAAGCTGCTTGGCAGCATCCTGATGCAGCACCCGCGCGGCATTACGGCGGCGCTCTACGCACCCTGCACTGCAAGAATCGACGTTCTTGGCACAACCGTTCAATTGACCGAGCAGACGGATTATCCGTTTAACGAGAACATTCACCTACGCTTCGATGTGATTGAGAACGAAGCAAACTCGCTAGAGTGCTCGCTGTTTTTGCGCATTCCCGCGTGGGCAACCACCTTCGAGTTACTGCTCAACGGTGAGCCGCAAAACGTCACAAAAAAAGACGGTTTCGTTGAACTACACCGTATTTTTCACAAAGGCGATCAGGTTCAGCTGCGCCTGCCGATGCCGCTGCGTATACAAAAGGAAGCGGAAGGCGGCGTAACTCTCCATCGCGGGCCGTTGCTGCTCGCACTGCCAATTGACGCAGAGCGCCGCGTCGTCCGCGGCACACCGCCGTTTGCGGACAACGAACTCTTTCCACGTTCCGAGTGGCGCTTTGCGCTGGTGGAGTCCGAACTGGAGCGCGCAAAGATCGCCGTGTCGTCACCGGGCGATCAGCCCTTTGGCGAGGAATCGCCGCCGCTGATGGTTCGCCTGCGGCTGGCGCGCGCGCCGCACTGGCCAATGGTTCGGCACAGCGCGGGCCCCGTTCCGCCGCCATTCTCCGTGAAAGAAGATGCTCTATTGGAGCAAACGCTCGTTCCCTACGGCTGTACGCTGCTTCGAATTGCGCAGTTCCCGGCCGCATCGATATTGAAGGATAAGGAGTAACCAACATGCCTGCAACGCAAAAGACCAAACTCGGCGCCAACAACTGGGTTGCCATCGTACTGCTCGCGTTCTCCGGCCAGATTGCCTGGGTCGTCGAAAACTCCTGGTTCAACACGTTTGTCAATGACGTGATCTCCCCGAACCCGAAGGTGATTTCGCTGATGGTCGCGCTCAGCGCGGTCACGGCAACGATCACGACGCTCATCATGGGCACGCTGAGCGACCGCCTCGGCAAGCGCAAGGCGATCATCCTGATCAGCTACGTGCTCTGGGGCATTTCGA
>DAIRTE010000190.1:0-5082 GCA_036804025.1 Clostridia bacterium | reverse complement strand
CGTTCAAAAATTGGAACCCCCTAGGGGAAGCGTTTCAGAGTATCGAACAATTGTATCCTCCACTTTAACTTCTTTTATCTTGTAAGTCGCCATATACTCCGGCTTTGTTTTACGCGACAATTCGTATCATTCCATCGGCAGCGCATAGAGCGCATCGGCGGTCATGCCGAAGGTTTTTTGAATTGTGTCATTAAAAACGGGAATGGGCGCAAGCAGCGCGTCCGAGTCTCCCGTTTCGCCCAGCGCCTCGGCTATCATTCTCTCAAAGTTTCCCCTGCTGTTGGAATCCAGCATGACAGTACCATCCACCGAGCTGCAGAGGTAGTTCATGAATTCGTTATTGACGTTCATCTGAAAGCAAAAGGCGTTGAATTCCGGATAGTACAAGGCGACCAAGGTATAACCGCTATCCAGTATTAATTCCATTTTGACGCAGTTCCTCATGTCTTCCGTCTGCGGAACGCCCCACTCGATATGGTTGATGTTCACGCTCAACCCGTCGCGCTGAACGTCCCCATAGTATGCCTGATTCCCGTTATGATCCATGGTAAACCCAAGCTCTCGAAGCGTGGAATTGATCCTGAAATCCCGTTCCTCCAGATTCGGATAGAACGCCGCCAGCGGAGAATAGTCGGAAGCCAGGCTTCCCTCCAAATACAGAAATTTCAATCCGGTCAGCGTGGAAAGCGGCGACACGTCGGCAATTGTCGAATGATCCAGTGCAAGCAGCTCCAGATTGACCAGATTGGAAAGCGCGCTGTAATCCTCCGCCGCGCAGCCGGAAAGCGAGAGCAACTTCAGGTTTGTCAACCCGCCGAGCGGCGCAACGTCGGCAACAGGATTTGCGTTCATTGACAGTGAGACAAGCTTGGTCAGCCCAGCGAGAGGAGAAACATCGCTGATCGCATGGAATGAAAGGTCGAGGTGCTTCAGATTCTTGAAGTACTCCAATCCGCCGATGTCCTGAATCTGTACCGCATGGAGATATTGTCGCCACTCGAAGCTCAGGTTCAACTCCGTGACCGCCTCCGCCTCTTTAGCGGTAATGTCGCCCGTCGGCCTGCCCATCGCACCGCGCACCATCGCCTCAAGCACCGGATCGGTAAACGTGACAACGGCAGACGCAGCCGTTGCCGAAGGAGCCGACGTCGCCTCCGCTGCAACCGCCGCGGTGGACGCGGCGCATGCCGTCAGCCCAGTCGAAATCAGTATAATGATTATTGCGCAAAACAGCCTTTTCAAAATCGCTTCCTCCTGTTTTTATCGATCCTCTATATTCTTTGAAACCCGTTCCCCATTTTAATCTGACTATTGTGTTTATCAATCATACCAATGTTCACTAAAAATTATCCCGGCATATTTCGTGAAAAACGACGTGGTTTCTTACTCACCAACCGGCAACGCATATAGTTCGTCGGCACTCAGGTCAAACGTATCCTCAATATACCGTTCCATAAGCGACACGGAATACCGATAGACATCCTGAACGTCGAAATCGCGATATACATTCGTGAAAAACTCCTCAATCGTTACTCCTTGCGAGACTTCGTTGTCGATCACAGTATCGTCCTTCTGATAATAGTCGAAAACCGCATATGCACCGTTGCTTTGGTTATCCGCCCCCACCCGAAAGCGTTGTTCATCGACATAGTACATGATCACCAGTCCGTACTCGTTGATCGGTGTGAAAAACCGGACGTCGTAATCCTGCTCGCCCCATTCAGGGCGATGCACGCAAATGCTGTGGTATATTTTGCCATCCGGCGTATCATCCTTCTTGACGAATTCGCAATATGCATCTTCTTCATGCGCAACGAAGCCCAGGTTCAATAACGTTGGTCTGACATTTGGCAGCGTATACAGCGCATCAGGGGTTCTGCTAAAAGTGTTTTTAATCATGTCTTTAAAGGCAGGGATGAACGCAAGTAGGATATCATCAGAATCCGTATCGTTAAAAACAGCTCGAACAGCCTCTTCTGTGCTTTCACGATCACCGACACCAAAGATAAACTCGTTTGTAGCAGCTAAATAAACGTAACCGGCGGGCGTTCCCCCATGGCTTGATATCGTAAACCCATATGTCTGCTGTTCCGGGCTATAACTGGTAATCAGGGTATAGTCGTTGTTCATGTCATATTTCATCTGGATCGAATTCAGCAGCCACAAATAGTTGTCCGGCGGTGCGCCCCAATCCGAACGGCAAATTTGAATCAAGACATTGTCAAGACTATATTCCGCAACACATATATCTCTACTATAGATAAATCCAAGGTCGGAAAGATATTCGGCGAAAACAAAGTCTTTTTCTTTTAATAGCGGATAAAGGTTGTTTATCGGAGCATAATCTTGGATAGGACACCCTTCCAGATACAGAAACCGTAAATTTTCAAGTGAAGCCAGCGGCGAAAGATCGCCAACAAGCGTGTTAGCAAAGCTCAGCAGTACCAATTGGTTTAGCCCGGAAACCACGCTTATATCTGTAACGGCCGAGCCGTCGAGAAGAAGGGTATTCAAGTTAATCAAGGTTTTCAGCGACGAATAATCGACTGCTGGTATGTTACCCAATGAAAGATTTCGCAGAGACGTCAACCCCGATATTGGCGATAGATCCATAATCGCTTGATTTGACAAATCGAGCGTTTCAAGATTTATGAAGTATTCCAACCCGCTGATATCCGTAATCTGCTTCTGTTCCTCGTAATTCTGCTGCTCTTGAATGCCAAGATTGAGCGTGGTGACAGTCTCCGCTTCAGTTACTGTTATGTCGCCCTCCGGCCTACCCATCGCGCCGCGCACCATCGCCTCCAGCGCCGGGTCGGCAAACGAAACAACAGCGGATTCATCTGTTTTTGAAGGAGCCGGCATCGTCTCCGTCGCAATCGTCCCGGCGGGCGCGGCGCAGGCCGTCAGGCTCAATGTGATCAACAGTGAGAACACGAAACAAAATGCTTTTTTCATTGTGTTTTATCT
The DNA here is from genome assembly GCA_036804025.1 of Clostridia bacterium. Classification (GTDB taxonomy): domain Bacteria; phylum Bacillota; class Clostridia; order Christensenellales; family CAG-138; genus UBA7703. The sequence continues at coordinate 2,112 of DAIRTE010000190.1, read as the reverse complement.
TTCAAATTAATTTTTCCGGTTCAATCTAGAAGTCCCTGCTGGTCAGGTTCGGCAAGATCTCCTCCAACGGGCTGAAATCCGTAACAGGGTTTTCATTGAGCCACAGCTCCCGAAGATTTGCCAGGCCGGCCAGTGGGGAAACATCGGTGATCAGATTGTTATGCAGCTTCAACGACTCAAGCTGCGTCAATCCTGCCAAAGGCGACAAGTCCGCCACTTGGTTAAAGCCTATATCAAGGCTCTTGAGCTTGGTCAATCCGGAAAGCGGTCGTAGGTCGGCAATCAGGTTGGAGTTAAAGTACAACGACTTCAGATTCACAAAGTAGGCCAGCGGGCCGATATCCGAGAACGCAGATCCCTCCGTCTTATCGTTTACCACCTGAAGCGCCTGCACGACAAATGCGTCCCTCTGCGTGATCGGGCGATCATAGATGCCCATCGCAGCGCGCAGCGCCTTTTCAAATTGCGGATCATTGAATACAAGCGGTGTATCCGGAACGTCCTTTGCAAAGAGCAACTCATAATCCGTATCGCGTATATTCGGATAGATTCCTTCCAGTTGATCATACGTCTGAATCGGGTTGCCGGAGATGTTCAGACTGTTCAGGTTCGTCAGCCCTGCCAGTGGATTTAGATCGGTGATCTGGTTGCCGCGCATGGACAGGTTCTCCAGCCGCGCGTCGCCCGCAAGCGGGCTGATATCCTTTACGGCGTTGCCGTCGATGGAGAGGATGACAAGCCCCTGCTTGTTTGCAAGCGCGCCGATATCAGCAAATCCGTTTGCATCCATGCTCACGATAAACAGCGCGTCAAGATAAGCAAGCGGGCTGATATCCGTTACTTGGTTCCAGCTCATATACAGCTTCTCCAGCTGCTTCATGCATGACAGCGGGCTGATGTCCGTCACTGCGTTGCTCATAAACTCGAGCTCTTTCAGGTTCATGAAGTACCAGAGCGCACTGATATCGCGAATGCGCTGATCGTCGGAAACGTTTTCCGGTGCGTTTAGATTGAGCGCTGTGACAGCCGCCGCTTCTTCCGCCGTAATATCGCCTTGCGGTCGATTCATAGCCTCGCGCACGCGTTTTTCAAGCACCGCGTCGGTAAAGACCACATGGTCGAGCAGCACAGGCGCTTCCGGCGTGGGAATCGGCGTCGGCTCCGGTGTGGGCACTGGGCTTGACGTTGGGCTCACAGTCGGTGCAGCAGTCGCCGTTGGCGTCGGTTCCGGCGTACTAGCTGACACGACGACTGGATTTTGTGTGCAGGAGACAGAAAAGCCCAACATGATAATCGAAAAAAGCAAGGTGAACCGGCGTTTTATTGGTATCATTCTTTACTCCTTTTATCTATAGCTGATATAGAATTGCACGTTTACTGTTAATTATTGTAATCCAATTGGCATATAGGAATCAACCGTAAATTTACCGTTTTAGAAGAAAGCGCCGCCGCACTACCTAAATATAAACCTGCGTTTCCGCCCCATTCTTCCACCTGAACACCATGCTCCCATCGGCCTGAACAACAACCGCCTCCACCGTCGCATTCCACAGCCCCTCGTCAAAATTCGTCAGTAATCCCTTCACCTGCTCCAGTATCCGAATGAACTCCAGCATTTTCTGCCGGCGTTGTTTGCGCTCCGTGCGTTGATCCTCGATCTGTTTCAGCCGTTGCGTAGCCATTAAGTATCATGCTGTCTGGAATTTCGACTCACTCACATCATTTTCAACTTTTTATAAGGTAGCAGCAACGCCCCACCTTCCTTTCGGAAAGCGGGGCTGTACGTAGCATTAATCTGTTTGCTTTACTCTGTCGGCAGTTCGAAGTTCTTTTCCTTCAAGTTCGGATAGATTTCCCTGAAGATGGAGTAGTCCGGGGCATACTTGCCTTCAAACGGTTCAGGCAAGTACAGCGTCGTCAGATTTGTCAGCGCCGCAAGCGGTGCTAGATCGACGTTAACGCCCTGCATGTTCAGCGCTTTGAGGCCCGTCAGGTTTGCAATAGCTGAAATGTCCTTAATGTTGCCAGAATAGGAGAGGTCAAGCCACGCAAGTCCTGTCATTTCCGCGAGCGTCACTAGATCGTTGCTGGTACACTGACAGCCGTTCAAAT
>DAIRTE010000189.1:0-5090 GCA_036804025.1 Clostridia bacterium | reverse complement strand
GACGAGCTCGACGCGGTGTTCACCGTTGCCAACGCGCTGCGCAATCTCCGCGAGCGCAACATCTCGACCAAGATTTTTGATTCCGGCCTAGGCGTTTCCCTGTTCCGCGACAACAGCACGCGCACGCGCTTCTCGTTTGCTTCCGCCTGCAACCTGCTCGGCCTCGAAGTGCAGGATCTCGACGAAGGCAAGAGCCAGATTGCGCATGGCGAAACCGTCCGCGAAACAGCAAACATGATCAGCTTCATGGCGGACGTCATCGGCATCCGCGACGACATGTACATTGGCAAAGGCAACGCCTACATGCACGAAGTCGTCGAGTCTGTCAAGCAGGGCCACATCGACGGCGTGCTCGAGCAGAAGCCGACACTGGTCAACCTCCAGTGCGACATTGACCACCCGACGCAGTGCATGGCCGACATGGCGCATTGCATCCGCGAGTTCGGCGGCGTGGAAAACCTCAAGGGCAAGAAGATTGCCATGACCTGGGCGTACAGCCCCAGCTACGGCAAGCCGCTGTCCGTTCCGCAGGGCGTCATCGGCCTGTTCACCCGCTTCGGCATGGACGTTACCCTTGCGCATCCGGAAGGATACGAGGTCATGGACGGCGTCATTGACGTTGCCAAACGCCAGAGCGCCGAGAGCGGCGGCAAGTTCACCGTTACCAACAGCATGAGCGACGCGTTCAAAGACGCGGACATCGTTTACCCGAAGAGCTGGGCGCCGTTTAAGGCCATGGAAGAGCGCACGGAGCTCTACGGCAACAGCGATTTCGACGGCATCAAGGCGCTCGAAAAGAAGCTGCTCAAGCAGAACGCCGAGCACAAGGACTGGGAATGCACGGAAGAGCTCATGGCCAAGACCAAGAACGGCAAGGCGCTCTACCTGCACTGCCTGCCCGCCGACATCACGGGCGTGAGCTGCGAAGCGGGCGAAGTTGCCGCGACGGTGTTTGACCGTTACCGCGACCCGCTCTACAAGCAGGCTTCCTTCAAGCCGTATGTCATCGCCGCGATGATCTTCCTCGCCAAGACGAAGAACCCGGCGGAGATGCTCAAGCAGCTGGAGAAGCGCGGCGAGCTGCGCCACCTCGGCATCTAACTTAAGTAACGAAACGAACGGGCGCGCCGGAAACGGCGCGCTTGTTTTATTGCATCTCTTCTAGAATATTGTTTGAATACTGCTATACCCTAATCTTACCAGTATCAGATATTTATGGTAGAATCACGCATAGCAACAAAGAAACACAGGTAAAATGAAAACCTGTCAAGGAGGCATCCGTTGGTTTTTTTTGACCCCGATGTGCTAAACCGAGTCTATGAATTGTCTCTTGAGTTTGGAACGAACTGGCGAAGGCCAGTTTTAACCATCGTGCAGGAAGTTTCACCGTATTTAAGCCATGAGGAGCAACAGCGAATCAGCACCTATATCGAAGAAATACGAAGCAGAGTCGAAACCTATGTCTCCGAAAGGTATGTAGATGATCAGCCGAGTAGAATCTCGGAGCTTCAACGGCAATGTACCGAATGGATCGAAGCAGAATTCCCTTGGATGCGAGCAGAGACCATCCTGCACGCAATCAGTCAGGCAATCTACTACGCTTGGCACGGATGACGCTACAGGTCTTTTCGTCGTTGGATTACATCAAAGAATCTGATAGCGAGCGGAAGCAACAAAGAGCGCGCCGGAAACGGCGCGCTTGTTTTTATGAACCATATGGAAAACTCGTTTTACTGTTCGTTTAATATACCGAAATGCAGCAGTTTCATCGAAGGCCAGAGGATTGACATATCATAAATCGTTCCATCGCGCATCACCACATAGTACCCTTGCCAGAAGGTAGTCGAAATTTGATTTCGTTCTGCTCCTTCTTTTTCCACTGCCAATAACACGGGATAGTCCCCCATCTGGTTCGCTTCAACCCATTGAATACAGGCGATTTTCATCTCCTGCAACGCAGCCACATGCTTCTCGCCCCAACTACGTTCGGCGGAGAAAAGCGTGTTTGCCTTCTCTTTCTGTTCATTCGTCAGAACTATATTTATCTCATTTTGTCTGGCGAAATACGGAACGCCGGTCGAAGCGTTTACATACGCCTCATACAGCGTAATGGATTCGCTCTTTGCCACGCGCACACGGTAAATCAATCTTGTCGCGATGGAAGCATCGCCGTCTGTAACAATCGCTCCATCTTGATATGGAAAGCACTCTACCTGCTCGCTTGTTACCGTCGCCTCGGTTTCGTCGACATCGAACACCTGATTGATGTATGCAAGCCCGATTTCCTTCGCCTTTGCCTCGCCAATGGCCTTTGGTGCGCAGGCGGAAGCCAAGAGAGCTCCACAAAGCGCAAGTATTAGGGCGATTGCAGCTCTTTTCTTCATGATATTCCTCCTTACTGCACGCTCTGACTCAATATGGATACCTGCTGAACCTCCATCGTGGGCCAAATCAGCGTTACCTGATAGACCGCTCCATCATCAAAAACAATCAAATAATCCACATTGACAAGCGGCGCGGTTACGCTATCGCTCATCGTTCCGTTTTCCAGCGTCGCAATGGTCGGCTCACCCGGACGAAATTTTTCCGTTACCCAATCTGTTGCGGCGCCTGCGGTGTTCGACTCGTTCAGCGTTTTATAATATTCTTCTAATGCAATATCATAATTACTGCTGAACATATCAATAGATGCCAGTTCTTCCGCCTGCTTCTGCTGCTCTGTCGACATTGGAGAAAGCAGACTTTCGCTTTTTTCCGCGTGATATGCAAACCCCGTTTCCGCATTCACCGTGGCGTAATACAGCGGGTTCTCGCTGTTTTCCTGCGGAATCGAAACCGAATAAATCCGCACCGGTTCTTCGGTTCCATATTGCACCCTTATGCCGTTGGCATAGGAGAACCCTGCGTATTCGGCATAGGTTACCGTCGCGTCGGTTTCATTTACATCAAAAGCCTGATTGATCAGCGCAAGTCCCGCTTCTTTCGCCTCGGCTTTGCTCACAAGGTGCGGCGAACAGCCGGAGAGCAGCAGTGTAGCAAAGAGTAGTGCTATCAAGCAGGTTTTGTCTTTCCTCATGGCTCACTCCAATAGGGCCCGATTTGATTCAAAACGCCAACCTCAAGCACCGTCCGCTGTGGCCAGAGCATATTGACGTAGTAGATCGTACCGTCCCGAATTACGACATAGAAGCTTGCATATGTACCTGTGTCATCGGACAGGAATCCGCCGTCGATGAATCCGAGAATCTTCGCCTTCAGATCGAATGTTTGCGCAATCCACTCACGCGCAGTATCCCAGCAGTCAACGCTGACTCGCGAGTAATCGTATTGCTCCCAATCGCCATTCCCCTTCGCCTCACTGAACGCTTTTTGCTGCTCGGCGGTCATCTCCGGAACAAACGAGGTACTCCGACCGGCGTAATAGGCGGCGCCCGTTTCCGCGTTTACCTGCGCATAGTACCGGTAGCGTCCATCATTGTACTCCGATACGGTAACCACATAATAGGATACGGGTTCCTCCTTGCCGGTTTCAACGATCTCGCCGTCGGTATAGCTGTATCCGGCTTCCGTTACATACTTCACCGTCGCTTCGGTCTCGCTGGCGTCGAATACGCGATTTAAAAATGCAAGACCGGCTTGTTTCGCTTCCTCTTCGCTGATTCGCTTTGGCGTTGACCCGGAGGCCGCCGCGACAAACAACAACGCAATCAACAAAGTACCTGTTCGCCGAACGATTGATTTCATACGGAACGATTCCCTTCTATACGGTTTTATCGTGTTCTCCTGATAGAAGCTGCATGTTTTACTTATCCTAGCATAAATCACGCTTTCTTGTTGTGAAGCGGCTGTGAACCTTGCGCGGCGCTTTAGAAAACGAGTCAATCGCTCCTCTTTATCCGCGAAGGAAGAACTAATCGCGCGCTTAACTCTTTTGCTCATTTGCCTTTTTCCACAATTCGATCGTATAATGTGGATAACAAGGTGTTTTTCGGAGGAAATCCATGATTCACGTATATTGCGGCGACGGAAAGGGCAAGACCACAGCGGCGCTGGGGCTGATTCTGCGGCACGTTGGCGCTGGCGGGCGGGCCGTGCTCGCGCAGTTCCTCAAAAGCGCTCCTACGGGCGAACTGGCCACGCTGGAGCGGCTCGGCGTGCCCGTCTACCGCAACGAGCTGCCGCACGGGTTCTTTCCGAACATGAGCGAAGAAACGAAGGCGAAGGTACGCGAGCTGCACGACCATTCGCTCGCGGAAGTCACGCGCCTCGCGCGAGCAAACGAGTGTTCGCTTCTTGTGCTGGACGAGCTGAACGCCGCGCTCACGCTGGACCTGATCGACCGCGAGGCGGTGCTCGCGCTGCTGAACAATCACGGCGAGGCGGAGCTCGTCATCACCGGACGCGACCCCTGCACGGAGGTGCTGGAGCAGGCGGACTATGTAACGGAGATGAAACTCGTGAAGCACCCGTATGAGAAAGGTGTGAAAGCGAGAAATGGAATCGAGTTTTAGAATGTTTCACGGGAAACAAAAAGGGAATCCGAACGGATTCCCTATTTTGTTTTCTCTATCTGGTATTATCCAACGCAAAGTCCGCTGACATTGCATTGACCTTTGTTATTACTGCCGGTTGCAATCAGCGTTCCATCCGACAGTACACCGATGGTGTGATATCCACCCGTTGCAATGGCTACAACGTCCCCCCAGCATTCCACATCGCACTCGCCGTATTTATTGCTGCCGCAGGCGACAACCGTTCCGTCCGAACGAAGCCCGACGGTGTGCTCAAACGCCGCGGAAACCGCAACGATATCCGTCCAATCGGAAACGTTATCCTCGCCCACCCAGTTTTTTCCATACGCAGCCACCGTTCCATCCGGCAGGACGCAGTAGGTTGATCCGGACGCAACATCCCCGTCGAGCACGTTCTGCAGGGCGGAGGTGTTGCACTGCCCGAATTCATTGTAACCGGCAGCGACAACATCGCCATTCTTGAGAATCGCCGCAACATGATCACTGCCGGCCAATACCTTACTCACGTTCGACCAGTTCTGGCAGTCCGTCCGACGAAACTGGTTGAACCCGGTATAG
>DAIRTE010000188.1:0-5234 GCA_036804025.1 Clostridia bacterium | reverse complement strand
GCGCGCGTTCATCGAACTAAAGATCATCCACGTGCAGTTCAACGTGGTCAACCGCGCGGATCTGCTCGCGGCACAGCAACAGCCGGAGCTGTATCGCAGCCTGACCATTCGCGTTGCGGGCTACACGGCGTACTTTACGGAGCTCGCGCCAGATCTCCAGCGGGAGATCATCGAGCGGACGGAATATGCGGACGTATGATTACGGCGAACGTATTTGACATCAAGCGGTTTTCGATCAACGACGGGGACGGCATCCGCACGACGATCTTCCTCAAGGGCTGCCCGCTGCGTTGTCTCTGGTGCCAGAATCCGGAGGGATTGATCCCCGAAATCCAGCTCTGGTACGCAAAGAATCTCTGCGTTTCCTGCAAGAGCTGCATCGCGGCTTGCGAGGCACACGCGCTCAACTGGGACGAGCGAGGGGTCGCGATTGACCAAGCCGCCTGCACGCGCTGCGGCGCCTGCGTCACCGCCTGCCCCACCGGGGCGATCCGGTTTGACGCGCGGGAGATGAGCACGCAGGATGTTCTCTTTGAGATTGAGAAGGATGTTCCGTTTTACGGTAAGGACGGCGGCGTTACCCTCTCCGGCGGCGAATGCATGGCCAGCCCCGCGTTTTCCCTCGAAATTCTGCGCGGCTGCCGCGAGCGCGGCATTGGCACCAGCATAGAAACGAGCCTGTACGCAAAGCCGGAAACGGTGGACGCGTTCGCAGAAGCGGCGGATCAGATCATCGCGGACATCAAGCTGATCGACCCCGCGCGGCACAAGGCCGCAACCGGCGTCGACAACGCGTTGATTCTGAGCAACATTCAGCGTCTGGCCAGCTGCGGCGCGAACCTCTTAATCCGCGTTCCGCTGATTCCGGGGTATACGGACGACGACGAGAATATAACGGGCATTGCGCGGTTTGTCGCATCGCTGGATCGGCAGATTCCGGTGGAACTGCTGAACTTTAACCCGATGTGCCGGGACAAGTACGACGCAATGCGCGAGGAATACGCGTTTGCACCCGACCAGCGTGAGATTTCGCAAGAGCGGGTACACAAACTAAATCAAATACTGGAATCCCACGGTTTAACCGTCATAAAATAGGAATTTTTCGGGCTTCGGCCTGATGTCATAACAGGATGGAAGAGCGCCATGATGCAGGAGTTTCTGAACCGGGCCGAGCGCGGCGAACATGTTTTTTTACCCGATGTGCGGGCGGCATTTTCCGCCGGAACCAGCCGGATACAATGCGTGCTGGAGCTCGTCATCGGCGGCGAGCGGCACTGGGAAATTCGGGTTCCCGCCGCGAGGAACGCGGCAGAGGCGGCGTTCGTCAAGGAGTATTGCTACGCGAGTTTTTATAACCTGATCTCCACGTTCGGCGGAAAGCGCATGCGGCTGTACGTTTCCCCGATGGATTCCTTTTCGGCGGAACTCTGCACAACGCTCGACGACGTGTTTCAGGTTCATCGACCCAAGCGGGAACGGCGCGGCTACGGAAAGTGCCTGAACGTGACGGATCGAATCAACGCCGCAATGGGCGAGGAACCCTTTTCGTTTCAAACCGTGCTGGGGTTTTACGCGGGAGCGAACCAGCCCCAGCCGACGGCAGACGCGCTGGCGACCCTCCGCTCCGCGGTGGACAAGGCGCGGACGGCAACGCTTTGCGGCATTGACATTGGCGGAACGGACATCAAGGTGGTTAGCATTCGCGACGGCAGAATCGTCGCGGTCAAGGAATACGACTGGAACCCCGCCGAGATGGTAAACGCAGAGCAGATTCTTGAACCCATTCTGCTTATGGCGCGGATTGCCCGCGCGGCAATGTCGCTGCCCGATACCGCGGAGGCAAACGAACTGCGTGAAAGGATGCTCCAAAAGGGCGCGTCGAACGAAGCGATGCAGAGCGCCGTGGACGCTTGCCGCGAGGCATATGGCGAAGCGCCGCTGCTGGACGGAATTGGTGTTTGCTTTCCGGACGTGGTCATCGACGACCGGATCGTTGGCGGAGAAACCTATAAGACGAGGGGAATTCGCGCAACGTCGCCGGACTATGAGACGGAGTTTTTAAAGCTCAGTAAGCTCAAGGAACTGCTGCTCGAGCAGTGCCGCCCCGACGGAAAGGTGCACATGGCCAACGATGGCGCGCTCGCGGCCTACACGGCGGCGGTGGAGCTGGCGCATTCGGAGCAGGCGGGCAGCGTGGCAAACGGCGTGTTTGCGCATACGCTGGGCACGGAGCTCGGCACGGGCTGGATCGACGAAACCGGCGAGATTCCGCCGATTCCGCTCGAAGTGTACAACTGCATCATCGACCTTGGCAACCATCCCGCGCGCGCCTATCACGAACAGGACGTACGCAGCGTGAATAACTTTAACACCGGACTGGCCGGAACGCTGCAAAAGTATTGCAGCCAGAGTGGCGCCTACCGACTCGCGCTGCGCCTGTTTGAACAGCAAGCGCCGGAGCGCTACGCGGAACTCTTTGACCACGGTTTTTTGCAACAGCGCGAAAACGGAGTATTCGTTGCGCTGTCCCCGGCGGACATGCGAAAGCCCCTGCTGGAATACCTGATGCGGCTTGCGGCGGAAGGCGACCCGACGGCGGAAGCGATCTTTCGACAGATTGGCGAGTATCTCGCCGTTACGTTTGAGGAAACGGAGTGGATGCTCGCGCCAAAGAGCAAGCAACGCGTGCTGTTTGGACGGTTTGTGAAGCACAAGCGCTGTGCCGAACTCCTGCAGGAGGGCGCGAACGAGAGAAACCCCGTTCGGTTTGTGGCGGGGGACGGCACCCTCGCGTATACGCCGCTGATGCTCGATCTCAAGCAGGACCCCGTGCACACGGTGGCGCAGTTTGGTCAGGCGGTTGGCGCGGCCTATTTCGCGGCGTCGCAACTCTAAGCGAGCCGATCTCTGAAACGAAACTCAAAGGGTATTTACCCGGAGAACCCGGTTTGACGGAAACGAAACTCGGAGGATTTATACCCGGAGAATCCAGTTTGACGGAAACGAAACTCGGAGGATTTATATATGAAGGAACAGAATTATCTGGATTGCCTCGTTGGCGTGTTTGGACATCCCGCGGCGGAGAACCCCGGCGTGGTGATTCAGGAAGCGGCGTTTCGTGCGCTCGGTTTGAACCTCTGGCGGTTTCTGACGATTGACGTCGATCCGGACAAGCTGGAGGATGCGATCAAGGGCTTAAAGGCGTTCAAGATGCGCGGCATCAACTGCACGATTCCGCATAAGCTCAACGTGATTCAATACCTCGACGAGCTTTCCGAGAGCGCAAAGCTCATCGGCGCGGTCAACACGATTGTCAACACCAACGGTCATCTCTTCGGCGAAAACACGGATGGAAAGGGCTTTATGGAGTCTCTGCAGGAGAACAACGTTGACCCGAAGGGGAAAAAGATCGTGATTCTCGGCGCGGGCGGCGCGGCGCGCGCAGTCAGCGTGGAGCTTTCTCTGGCTGGCGCGGGCAGCATTACGATTGTGAATCGTCCGGAAGATGCAGCGCTGGCAAAGAGCCTGATGGAACTGCTGAACAATATCGCGAAGAAGAGCGACTTCGTTACTTGGGATCATACCTACTCGGTGCCAACGGACACGGACATTCTCGTGAACGCCACGCCGATTGGCCTGTACCCGAACGTGGACGAAATCCCGAACATCGACCTCGACACGATTCTACCCAGTATGTTTGTGCAGGACGTGATTCCAAATCCGGCGATTACCCCGTTCCTTCGCGCCGCAGAGGCGCGCGGGGCGCGCTGGAACACCGGCACCGGCATGCTGATCAACCAGGCGGCGATCAACATTGAGCTGTGGACAGGGCTCAAGCCGGACAAAGCCGTTATGCTCAAAGCGCTGCAGGAGGCGCTGAGCTAACCGACATACCCATACCCAAACTTGCTAAAAAAGCACTGACTACGGAATAAGCGACCCCGCGGGCAAAAGAACACCCTGACTTGGTTCGCGGAGCGCTTAAATAAAAAGGAGGAAAAAATCGAATGTCCAAGAAGATTCTCGTATTGGCAATGGCTCTCATGATGGTCGTTGGCGTTTTCGCCTGCGCCCCGGTAACCGCCCCCGCGACGGAAGCACCAGCAGCAGAAGCTGCGACGACGGAAGCCACCGAAGCACCCGCCGCCGAACCGGCAGCCACCACGTACAAAGCCGCGTTCATCACGCAGGCGCTCTCCAACGAGTCGCAGGCATACTCCTACAAGCAGCTGCAGCAGTATGCTCCGGAGTACGGCTTCACCGTGGACGTGTTTGAAGGACAGAACGACGTTCAGAACGAAGCGAAAGCCGTCAGCACCTGCATCGCGCAGGGCTACGACGCCATCTTCATCAACCCGAGCGATATCAACGCGATCGTTCCGAGTCTGATGGAAGCGAAGGAAGCCGGCATCGTCATCGGCATGTTCTCCTCGGACCTCCCGAAGGAATCGCAGCAGTATCGTGATTTCTTCTGCGGCGTGGACGACACCATGGCCGGCCAGACTGGCGGTCAGGCGTTTGTCGATCATTTCCCGGATGGCGCAACCATCGTTGAAATCGGCGGTCAGGCCGGTCACGATGCGCAGATCAAGCGTGCGGATGGATTCCGTCAAGCGATCGAAGGCACCAACATCACGCTGCTCGACAGCCAGAACTGCTCCGGCTGGGTCACCGCGGACGCGATGGCGATCATGGAAGACTTCATCGTGAAATACGGCGATCAGATTCAAGGCGTGTTCTGCCATTGGGACAACGGCGCAACGGGCGTCATCGAAGCCCTCAAGAACGCCGGCATGAACGACGTATACCTGATTGCTGTCGACGGCTGCCGCGCAGGTTACGACCAGGTTAAGGCCGGCACGCAGGCGGTCAGCATTGGCCAGAGCTTCACGAACATGGCGATCAAGAGCCTCGAGTGCGCGAAAGCCAAGTTGGAAGGCAAGACGTTTGAAGCGGTCAACTTCATTCCGCTCGATGTCGTCACCAAGGACAACGTAGAGACCCTCCCGTATCCGGAGTGGTAAGCTCTATCTTGTAAACAAGCAAAGCGGGTCTGCCCGGCCCTCTCTTTGGGAGCCGGGCAGTCCGCGCTGTTTCGCAAGGATCGATCGCCTGCAGGACGGCGCCTCCCTCCGGTGGATTGCGGAGGGAACACAAAGCGCAGGCAGGCAAACTATTCGAAAGGGGAAAAGACGCGGTGGAAGCGAAGGATACGGGAATCATCCTTTCCATTG
>DAIRTE010000187.1:0-5239 GCA_036804025.1 Clostridia bacterium | reverse complement strand
AGATCATGCCCCGCCGTATGTCGGGCATGTGCGCCAAGCATCAGCGTGACCTTGCGATCGCGATCAAGCGCGCGCGCATCGTCGCCCTTCTGCCCTACGTAGCAGACTGAGCAAACAAAGCACACTTTACTCTTGAGGACTTAGCAGAATCAGAACCGGCCTTTCGGCCGGTTCTTTTTTTGGCTGTTTGTTGTAAGGAATAACGCTTAAGGGATGTGCACGCAATATTGAACTGGTATCTTCTTCCTAGGATGTTCACGCACGATTGATTCTTTGTTTCCCTATCGTTTCGAAAGATGTTGACTTCGTTGTTCGAAAAAGCTCACTAATCAGCTATTTGCTTTACAATGTCTTTTCCGAATTTCGCATAAGGTTTTTCAATGAACTCATATGACATTCTCCCGACAACACATGCGACCGTTATCAAGAAAATCACCTGCAAGCAAATCCCCCAAGTCGTCGTTTTGATACTATTCGGGATGAGATTTGTATAACTGTAGAGATTGGAGTATATACCCGAAAACAGGATGATATGGCAAACATACGTAGAGGCCGAGGCGTCCCCGAGTGCAACAAACAGCTTCTTCGCTTTGTTCACTGCCCCTCCAAAGATCCAACCGTCATTCTCTCTTGCCAGGAACAGCAGGCTCGAAGCAAGGATTAAGTAAACGAAATATTTCACGTTCATGTTGTCGAAGTACGTATCAAATACATATGGGGCCAGAAAGAGCAGCACGACAAGAATGGAAGAAATCGCCGTCTTCATCCCGGCGGAGATTTTGAACTTTGAAAGATAGGGTTTGTCTTCAAACAGACAGGCGATAATAACCCCCATAAAGCAGGAATCCAACTGTGTATGTGTGCTATATCGAACCAGATTCGCCTGCGTCAATGGCCGTAATAAGAATATGACCGCAAGCACGATGACGGAGCTGACCACAAGTCTAGCCTTGTTATTTCGAATCACCAGGAAAAGAACAACGCTTAGAATATAGAAATGAATTTCGACAAACAACGACCAATACTGCCCAAACAGTCCGCCGATACTCAAGCCAGCCAGATAGTAATTGTAAATCAACAGCACGGATGCTTTTAGCTCACTTGCCCAGCGAGACATATCACCATAACTTCCGCCATAGTTGTTAATGAATGTTCCTATTATGAAATAAATCAGTATCCAGATGTACATCAGCGGAATGAGTCTGAAGAATTTATTGACAAACTCCTTCTTCATCACAGTAACAGACTTGAAACTCGTTCCGTATTTATGATTGAATACCTTCGCCATGAGATAACCTGATATGACAAAGAATAAACTAACGAAGGAGTACCCGTGCAGCAGAAAATTCGGCAAAGCTATCGGCATATGCCCGACCAAGATCAAGAGCATGCCGATTGCACGCAGAACCTGAATATCCTGATTCTTTTCCATAACGGACCTCATTTCTGAACCTTATGCGCTCAAGTCAAAATGCACGCAATTCTGATAGAGAATCACGATAAAATGTACTTGCGACATGATACGAAGTGCTCACAAATACAGTCCAAAATGAATAAAAATAAGCGCTGATTCCTGCCTATTTTATAGTAAACAAACAAGTAACGTCAATGCTTGATCTATTTCGCAACTGTATCAATCTTTTCCCGAAACAGTTCTGTAACCCTCGCCCCTGCAGAATCAATCCGGCACAGGCCGCTGCTCGAGATCGTTAGGCCAATTCCACGTCAGGGGCTTCGCACATCCCCCTAGCCGATCGTAAGGAAAGTCCTTATCGAGTCTCCTTGCTCTCTGTTGCTTTACATAAGAGTAGCTATTTTCACCCGTCCACTGTTTCCACTTTTTTTACACGATTCACAATGATATAATACGGAGGATTCTACCACCGGAAAGGACATGCTATGCTGTTCAACTCCTGGCAGTTCGCCGTCTTCTTCGTTATCGTCTTTTTTGCATACTTCGCGTTGCCACATCGGTTCCGCTGGGTTCTTCTGTTGATTGCCAGCTACTATTTCTACATGAGCTGGAATCCGGAGCTCGTGGTGCTCATCTCGGGCGTTACGCTGGATACCTACCTCGCCGCGCGATTTCTGGCCGTGCCCGGGCGCTCCCAACGCGCGCGAAGAATGGTTCTTGCCGTCGGCGTTTCGATTCCGCTGCTCGTGCTGTTCTTTTTTAAGTATTTCAACTTCTTCTCCGCCGCGGTTGAACAGGCGCTTGCGCTGATCTCCATCCCCGTCCAATCCACCGCGCTGGACGTTATTCTCCCGGTCGGCATCTCGTTCTACACATTCCAGAGCCTCGCCTATGTCATCGACGTATACCGCGGGGACATCGAAGCGCAAAAGCACCTCGGTATCTACGCGCTGTTCATCTCGTTTTTTCCGCAGCTTGTCGCGGGTCCGATTGAACGCAGCAAGAACCTCATGCCGCAGTTCTTCGAGGAGCACCGCTTCAACGAGCAGGACGCCGCGGACGGCATTCGCATGATGGCGGTCGGTTTCTTTAAGAAGCTCGTCGTCGCCGATGTGTTGTCCCAATATGTCAATTTTGTCTATAACAACCTGCCCGACCAAAAGGGCTTTTCGTTGATTCTGGCGACGGTTCTCTTCGCGTTTCAGATTTACTGCGATTTTTCCGGCTATTCGGACATCGCGATCGGCGCCGCGCGGATGCTCGGGTTCCGACTGATGAAGAATTTCGACAGCCCGTATCTTTCGCATTCCATCAAGGAATTCTGGCGCCGGTGGCATATTTCGCTCTCCACCTGGTTTTCGGACTACGTCTATATTCCGCTCGGCGGCAACCGCGTCAAGCTGCCGCGCTATTACTTCAACCTTTTTGTCACGTTCCTCGTCAGCGGGCTCTGGCACGGGGCAAACTGGACCTTTGTCGTCTGGGGCGCACTGCACGGAGTCTATCGAATCGTCGGCGCGCTCGGCGAGACCGCGCGCAAGCGCAGAGGCCTGCCTCCCGCGCCGGAGGCAAAGGGGCTGCGCGGCGCTATGGAGATCGCGTTTACATTCTGCCTCGTCACGGCCGGTTGGGTGTTCTTTCGGGCAAACACGGTGCAGGATGCGTTTTATGTGTTTCAGCATTGCTTCGACGGAATCGGCTCCCTGCTGTCCTACCTGCGCAATGGATTTATCCTCGCGTCGATCAATATGGAAGCGTTCCTCAAGATCGCAATCTCGCTGTGCGTGCTGGTTCTCATTGACGTTTCAACCAAGAACACCGATATGCTGCGCTGGCTGGACGCGCGCAAGCCCGTGCCGCGCTGGATACTCTATACCGTGTTTGTCTGCCTGATTGCGATTTTCTCCGAAAAGGGCATTGCCGCGCGGTTTATCTACTTTCAATTCTAGAAAAGGAGGCCAATATGAAGCGTTTTCTATCCCGGTTTCTTCTGCTGGCGCTGCTGACCGCGCTGCTTCTGATGTGCCTCAGCTTCGGCTATCTGCAACTTCTCAATACAGACTATCAGCGCAGTTTGGAGTCGACGCTCCAATATAAGTATCTGCCGGAGACCATCGACATCGGCTGTTTCGGTTCCTCTCACATCGGAAACGGATTTCAAACGCTGGTGTACCACGGCAAGGGAACCATGTTTAACTATAATCTGCCGTTTCAAATTCCGTCGATGGACGCGGCGCTTTATGAGTATTCGAAAGACCGCTTCTCCGATCACGCAATCATCGTCATCGATCTGTCGTGCTTTTCGCTGTATTACGACAGCACCTCCGATATGGACAGCATGAAGCGTTACGTCACGTTTTTACCGCTAAAGGATTTGCCCGGCGTGCCCGCAAAGCTCTTTCGTCTGTTTCGAATCATCGACTTCAGTTTTGATCCAATCTTCACGGCGCTGCAAGGCAAAACCGTCGAGCTCGGGACAGCGCAGCCGACAACGACCACCACATCGCGTTTTTCCGAGGCGAAGCTACGGGAAATGGGCGTCTCCCGTGCCGAAGTGTTTTTAAGCTACGTTCCCTCCCAGAGCGTGAACAAGCGCACCGATCAAGCTCTGCGCGGCATGCTGGAGGACTGCCTAGCGTGCGGCTACCGACCGGTACTGGTTACGACCCCGTATCTCTCCGTGCTCAATGATGCGTTCCCGGAGGAATTCCTCACGCAATTTCATGCCGATTGCCAAGCCTATGCGGACGACTTTGGCATTCCGTACCTGGACTATTCGCACGACGCGCGCTTTGCCACCGCAACGGACTATTTTGTCGATACGGACCATCTCTCCACCGAAGGCTCGGAGGTGTTCATGCAGATCTTCTTTGAAGATCTGAAAGCGTATTATCCGGAAAGCTAACTTATAACAGACAACCGACTTCATATAAAACCCGCCCTTCATCTGAAAGAAGAGTAGGCAAACAGATTAAAAAGAAAGCTGGCTTTGGAGCGAAACCGAAGCCAGCTTTTCTTTATTTTTTTCGAATCAATCAAGATTATCGCTTTAGATCGCGCGGTTCTTGCCGAAATAACCTCACCGTTTGTGCCGCTCGTCGCCCTTGAGCCGCATGTTGTCCCAGAGCCCGTAGGTCTCCGTTGTCGAAAGCGCGTGCATGAACTTTTCCTCGAAGTCCGGCACCAACCCTGCAATGTGCTGAACGAGCTGCTTGGCCTCCTCGCGCTTCGTGTGCCCCGCAACGGAGCAGTTCGGCGGCAGAACCGGCAGATTCCGCGCGCGCGCAATCGAAAGCGCGTACTTTTCCGGCAGAAAGATCAGCGGGCGAATCACCGTAACGTCCCGCCGGGACAGATACGTCACCGGCGCGAAGGTATTGATGCGCCCTTCGTACATGAGGCTCATGAAGAACGTTTCGATGACGTCCTCGCGGTTATGCCCGAGCGCAACCTTGTTGCAGCCGTGCTCCACCGCAAATGTGTTCAGCGCGCCGCGCCGCAGTTTCGCGCAGAGCGCGCAGGGGCTGCGCTCGTCGCGGTACTCAAACACGACCTTGCCGATGTCCGTCTTCTCAACGTGGAACTCAATGCCGATCCGCTCGGCGAGCGCTTCGATGCCTGAGGTGTCCTGTTCCTTGAGGCCAAGGTCGAGCATGACGGCGATTACGTCAAACTTCGTGTAGGAAAAGCGCTGATAGAGCTTCATCGCCTCCATCAGCAGCAGGGAATCCTTGCCGCCGGAGACGCCGATGCAGATCTTGTCCCCGTCTTCAATCATATGATACCGCTCGTCCGCGCGGCGAATGCTGCCCAATACTCGTTTCA
>DAIRTE010000186.1:0-5372 GCA_036804025.1 Clostridia bacterium | reverse complement strand
GGTGCCAGCTGTCGGTTTTGCCCCAAAGCACGAGCACTTCGTGTTCAACGGGCATCAACCCCTCCGCAATGGCGTCCATATCGAAATTGCGTAGAGCATACATAATCGCTTCGCGCGCAAGTCCATCCGAAATCGGCTCATAGTACTGCTTGACCACATGATCGTCAATCAACGTTTCATCGCTGACGCATTCCGTGAGTAGCGTTCGAACGTTGCTCGCGGTGTAGAGGTTTCGTGCAAAGGTCGCAACCAAAGGCGTCTTAAGCTGCTGAATCAGCTTTGGCATCTGCTCTGTGATACCACCAGGTGATATGGCAACGCAGTTGGCCACGCGCCGCGGATACAGCGACAAAAAGCGGAGCATATACATAGCTCCGAGTGAAAAGCCGATCATGTGAGCGGATTTCACATTCAGCGCATCCAGAAACAGGTTCAACACAGCGGCCATATCGTCCGCGGTGTACGTAAAGCTGTCCGGGCGGGACGAATAGCCATGACCGGGCAAGTCCAGAGCAATGACGCGGTAGTTGTCCGAGAGTTCGGCAAAGACGTTTCTCCAGGTATACAGCGACTGCCCGACCGAATGGATCAACAGAAGCGGCTCGCCAACCCCCGCTTCCAGATAATGGATGCGCGCAACTTCGGACTCCTCGTCTTCTCCGGTTGCGGGCAAGGTGACCTCGATAAAAACGCCCACCTGCTCGGAGTTGATGAATAACTGACTGCGCAGCGATTCTCCCACGGGCAAATTTCCCCCGATTACTATATTCTTTTCTTATTGTAAACCCTGATTTTCCCGTTTGCAATCAAACGGGGCGTTTGTCACAGATTGTTAACCCATTTTGGGCTTTTTGCTCGCGTTTTTGCGAAAAGTGGGGAATTTATGCTGTTTTTACCATTCCTATCGGTAGTTATGCTTGAAATTTGCCATGATATTTTGCTGAAGTGGCGAAAAAATCTCATTCTACTGTCGTTTCTAGTACCCGCTTGTCATCGGTTCCATCCAGCAGAAAGCGGCGTTATGCCGGCGGAATTGCGTGCATAGAAACCGCGCAAGGCACCTGTTTTATAAGTTCTTTGTAATGTGTCCCTTACGCCCGACAGACGGCGCGTTTCGTTTCGCCGGCAGTCCCTATACGCGAAAGCGCAGCCGAACCTTGGCTTGTAAAGTGCCCGCATTTTTGCTATGATGGTTTGTAATATAGGGGGTATAGCACCATGGATCAATTGCAATCGGTTTGGGCGGCCGCGCGCGAGAATATTCGTCCCCAAATGACGGGGTTGTCGTTTCACGCCTGGATCGACGTAATCGTTCCGCTGGCTCTCTCGAAGGGCGTTCTGGTACTGGAAGTCCCGACGCCCGACATTCAGAAGACGCTGGAAGACTTCTATTTTGAAAACGTTCGGGACGCGGTAAAGGCCGCGAACGACACGATCGCCGACATCAAGATCGTGCTGCCGGAGGATCGGGACATCTACATCAATCCGGTCAGCGCCGAGCCGATCAACGTGTTCGCGCTGAACCCGAAGTATACGTTTGAAACCTTCGTCGTCGGCGGATCGAACCACTTTGCGCATGCGGCCGCGCTCGCGGTTGCGCAGAACCCGGCGGCAGCCTATAACCCGCTGTTCCTGTATGGCGGCGTCGGCTTGGGCAAAACGCACCTGATGCACGCCATCGGCCACGCGGTCAAGGGAAACGATCCCTCGGCGCGGGTTATGTACGTGACCAGCGAAACGTTCACCAACGAGCTGATCACCGCGATTCAGATGGACAAGCGGCTCGAATTTCGAAAGCGCTATCGCAACGTCGACGTACTCCTGATTGACGACGTTCAGTTCATCGCCAAGAAGCAGTCCGTACAGGAGGAGTTTTTCAACACCTTCAACACGCTGCACAACGCAAACAAGCAGATCATCATCAGTTCCGATCGTCCACCGAAGGAAATTTCGAGTCTGGAAGAGCGTCTTCGCTCCCGTTTCGAGTGGGGCTTGATTGCGGACATCCAGCCGCCGGACATTGAAACCCGAATTGCAATTCTGCGTAACCGCGCGCGTTTGGACAATCTGGACGTGGACGACGAAATCATTCAGTTCATCGCCGAGCACGTGGTCAGCAACATTCGTGAACTCGAAGGCTCTCTCACCCGCGTGGTTGCGTATTCGCAGTTGCGCCGCCGCCCGCTGACGCTGGAACTCACCATCGAAGCGCTGCGCGACCTGCTGCCGGACGTTCGAAAGAAGGAAGTCACGCCGCAGATCATCAAGAGCACCGTTTCCGAATATTACTCCATTCCGATTGAGAGCCTGCTCTCCGAGCGTCGGGATCGCGAGATCGTGCTGCCGCGTCAGGTCGCGATGTACCTCTGCCACGATATGCTGGGCATTCCCTACAAGCGCATCAGCACGCTGTTTGACCGAAACGACCACACGACGGCGATCAACGCCTGCAAGCGCATTGAGGAAATGATTGAATCGGACGGATCGTTCAGTTCCGTGCTGGAAGATATCAAAAAACGGATGTCCTGATCAAGTTTTCCAAAAAGAATCCACTTTTGGTGGATGGTCGATGTGGATAGATTGTGGGCAATGTGGAGAGCATGGAGCGTGTGGAAAAGCCCGGTCGTTAACCCCCGCTTATCCACAGACCGCTCCACAGCCAAAAACGCGGTTGTAAGCCTCTCTTACGGGTTCTCCACGAAGCGCACATAGTACTACTACTCCTGCTTCTGTAATAATAATATAGATTGACTCTTAAACCCGACTTCTCCTGTGGATAACCCGAACGAACCAAAGCCTATCACGCATATTATATTGAAGTGTTTTCCTGCGCACGACGCGATGGATCAACTTGTTGAGAAAGGAAGTATTCGAAATGCATTTTTACATGGATTCCAAGGAGTTGACAGAAGGCGTCCTTTCTGTGATCAAAGCGCTCCCGGTTCGAACAACGATGCCGATTTTAGAAGGCATCTACCTGGAGGCAACCAAGGACGGGGTCAAACTGAAATGCTCCGATCTGATGCTGCAAAAGGAATGCATTCTTCCGGCAACGGTTGAAGAGGAAGGTTTTGCGGTGGTGCCCGGAAAGCTCTTTTCGGAGATTGTGCGAAAGCTGCCGGAATCCATCGCCGAGGTAACGCTCACTGGAAAATCGCTGGACATCTCCTGCGGCCGCGCAAAGAGCAGCCTGCAGTGCGTTGAGGCGACGGAAGATTTTCCGGAGATGCGCTTTACGGGCGATACGTTCACGGTCAAGATGGATCACAACGATTGCCGCGATATGATCAGCCAAACGGTATTTGCCACCGCGCAGGACGACAGTAAACCGATTCTGACCGGCGTATTGCTCGAGCTTGGCGAGGAGATCACGATTGTCGCGACGGACGCCTACCAGTTTGCGCGCCGTTCCATGCAGCTGAAGAATCCTGTGCCGGAGCGCAACGTCGTCATTCCCGGCAAGTCCATGATTGAAATTTCCCGTATGATGGACGAAACGGAAGAGGACGTGGAACTCACGTTCACCAAGACGCATGTTTGCGTGAACATCAAGCACTCCCGCCTCGTTGCCCGCCTGCTCGACGGAGACTATATTAAATATAAGCAGATTCTGCCGAAAGATCACACCACGCGCGTCATGATTGATAAGTGCGAACTGATGGAAAGCATCGACCGCGCGCAGTTGATGGCCCGCGAGGGAAACAACAACATCGTGATGAAGTTTCACAACAACAAACTCACGATTACCGCAAACAGCTTTGCCGGAAAGATCAGCGAGGAGATGGACGTTTCCATCAACGGCGAGGACATCGACATTGCGTTTAACCCGCGGTTCTGCATGAATATTTTAAAGTGCATTCCGGATGAGAAAATCTATATGGACTTTACGACGAGCATCAGCCCCTGCGTGCTTCGCCCCGTGAAGACGGAAGGATTCTATTATCTGATCGTTCCGGTTCGAATTTACTCGAATTTCTAAAACAAAAAACAAACGCGATTTCCTCATAGAGCGCTTCGGCGCTCTTTTTATATAGAAAGATCGAAGATCACAATAGAACTTGTGTATGCAAATGTTTCACGTGAAACATTGATCCCCTTACTTCTGCATCGCCGTATCGATTGGTTTGTTTCACGTGAAACAGTTCCGCGTGAAGAAACGGTAAATATTGAGACCATTCATCGATTTGTTTCACGTGAAACATTGAATACCCCGGTTGCTTACAGTATAATGACGGTACCGACTATTGGAGGAAAACTCTTTTATGAAAATTGTGGCGATTGCCAATCAAAAGGGCGGCGTGGGTAAAACGACGACCGCCGTTAATCTGAGCGCCTGTCTGGCGGAAAAAGGAAAGCGTGTGTTGCTGGTCGACGCCGACCCGCAGGGAAACAGCACGAGCGGTCTCGGACTCAAAAAGGAAGGCACCGATTCTTCGATTTATGACGTATTGATCAACGAAGTCGCCGTAGACGACGCAACCAAGGATACGATGATCGATACGCTCAAACTCCTGCCCGCGCACATTTCACTGGCGGGCGCGGAGGTGGAACTCGTTACTATTCTTGCACGCGAGCAGGTGCTCAAGCGCGCGCTGAACGCAACCAAGCAGAATTATGACTATATATTCATCGATTGCCCCCCTTCGCTTGGGCTGTTGACGCTCAACGCGCTGACCGCGGCAAACACGCTGCTTGTTCCAATTCAGTGCGAATTCTACGCGCTGGAAGGCTTGAGCCTGTTGATGAATACGGTCAAGCTCGTTCGTAAGAGCCTGAATCCGGATCTGGACGTCGAGGGCGTTGTGCTGACGATGTTTGATTCGCGCACCAATCTTTCCATGCAGGTGGTCGAAGAGGTCAAAAAATTCTTTAAGAATAAGGTTTATGATACGATCATTCCGCGTAGCGTGCGCCTCGGCGAAGCGCCCTCCTTCGGACTGCCGATCTCGCAATATGCGCCGAACAGCGCCGGATCGGTTGCCTACTGCGCGCTGGCCACGGAAATGATCTCCAAGGAGGAAGCGTAATGGCCGCGCAGAAAACAGGACTTGGCCGCGGACTGGACGCGCTGCTCGATCCCTATTCCGCCGCACCGGAAGATGCGCAGGCGACCAGCGCCGGCGTGCTGATGGTCAACGTTCGGGAGATCGACAACAACGCACTCCAACCGCGTAAGTCGTTTGACGAGCATTCGCTGAGCGAACTGGCGGATTCCATTCGGGTGCACGGCATTGTGCAGCCGCTGATCGTCAAGAAAAAGAACAATCGTTATATGATCATCGCCGGCGAGCGCCGGTTTCGCGCCGCGCGGCTTGCGGGGTTGAGCGAGGTTCCCGTTCTTGTTGCGGACTACGACGAGGCGCAGATTCACG
>DAIRTE010000185.1:0-5426 GCA_036804025.1 Clostridia bacterium | reverse complement strand
CGTTTTGCCGCCGGTGTTTGGGCCGGTGATGATCAGCGTTTGAAACGTTTCGCCGAGCCAGATATCGACGGGAACAACCTTGTCCCGCGGAATCAGCGGGTGCCTGCCCTTGACAATTCGAACACGCCCCTGCTCGTTCAGCGCCGGGCGAACGGCGCGCAGATCCCGCGCGAGAATCGCCTTGGCAAAGATGACATCCAGTGTGCCCATGACGTTGCAACTCATATGGATGTCGTTCGCAAACGGCGCAATCATCGCGGTCAGCGCGGAGAGAATCCGCTCAATCTCGTTCTTTTCCTCCGCGAGCAGGCGTTTGTTTTCGTTGCCCAACTCCACGACCGCCGCGGGCTCAATAAACAGCGTCGCGCCGCTGCTGCTCTGGTCGTGCACCAGCCCCGGCACCTGCGAGCGGTACTCCGCTTTCACGGGCAGCGCATAGCGCCCGTTTCGAACCGTAATGATCGGCTCCTGCAGGTACTTCTGCGTGGTCGCGCTCTTGAGCATGGCGTTCAGCTTTTCGCGGACGCGCTCGTTGAGAATCTTCATCTGACGGCGAATCCGGCTCAGTTCCGGGGAGGCGTTGTCCGAAATTTCGTCCTCCGCGAGGATGCAGCGGGCAACCTCTTCCTCAATGGAACGGTGCGACGTCAGCCGGTTTGCGAGGTTATTCAGCAGGCTCTGCGTGTCGTCGTTCTGGAGTACGTCCTTCGCCTCGCGGGACGCGCGCAGCGCCTGCGCAATGGCGAGCAGTTCGTGCGTGCTCAAGAACAGCGCGGCGTGCATCTTGCTCGCCAGTTCGCGTACATCCGGAAAGCTGGTGATCGGCGAGCGCCCGGTTCGCGTGTAGATTGCTTCCGCTTCGCTCGTTTGCTCCTGCAGCGTCTCCGCTTCGGCAAACGTCTCCGCCGGGCGCAGCTGCTCGGCAAACCCCTGCCCGATTTCGCAGGAAAGGTGCTGCTCCAGCATCTGTCGGATTTTATCGTATTCCAGTATATTTAGTGTTTTGGTTTGAATCATAGCTTTTCTCCTTAAAGCATGTGTAGACTCGTAAACAAGTAAAAAGCCCCGTCTCGATTTCCGTGACGGGGCAAAAACACCTTCGGACTAGCGAATCTCTTTCAGATAATCGCCAATGCGCCGCATCGCTTCTTCAATGTCCTCCATCGAAGTTGCGTAGCAACACCGAATATGCCCCTCTCCGGCCTGGCTGAACGCGCTGCCGGGAACGGTGACCACCTTCTTGCTCGCGAGCAGGCCGTCACAGAACGGCTCGCTGAGCAGCCCCGTCGACTTGATCGACGGGAAGACATAGAACGCACCTTCCGGCTCGTTGCAGGAAAGACCAAGCGCGTTGAACGCGTCGATGATGTAGCGACGGCGCGTTTCGTACTGGTCGATCATATAGCGGGTGTCCGCAAAGTCGTCCTTGAAGCCATCTTCAAGCGCGGCAATTCCCGCCCACTGTGCGGGCGTTGGCGCGCAGAGCATCATGAGCTGATGCACCTTGCGCATGGCGGCGATGATCTCCAACGGGCCTGCCGCGTAACCAAGCCGCCAGCCGGTCATGGAAAACGCCTTGGAGAAGCCGTTGAGCACGACCGTACGCTCCCGCATGCCGGGCAGCGCCGCAATCGATATATGCCGCTTGCCGTTGAACGTCAGTTCGGCGTAGATCTCGTCCGAAATTACCAGTATATCCGTGCCGCGAACGAGCTTGGCAATCGCTTCCAGATCCTCGCGCTCCATAATGGCGCCCGTCGGGTTCGTCGGGAACGCCAGCAGAATTGCCTTTGTCCTCGGCGTAATGGCCGCGCGAACCTCGTCCGCCTTCAGGCGGAAGCGATCCTCGTGCTTGGTCGACACCGCAACGGCAGTGCCGCCCGCGAGTTCCACCGCGGGTTTGTAGGAAACATAGCAGGGCTCGTGGACGATGACCTCGTCCCCGGGATTCAGAATGGCACGCATGGCCAGATCGATTGCCTGGCTCGCGCCAACCGTGATCAATACGTTTTCAATGGATTCGTAACCAGAGATGCCATAGCGTTCGTCTAAGAAACGAACGATTAACTCGCGCAGATGCGGATCACCGGAGTTCGAGGAATACGGAACGCGCTCATTCTTGAGCCGCTCGGCAACATACTTGCGGATGCGATCCGGCGTTGGAAAGTCCGGCTCACCAACACCAAGGCTGATGTGCGAGTCATCCAGCAGGTCAAAATATTTCCGAATACCCGAAGGCGGAATCTGTTTTACGCAATCTGAGATCAAATGTTGATAGTCCATAGGCACTTCCTGTTTTGCAAGAGTAGAGCCATCATAACACGTCCGCGAAAAACCGTCAAACGAATTTTGAGCACTTATCAAATACGTTTTGCGTTTCTTTTGGACGATCCGGCTCGTTCAATTCATCGCGATGCTACCGAACATTGCGTCAAACCGTTCATTTGCCAGCTCGATCAGCCGCGCGCCGTCTTCGCCCGGAGAGGCGAGAATTTCGCGCGCCGCCCGACCCGCGAGCTCCAGCGTCCGGCCGTCCATTGTGCCGACAAACGCGCCCGATCCCGAGTCGCCATGCTGCCGCGTGCCGAGAAAATCGCCGGGGCCGCGTAAGAGTAAATCCTTCTCGGCAATGGCAAATCCGTCGGTCGTCTGCGTCATGGTCTTGAGACGCTCGTTCTCCTGCTCGTTCTGTACGCCGTAGAGCAAAAAACAATATGCCTGTTTTGCGCTGCGCCCCACGCGCCCGCGCAGCTGATGCAACTGCGATAGCCCGAAGCGTTCCGCTCCCTCTATGACCATGATGCAGGCGTTTTCAACATGCACGCCAACCTCGATGACCGTCGTGGTCACCAACGCGTCGATTTCGCCCGCGCGAAACGCGCTCATGATCCGCTCCTTCTCGTTGTCCCTCATGCCGCCGTGCAGTTTACATAGCCGCGTATCTGGAATCGCTTTCTTCAGCTCCGTATACAGCGCGTCCACACTGGGAATGTCGAGCGACTCGCTTTCTTCGATCACGGGGCAAACGATGTAACTCTGTACACCTTCCTGTGCCTGCTTTGCGATGTACTGGTACATATCCTCGCGCTTGTTAGGCGGAATGATGCTGGTCTTCACCGGCTTTCGCCCGGGCGGCAGCTCGTCGATGATCGAAATGTCGAGATCGCCATAGAGAATCAGCGCGAGCGTACGCGGAATCGGCGTTGCGCTCATAACGAGCATATCCGGTCGCGTCCCCTTTTCCAGCATGGTTGCGCGCTGGCGGACGCCAAAGCGATGCTGCTCGTCCGTCACGACGAATCCCAGATCGTAAAAACGAACGTCCTCGGAGAGAAGCGCGTGCGTGCCGACCACGCAGA
This sequence comes from Clostridia bacterium, assembly GCA_036804025.1. Lineage (GTDB taxonomy): Bacteria > Bacillota > Clostridia > Christensenellales > CAG-138 > UBA7703. Next base: position 2,067 of record DAIRTE010000185.1, on the reverse strand, counting down.
GCGCGGTTCCGTCCGCGATCTTTGCGAGAACCGCATTTCGTTGTGCTTGTTTCATGCTGCCCTTGAGCAGCACGACCGACGCGCCGAAGATTTCTTGAAGGTTCAAGTAATGCTGTTCAGCGAGGATCTCCGTCGGCGCGAGCAGGGCGCCCTGCTTTCCGTTTGCCGCGGCAACGCAGAGCGCGTAGATCGCAACCGCCGTTTTGCCGGAGCCAACGTCGCCCTGTAATAAACGATTCATCGGGGCGGATTTGCGCATGTCGGCCGAAATCTCCTCGATGACGCGAAGCTGCGCTTTCGTGGGCGTAAACGCGAGCTTCGAAAGATACTTCTCCAGCACGCCACTCGTGTCGAACGCAAAGCCGTTCTGGCGAACCCGATCCGCCTTTTGCAGCTCCAGCAGCGTAAAGTAGAGCAGCGCGTTTTCAAAGTCCAGCCGCTTTCGCGCGAGCTCCAGCGCCTCACGGCTGACGGGAAAATGCGCGTGCCGCAGCGCCAGCGCGAGCGGCGCAAGACCGTAACGCTCCAGAATGCTCGACGGCAGCGGGTCGCCAATGCCATCCCAAACGTGCTCCAGCACGGCGAGCATGCTGTCCCGCCAGGCGCGCTGATTGAGCTCCTTAACCGTCGCGTAGACCGGCAGAATGCCGGGAAGGTTCTGCGAGAGCGCGGGATTGATCAACGAAACACCGTTTTTACGGATCACGCGCCCGCAGGCAAACACGGTGTCCCCCGCCTTTACCTGCCCGCTGCGATACGGTTGATTGAACCATTTCAGCGTAACGGTGCCCGTTTCGTCCTGTGCGGTTGCGGAGAGAATCGTCATGCCGCCCGTTCGGAAGAACCGAACGCCACTCATTATTCGAACCTGCACGGCGACGTTGGTGCCGTTGACCAGCTGGCAGACGGGCGTGGCCTTCGAGTAGTCCAGGTAGTCCCGCGGCAGGCGATATAGCAAATCGCGCGCGGACAGAATACGGAGTTTTGCAAACAACTCCGCACGCTTTGGCCCGATTCCCTTCATGCTTACCAGCGGTTGATCCAACAAAATCGTTGTCCTCGTGCTTCTTCGTGTTATAGTCCGGTTTCGAAAAAAGCCGGCGAACGGAACCAATCGTCCCTTCGCCGGCTGTACGCCCCGGGGTTGCGTTCAGCGTTACTGAACGGCGATGTAGTAGTAATACAGCGGCTGACCGCCAGCGAGCACCATGAACTCTGCGTCCGCAAACTCAGCCTGGAGCTTGTCGGCAATCGCCTGCGCGTCCGCTTCCGTCTGGCCTTCGCCAAAGTAGAGCGTAACGGTGCATTCGTCGCTGCCGTGCTGGGTGATCATCTGCTTGACCAGATCGATTGTCGCCTGATCTATGCTCTTTCCGGAGACGGAAAGATGGTTGTTGACCAAGCCGATCATGTCGCCCTTTTTGACCTCGTGACCGTCGAACTTCGTGTCCCGAACGGCATAGGTCACCGCGCCGCTGATCACGCCCGCCATCGCTTCCTTCATCGCTTCCTCGTTTTCGGGAATGGAAGCGTCCTTGGAATAGGCCATACAGGCGGCGATTCCCTGCGGAATCGTCTTGGTTGGAATCAGCACAACGCCCTTTTGCGTCAGCTCGCTCGCCTGCTGCGCCGCGAGAATGATGTTGGAGTTGTTCGGCAGAACGAATACGTTCCGCGCGTTGATCTTGTTGATTGCGGAAGCGATGGCGTCGATGCTCGGGTTCATCGTCTGTCCGCCGGAGATCAGCGCGTCGACGGCGAGTGCCTGAAACAGCTCATCGATGCCGGTGCCCGTACTGACGGCAAGCAGACCGAATTCCTTTTCGTTCTTCTTGCGTTCCGCCATGAGTTCGCGGTTCTGCTCGCGCATGTTTTCGATCTTGAGCTTATCCAGCTCGCCTAGACGGAGCGCCATTTGCAGTACCTTGCCCGGCGAATTCGAGTGCACATGCACCTTGATCATGTCCGCATCGTTGGCAACGACGACAGAATCGCCCAGTCGTTCGAGATGATTGCGGAAGCTCTCGATTTCCTTTTCGTCGATTTCCGGAGAAAGATGAACGATAA
>DAIRTE010000184.1:0-5507 GCA_036804025.1 Clostridia bacterium | reverse complement strand
CCCGCGCCTACGACAACGGCGCAAAGGACCCCGTTGCCCGCGAGAAGATGGGCAATGCCGCCACGATGGCGGGCATGGCGTTTGCCAACGCGTTCCTCGGCGTTTGCCACAGCATGGCGCATAAGCTCGGCGCGTTCCACCACATTCCGCACGGCGTTGCCAACGCGCTGATGATTGACGAGGTCATTCGCTTCAACGCAACGGACGTTCCGGTCAAGATGGGCGCGTTCTCGCAGTACGACCACCCGCACACCGTTGCCCGCTACGCCGAAGTGGCGGACGCGCTGGGCCTCAAAGGAAAGATGGACGCGGACAAGGTAGAAGCGCTGATCGAGGCGCTGGACGCGCTCAAGGAGCGGGTCGGCATCAAGAAGACCATCCGCGACTACGGCATCAAGGAGGAGGACTTCCTCGCGCGGCTCGACGAAATGGTCGAGCAGGCGTTTGACGACCAGTGCACCGGCGCGAACCCGCGCTACCCGCTGATGAGCGAAATCAAACAGATGTATCTCAACGCGTACTACGGAACCCATAAAACCGTCTGACGGGAGGAAACGAGTATGAATCTAACAAACGTTCTTGCGCGCCGCGCGAACAAGACGATCTATCGCGACGGCGACACGGTCGTCAAGGTCTTCGGCGAGGGATTCAAAAAAGCGGATGTGCTCAACGAAGCGCTCAACCACGCCCGCGTGGAGGAGACCGAGCTGCATGTGCCGAAACTCTACGGCGTCGGCATGACGGACGACGGCAAATGGTACATCCAAACGGAGTACATCGAGGGCACGACGCTCGCCGAGCAGATGGCGGCGCACCCGGAGGAACAGGAGAGGTATCTGGAGCTGTTCGTCGATTTGCAGCTGGCCATGCACCGCCAGATCTGCCCCTTGCTGCCGCGGCTAAGGGACAAGATGGATCGAAAGATCATCCAGACCGAGCTGCCGACCGTCACGAAGTACGACCTGCACACGCGGCTGGAGTCCATGCCGCGCCACAACAAACTCTGCCACGGGGACTTTAACCCGACCAACATCATCCTGCGCGACGACGGCACGCCGTATATCATCGACTGGTCGCACGCAACGCAGGGCAACGCCTCCGCGGACGCGGCACGCACGTTCCTGCTCTTTTCCCTCGCAGGGGACGACGAAACCGCCGAAGCGTACCTCAAGCTCTTCTGCGAAAAGAGCAACACGCCGCGGCAATACGTCCAGAAATGGATTCCCATCGTCGCGGCCAGCCAGAGCGTCAAGGGCAGGCCGGAGGAACGCGAACTGCTCTTCCGCTGGGTCGACGTGGTCGACTACGAGTAACCGCACCATTCGTTTCGACGCCTGCGCGCCGGAAGGAAGCGGTTTCAAATAGATTCGCTTTCCATTTTCCTTCCTTTGCGATCGACCGGCTGTCGTGCTCAAGCAGCACGGGCAGCCGGTCGGTTGTGTTTTGTCGGATTCTCTTTTATAATAGTTCGAACGATTTTTGAATCAGATGTATTTTTAACCGGAGGTTCTCGCAAATGGATACTCTTTCTGATACTCTTTCCATTGGGATTCGCGCCGAGCGCGACGTACTCGTGACCAACGAAAACACCGCCCGTGCGCTTGGCAGCGGCGGACTGCCCGTCTACGCCACGCCCGCGATGATTACGCTCATGGAGCTCTGCGCCGCCGAGAGTGTGCTGCCGTATCTGCCGGAGGGCAGTTCTTCGGTCGGCACGCGAATTGACGTGAAGCACCTCTCCGCAACGCCCGTCGGCATGACCGTTCGCTGTGAAACGGAGCTGGTCGAAGTCGACCGCCGTCGGCTCGTGTTCGCCTGCAAGGCATTTGACGACGCGGGTCTCATCGGCGAAGGAATACAGGAACGCTTTGTCGTGGACAACGCAAAATTCATGGAAAAGACGGAGCAAAAGCTCCGCGGTTAGCCCCGCACAAACGCTAAAAAACAGCGTTTCATTCCCCCGCGCAATAATCTCGTTGCGCGAGGGTGTTTTTTTGTTTAATTGTTTGAACCGTAAATTGACAGTTGTTGTCCAGCGCGGTAAAATAAACGCAGACTCCATTTCTAGTTTATTGTTTCGCAATCCCAAATAGAATATTGTTAGGGAGGTATGTTCCATGCTCTTTGGAGATCCGGGCCTCAAGCCGCTTGCCGATCTTGCCAAGGCGGCCGTGCGCGACCCCAGCAACTTCAACTGGTCGTTCATCGCGATTTTTGCATTCGTGGTGATCATCTACGTGGATGAAATTCACAAGAAGAACTACAAGGCCATCGCCGCCGCGCTGATGCTCTACAGCGTACACTGGCTCTACGAAATTGCCAACGCGGTCATCTGCCACTTCAGCGGCTACGCGCTCTGGACGGTTTCGCCGGAGAGCACGTCGTTCATCCTGCTCATCGGCGTGAGCTGGGAACTCTCCATGATGTTTGCCATCGCGGGCTTTACCTCCAAGCTGCTGCCCGCGGACAAGAACCTGAAGATTCTCGGCATGAACAACCGCGTTGCGTTCGCCATCGGCAGCGCTTTCTTCTTCTCGCTCGTCGAGATCTTCCTCGCCTGGACGCCCGCGTTCATCTGGGTCTATCCGTGGTGGGGCGCGCTGCCCGTGTTCGTCACGACCTACATTCCGTTCTTCCTTGCCTCGTACCTTATCTATGACAAGGAACCGGCTACGCAGAAGAAATGGATCATTTCGCTTGCAAGCATCAACATCGTGTTGCTCGCGGTGCTGATTCCGCTCGGCATCATCTGATGCGGCGGATCGCAATACTAACCTTCGCATTGGTTGGCGCGCTCGCGTTTATCGCCTGCGCGCCTGCTTTCGTCGCAGAGGAAGCTCCTTCACCCAGCGCCATCGCGAGTACGCCTTCGCCATCGCCGGAGCCGAGCGCATCCCCCACGGCCACGCCCAATCTCATCGACGTTGTGCTCTATGTACCGGACGAGTCCGGCGAAGGGCTCGTCGCGACACCAGCCAAAGCGGAGGATTCGCCGGAGGGATTGCTGTCCGCGCTGGTCACGGCGGGTGCGCTGCCGGATGTGGACTTTGGTCCGCACGTGACGCTGACGGTTGCCGAAGAAACGCTCACCTTCGACGGAGTGGAGACGAGCGGCTCGTTCGTTCACCTCGACGTGTCGGACGCGTTCGCGAGCGCGGTCAAGCAAAGCGACGCGACGCACGAACGATTGATGCTGCAAAGCCTCGCCAACACGATGATGACGCGCTACAACGCGGACGGACTGATGCTCTCCATCGCGGGGACGGATCTGGAGACGCTCCGCGAACGCTACAATCGCCCCATCGGGTTCGACGAGCTGGCGCAGACGCGGCAGACCGATCCCGTCGCGCCCTGAGGCAACCGCTATGGCCTGCTACTTCATCGCCCGCATACAGATTCACGACGAAACGGAGTACGCGCGCTATCTCGCGCAGTGCGACGAGGTATTTGCGCGCTTCAACGGCCGCTATCTCGCCGTGGACGATGCGCCCGTTTCACTGGAAGGCGCTCCCGAAGAGGGGCGCGTGGTCGTCATCGAGTTTCCGGACGAAGCATCGTTTTATACCTGGTATGATTCACCGGAGTATCAGTCAATTCTACGGCATCGGCTCCGCGGCGCGCATTGCACCGCCTCGCTCGTTCGGGGCAAGTGATAAAAGCTAAAAAAATATCCCCGCCTTACGGCGGGGATATTTTTTTATAGCCTGTTAGAATGTCCCTTGCTGCAACATCGCGTCGGCGACTTTCGCAAACCCCGCGATGTTCGCGCCCGCGACGAGGTTGTAGCCGAGGCCGTTTTCCTCCGCCGCCTTCGCCGAACTATCGTGGATGTTCTTCATGATGCCGTGCAGCTTCGCGTCGACTTCTTCTGCGCTCCAGCTCAACCGCTGGCTGTTCTGGCTCATCTCCAGCGCGCTCGTCGCCACGCCGCCAGCGTTGACCGCCTTGCTCGGCGCTACGATCAGGTGTTTCTGCTCCAGCAGGAAGTTCAGCGCGTCGTTTGTCGTCGGCATGTTCGCGACTTCGATGTAGTACTTCGATCCGCTCGCCGCAATTTTCTTTGCGGAGAGCATATTCACGTCGTTTTGCGTGGCGCACGGCATGTATACGTCCGCCTTCACGCCCCACGGCTTTTCGCCGGGATAGAACGCGCAGCCGTAGCGGTCCGCATAGTCCTTCACCTTGTCTCTGCCGCTTGCGCGCATCTCCAGTAAGTACTCGATTTTCTTGCCGGTAACGCCCTTTGGATCGTAAATATAACCATCCGGGCCGGAGAGCGTAATCGCGACTGCGCCCAATTCTTCGAGCTTTCTCGCCACGCCCCAGGTCACGTTGCCGAAGCCGCTGAGCACAAACGTCTTGCCCTTGATCGTGTCGCCTTCGTGTGCGAAGACTTCATTCGCGTAATACACCGCGCCAAAGCCGGTCGCTTCGGGACGAATCAGGCTGCCGCCAAAGCTCAAACCTTTGCCCGTGAGTACGCCGTTTTCAAACGCGCCCTTGATGCGGCGATACTGGCCGTAGAGATAACCGATTTCGCGACCGCCAACGCCAATGTCGCCCGCCGGGACATCCACGTCGGGACCGATGTGCCGATACAGCTCCGTCATAAACGCCTGACAGAAGCGCATCACTTCGCCGTCTGATTTGCCGCGCGGGTCAAAGTCGCTGCCGCCCTTACCGCCGCCAATCGGCAGGCTGGTCAGGCTGTTTTTAAACGTCTGCTCAAAACCAAGAAACTTCATGATCGAAAGATTGACGCTCGGATGAAACCGCAAACCGCCCTTATACGGCCCGATTGCACCGTTGAACTGCACGCGGTAGCCGCGATTGACCTGCACGCGACCCGCGTCGTCCACCCAGCTCACGCGGAACGAAATCGACCGCTCCGGCTCCGCCATGCGTTCCAGCAGGCTGGCCTTTTCGTACTCCGGATGCTTACTGACCACCGCGTCCAGCGAAGAATACACTTCTTCAACGGTCTGCAGAAATTCCGGTTCGGTTGCGTTTTTCTTTCGAATATCCTCTAAAACCCGTTCAATATAGGCTTGCATATGCTTTATCCTCCGTATGCTGCGTTATGCCTCCATGTGCTTTGCGTGACTGAGCAAATACCGCTCGGCTTCGGCGCACCACAGGCCGTTATAGCCCTTGACGATTCGCGCCAGCTCCGCAAACAGCGCGTCGGTCTTGCCGAGCTCCTCAAAGTCCGCAATCGCGGTCAGCGGAAACTCCAGATGCGTATAGATCAACTTCTTGCCGCCGGGAATCTTCGGCAGGTTCAGCGTTGTTTCCGCTACGCAGTTCAGGCCGCCAACGTGCGTGACCATCGCCGCCGGATTGATCCGCCCCGCGTTCATGAGCGCGATTGCCTCGCGCATGTCGTCCGTATTTCCGCCGGTCGTGCCGAGGATATGATGCGACGAATAGTGCACGTCGTAAAAATTGACCTCCGCTTGAAACGCGGCGTTCGTTGGGCCCGCAAAAAAGCTCAGGCACCCGTCGAA
>DAIRTE010000183.1:0-5511 GCA_036804025.1 Clostridia bacterium | reverse complement strand
TACCAATGGCTTTGCCATTACTTTATGAAATTGCGAACTTGATTATACTCGACCAAAGCGATGTGTGCACTGCGCGCGCACAAACTGAATGGCAAATACGTGAAACAGCTCGCCAACGGCACGTTGAGGCTCAACCAGGCCGCGATCCAGGATGCCGGTCGATACGACGGCAAGTATCTCGTTCGCACTTCAGACGATACCTTGAGCCCGGAAGATGTCGCTTTAGGCTATAAGCAGCTGACCGACATTGAGGACAGCTTCCGAACGCTGAAAACCGATCTCGATTTGCGGCCGATCTACCACCGGCGTGAAGAAAGGATCCGCGCGCACATCACCCTGTGCTGGCTGGCTCTCCTGTTCGTCCGGGTCTGCGAGTACAAAACCGGTGAAACCTGGCAAAACATCCGTGTCGAATTCAAAAGGATGCAGATCGGCACATTCTCTGCCCGGTACGGTACGTTCAAACAAGTGACGGCACCGACCAAAGCTCAGATGCATTGTCTGAAGCAATTGGAGATGGAACCACCCCGGCAATTCGCGGAAATCGTCTCAAAACCGCGTGTCAATCCCTAGGCACTACACGTACCTAGGCAAAGTGTCGATTTCTCCTTGTATCACAAGGGTTTCGGCGCTTTTTTTCATCTAGCAACTGTCGAACTCGGGTCTGGACAAGTCTGTGTATAATACTTGACAGTACCCAGCGGGATCGAGAACCTTGCGGTCATAAGTTCATGCCCCGACTAATTCAGTAAAAAACCCGGGTCTGACGGATTCCGTTTTTGAAAGAGGAAAAATACCAACAGTACAGGAATCGTAGACAGAGAAAGGCTTGTCATCAGGATTGCATAATCGTCGCTCCAGATGGAGCTTACGGAGTTCAGATAGATGGAGATTGTGAACATCTCCTGTGTCTGCACCAGGATGACGGGCATCAACATCGCGTTCCAGGCGCTGAGAAACGAAATCGTCAAACTGATGACGCAAACACGCCGCATGGTACCCAGATAAATTCGTAGATATATACAGAAATCGGAGGCGCCATCGATCTTTGCCGATTCGATTAGATCCGACGGGAACCTGCTTCTGTTCTGACAGAACAGAAAGGTGGAAAACGGAATGGAGAGAGAGGCTAAGATAAGCGTGATATATTTGCTTAGCAGTTTCATATTCTTGGCCAACTGAAATGTCGGGATGACAAGCGTCACCTCAGGAATGAACAAGGAAAAAACAATCACAGCTAGCAACAGTTTTGACCATGAGGCACGAATAACGGAAAAGCCGAAACCGGCCAAAGAAGAAACAAGGAGCGTTGCCGCGCTCGCGATGCTTGAGACTAGGCAGGAATTGAAGAACGCACAGATAAACTGGCTGTTCTGAAATGTATTTGATAGATTGCTGAAGAAATGTTCGGTGGATAAGCTCCCAAACAGCATGTTTCCCTTGATTCCCGCATCCGTGCTGAGGCAGCAGAGCAACATCAGTAAATAGGGAAAGGCAAAGAAGACGCTTGAAAAGGCAAGAAAGCCTCGCTGAAACAGACGCCTATTTTTCATTCCCGTACACCTTCTTTTGTATGATTATCACAAGGCAGACGAGTATCAGCAGGACGAAAACAGCTATGCCAATGGCGGAAGCGTATCCGAATTCCGAAACATAGACAAACGCCTTGCGGTACAAATACAAGGCCATCGTATAAGTCGTGATTCCTGGCCCGCCCTTTGTGATCAGCGCCACCTCAGTATACAGTTCAAAGATGGAGCAGGAGGACAGAATGCAGACCATGACCAGAACGGGGGAAATGTTGGGAAGGATGATCTTTCGAAAAATTTTCGACGTCGAGGCGCCGTCCATCTCGGCGGCTTCGATCGCGCTTTCGTTTATATTGTCGATGGCGGCTCTGAGAATCAAAGCGTAAAAGCCCGTCCAAGACCACACACAGATCGCGGAGATCAGGATTCTTGCGCCCGCTACGCTGTTGAGAAGGCTGCTTTCATCCGATAGAACATGCAGCGCCTTGAGAATGCCGGATACAATGCCGTCCGAATAGGTGATCTGCTTGAAAAAAAGCGAATAAGCTACCGGGGACGTAACGGAAGGCATAAAATACAGAATGGATAAAAAGCGCTTCGCTGCGGAGGATTTCAGATTCCACAGGCAGTATGCCAGCAGGCAACCTAACAAAAGAATGCAGGGAACGATGATCGCCGTAAAAATAAACGAATTGACGAGTGATGAAAGAAACATATCATCACTCATCAGCTTCGTATAATTTCCCAGCCCAACGTATTCGATTTTTCTACCCCGGCCCCCGAACAGCGACAGATAAAACGCATAGACCAGCGGAACGTATACCGTTGCTACAATCGTAAGCATGGCTGGCAGGAGAAAAAGCAGCTTCCACCTGCAGTGGATCCGGTTCTTCCACATCAAAAGTTGCCGCCGATCATAACCGCCGCTTCATAGATTTTGACAAGCACTTCGTCCAGCGTATACTTTCCGTTGATGTATTCCCGAACCAACGGACCGACCGTATAGGTCATCTCGTATGCGTTGAGGCCGTAAACGACGGAAGGAACGCTCTCGTTATACCGGCACAACGTTGTGATGATGTCCTGACTGCCCCAGAAGGGGTGGGGCATCACCGTCAGTCCCGCAACCAAATCGCGGTTCGTCGGAACGATGTAGTATTCGTTGGCCATGAAGTCGGCCAGTTCCTGATTGTTCGCAAACATCTCGACGACAAATTGAGAGGCGAACTCGCTGTTCTCCTTTTCGATCACAAACCAGTTACCGCCCGAAAGATTCGAATAGTTGGTGTACGCGTCGGAGCCCGTGAGCCGCGGAACTTGGGTGATTCTCCACAGTCCGCTCTGCTCCTGATAGGAAGTAATGATGGGTGCCCACCAGGAACCGCCGACAAGCGCCACGGCCTTCCCGTTGGCAATGGCCGCAAAATAATCGTCCCATCCGGGAACATCCCACACGATGCCGGCCTGATAAAGGCTATTCATGGCTGCCAGCGCATCTCTGAAGGCTTGATTGTCCTTGATGTTTTCCCGGCCGTTCTCGTCAAAGAACCAAGTTCCGGCAGATTGATACAAAATCCGGCCTTCCATGTCACCGCCAGGGCACATAATGATCATGTCGACGCCTGTTGCTTGCTTGACTTTCTTTCCGATCTTGATGAACTGTTCCCACGTTAGATTGTCCATGTCCTCGTCAGTCAAACCGGCGGCCTGGATCAAGTCGGTTCTGTAAAACATGACGCCCGTTCCCGCGTCATACGGAATGGCATAGACCGCACCGTCCGTCGTGACGTTTACGGCCTTGAACGGGTAGTACTTTGTCAAATCGAAGTACGGCGTCAGCTCATGGAACATATCCCCATAGTAAAGGATATATTCCGCGTAATTGTAATCTTCGTCATAGAAAATATCAGGTAGGGCGTCGGTCGCGCCGGTCGACAGTGCGACTTTGACCTTTTGAACCATATCGTCTTGACCCATGGTCACCACATGGAATATATAGTCGGAGCCCGGATGGTTGTTCTGATAAATCTCGACGGCCTTTTCGGCGGCTTTGGCCCAGTTGTCATACGCCCATATGGTGATATCTTTCGTTTCGCTGGCTATGGATGTGGGAAGCATGCCGAAAAGGGCTACGACGGCGCAGATCACGACGACCGCCCATTGATGAAGACTTGTTTTTATCATGCTGCTCAATCTCACTCTCTTTATTCAGCTCTCTTTTTATTCTTGAAGCTTACAAGCTGGCCGCAGGCTGCGCCTATTTTGCTTCCGTGTGATTCCCTTAGAATAACGTCCAAGCCTCTATGCTCTAGCTTGGTTTTGAACACGACCAGCTGCTCCTTGTTGGGTCGTTTCATGCGCAAGTTCTCGGTTTCGTTGTACTGAAGCAGATTTATGAGCACGTTCTGCCCGCCAAACCAATAGGCCAGACGGTCTGCGTCGCTTTCGCTGTCGTTGAAGCCGGGGATCACTAGGTAAGCGATGGTCACTTTTCGGTTGTGCCTTTCGGAATATGTCAGAACGGACTCAACCACGTTTTCAATCCCGTAATTGCACATGCTTGGAATCAGCGTATCCCGTTCCTTTTGCGTGGTTGCATGTAAAGACAGCGTCAGCTGGATCTTGATATGTTCTTCCCGCAGCTTTTTGAGCTGGGGAATGGGTCCGACCGTGGAGATCGTGATGCCGTCCGTGGGGAAGTTAAGCCCGTTGCGGTCTCTCAAAACATGGATGGACTGGATGACGGAGTCATAGTTCAGCAAAGGTTCTCCCATCCCCATAAACACGATCCGGTTGATCCGCTCCTTTAGTAGAATGACCTGTTGGACGATCTCTCCCGGTGTCAGGTTCCGGATGAATCCATTGTTGCCGGAAGCGCAAAAAACGCATCGCACGGGACAGCCTACCATCATGCTTACACATACCGTAACACCGGTTTTGCGCTTGATGCAGACGGTCTCAATTGCATAGCCGTCCTTCAGTCCAAAGACGTACTTCACTGTATCGCTACTACGATAGATGTTTGAGATTGTCATCGTCTGGTATTTACTTGCCTTTTTCTCGCGATACAATTCCGAGAAGAGCGCCTTTACATCCGCTTCGCAAAGGCAGGATGTCATATCTTTATAGGTAAACCCGTATGGATCCTGAAAAATCTGTTCCGGAGTCAATGAATGCGCCGCTTTTCCCATATCAAACATACCTCGCCAGCAGTTAAGCCCAATCAATTCAGTATAAAGCACAACTCATTCTTTATTATATCAAAGAATGCAGGGCGCTGTCAATTATAACACACAAATTCGTTCGGTGTGTGGATTGCAATATAGATTGCAAGTTGAATTGCCGCCCCCTACCGCGTCAGGCAACCTTGAGGGTGCCCATCTGGGAAGACACCTTGTAACAGAACTGTCTGCGTGGATAATGATAGATCCAGTACTCAATCCGTTGGATATCCCTTGCCGTAAGCTTGCCAATATCCGTTCCTTTGAGCACAAATCGTCGGATCAGCTTATTCTGGTTCTCGTTGCTTCCCCGTTCCCACGCGCTATAGGGGTGCGCACAATCGATGTGCGTACGCTTTTTGAACAGAGCGGATGGAGCGCTCCATCCGCTCTGTTCAAAAACTCACTGCCGTTGTCTACCGTTATGGTCTTGAAAATATCGGAAAAGCGCGAGCCGTAATGCTCTTCCAAGCGATCCAATAGGTCACGTCAAGCATTTTGTGCACATTTATTAAAGCCTAAACGCCAAACAGTCACCGGCAGATGGTATTTCCAGATTCCCCGAGCCGAAGCACCGTGCGAGACGCCAAGCAGTTCCCGCCGCTTGCGGCAGCTTGACCTTGAGTGGCTATCCATTTACAATGCGATGGTAATAGACTTTGGCAAGATGATATTCCAATGTGTTGGTCACAACCTTACACGATTCCCCGTTTCAGAATGCACCCACCCCCGGATGTATCAACAATATCAGCATTTTCCAA
>DAIRTE010000182.1:0-5579 GCA_036804025.1 Clostridia bacterium | reverse complement strand
CGTCGCGGCCGATGACCATGCCGGCGGGGGTGTCCTTGCCAACGCGGGCGTAGTATTCAATCTTGCCGCGCTGGCTGATGCTGGTTGCGCAGTCGAGCGTGAAGGGGAAGTCCTCGTCCGTCGGCAGGCCGAAGGTCAGCGGGTTGGTGCCGAGCATGTTTTCCACGCCGAAGGTCGGCGCGATGGACGGGCGGGCGTTCGTGCCGGAGATGCCGATCATGCCCTCTTTGACCGCCATGCTCGTCCAGTAACCGGCGATGCCATAGTGCGAGCTGTTGCGAATCGCGGCCATGGCCATGCCGTACTTCTTCGCCTTTTCGATGATGGTCGTCATCGCCTTGTGGCTCGCGACCATGCCCATGCCGTCGTGCGCGTCCACAACGAGCGTGGTCGGCGTTTCGCGAACGACCTCGTAGTTCGTCACGGGGTTCAGAATGCCCTGGTCGATGCGATCCAGATAGATGGGCTTAAAGCGGTTGCAGCCGTGGCTTTCGATGCCGCGGCGGTCGCTCTCGAGCAGCACGTCCGTGCAAATCTTGGCGTCCTCTTTCGGTACGCCGTACGCAACGAACGAATCGATCATGAAGTGTTCCATCAAGTCCCAGGAAACATACGGTCTGGTTTCTGCCATAGGTCATTTTCCTCCTGTGTCAATATTCGTGATTGTGGAAAGTTGGTTGTGAATTCATCTTCTCGCTCCGGTGTTCTACACGCGGACATGAAAAAAGGAGCATACACAAAACAACTTGTGCGCCGCTCCAAACTCCAAATCTCAGAGGAACTTTTGTACAGATTTATCATATAACCGTTGTTATCGTTTGTCAAACGTGTTTTTCGGAATTTCACCGCAGGCTTGCGCTTTTTCGCAATTTTCTGTTGATTGCAGATCAGCATCGCTTTTCAAAATTTCACCGCACGCTTGCGCTTTTTCGTTTTTTTCCATATGCTAGTAGCAGCATCTGCCCGAAGGGGGAAATCGCCTTGGACTCATCCGCCGCACTGCTGCAAGAACAGCTCCAGAACAACCCCGTCATCGCCACCGCCGGAAACGAGGAAGAGCTCGCGCTCGCGCTGAAATCCGACTGCCGCGTGGTGTTTTTGCTGACGGGCAACGTCATGGACATTGGCGAGCTCACGCACCGCGTACACGACGCGGGCAAGCTCTGCGTGATCCACCTCGACCTGATCGAGGGATTCTCCAGCAAGGAGATCGCCGTGGACGCCGTCTGCCGCGAAACACACGCGGAGGGAATCATCAGCACGCGCGGCGCTCTGATCAAGCGGGCCAAGCAGCTCGGCATGGCGGCGATCCAGCGCGGGTTTATGCTCGACTCGCGTTCGCTCGCGAGCTTTGAAGCGCAGATTCAGCAGAGCAAGCCGGACTTTGTCGAGATTCTGCCGGGGCTGTTGCCCAAGGTGATTGCGACGCTGAAGTCCCGCGTGGACATTCCGATCATCGCGGGCGGGTTCATCCACGAAAAGGAGGACGTCATCGCCGCCCTCTCGGCGGGCGCGCTCGCCGTCTCCGCGTCGTGCCCGGACATCTGGAGCATGTAGCTTCTAAATCAAGTAGCTTCTAGATCAATCTGCGACTGCCCGCCGGGTTCTCGGCGGGTTTTTTCTTGCAATCCAGCAGAATTACGGATACAGCACGAGGTAGACCTGCAACGGACTCGTCTTGAGATATCGTTCGATCTCGGAGACGGCAACGTCGTACGCCTGCTCCTTTGGGTAGCCGAAGATGCCGCTGGAGATCAGCGGAAAGGCGATGGATTGTAGCTGCATCGACTCCGCCAATATAAGGCAGTTTCGATAACAGGCGCGAAGCTGCGTTTCCTCGCCGGATTCGCCGCCGCGCCAGACCGAGCCGACCGTATGCAGAATTGCCTTTGCGTTCAGGCGAAAGGCCTCCGTCGCAACCGCCTCGCCCACCGCGCAGTACCCAATCCTGTCGCAGGCGGCGGCCAACTCGCGCTCGCCCGCGGCGGCAAAGATTGCGCCGCAGACCCCGCCGCCCTGCCGCAGCGCGGAATTTGCGGCGTTGACGATTGCGTCCGCCGACAATTTGGTGATATCCCCGTGAATAATCTGCAGCGGCAAGGGTTCACCCCTTCTTTCGTAGCTTGTTGCTTATATTTTATCACAATAGACTGAAATTCGAATTGTTGTTGAGCAAGCGTTTACGCAAGCGCCTTTTTCGCGCCAAACTCCGGTAAAAAAGAAAACACAGCGCGCCCGACGGAACTATGCTAGAATAGAACCAGATTGAAACTTCGACGAGAGGAACCTCCCGCCATATGCCAAGCCTCAGCGCGAATCTGCTCAAACTGGAGCTTCGACTCGCAAAACCATTGGTTCGTTTTACCGGTATAGAACAGGCACGCGCCGCGCAGGATCAGCTCGGCCGTATTACCACGCGCCTGCTCAAGGACAAGGTGTCCTTCGAGCCGATTTCGTTTCCAGATTTTACCGCCTGCTTTGCGTTTTCCAACGCCTGCGAAGGCTCCTGCGACCGCGCGATTCTGTATCTGCACGGCGGCGCCTACACGGCGGGCGGGCTTGATTACGCAAAGGGGTTTGGCGCGCTGCTCGCTTCCGAAACCAAACTCAACGTATTTTGCGTGGCCTACCGCCTCGCACCGGAATATAAGTATCCCGCCGCGCTGAACGACGCGTTTGCCGCCTATCGCTACCTGCTGGAGCGGGGCTATCTGCCGGAGCACATCACGCTGGCGGGCGAGAGCGCGGGCGGCGGACTTGCGCTGGCGCTTGCGCTGAAAATTCGGGACGAGCAACTGCCGCTTCCCGCCGGAATCGCATGCATTTCGCCCTGGACGGATCTTTCATTCTCCGGCGCGTCCTACCGGAACAACGTCTACCGCGATCCCTCGCTGATTCGCGAGTCGCTGGCCTACAGCGTGATTGCCTATGCCGCGGGGCACGAATACGAACCATACGTTTCGCCCGTCTTTGGCGACTATACCGGCTTTCCGCCGTGCCTGTTCTTTGCCGGAAGCGACGAAATTCTGCTTTCGGACGCAAAGACCGTCCACTACCAGATGCAGCGCGCCGGGGTACCGAGCGAGCTGATCATTGCGGACGGCATGTGGCACGTCTATCCGCTCTATGGCACACCGGAGGGAAGACGCGCACTCGTGCGCATGTCCGACTTCCTTCGAACCCGGCTCGGACTCGAGTCCGCGCCGTCGAAGCCTGCAATCGAACACTAACCCGCGAACATTACGCGGATAAAAAGGAACTCACTGCTATGCCGAAAACAAAAAAGCCAGCGAAATGGATGAAGCTCGACAATGCGGCGCTGATTTATCCGGGAACGATGAACCGGAACTGGAACGCGCTCTTTCGGCTTTCCGCTACGCTTACGGAACCCATCGACGAGGACATTCTGGAAGTTGCGCAGAAGCGCACGCTTCGCCGCCTGCCCTGGTTTGCCTACAAGCTCAAACGCGGGTTGTTCTGGTTCTATCTGGAACACAGCGACGATTTACCCAAGATTGAACAGGACGTCGGCAACCCCTGCGTCCGCATGCGCCTCAAGAGCAAGGAAAGCTTCTGCATGCGCGTGCGCTACTATCAAAACCGAATTGCCGTGGAATTCTTCCATGTGCTCACGGACGGAACCGGCGGACTGGTCTTTCTCCAGACGCTGGTTGCCGAATACCTGCGCCTGAAATACGGCGCAAACATTCCGCGCGGGGACAAGGTGCTGGACTGCTCCGAAGAGCCAAAGCCGGAAGAGGCGGAGGACAGCTTCGCCGTCCATTCCGGAAAAATTACGCAGTCCCGCAAGGAAGTAAAGGCCTACCACATCAAGGGAACCGACGAGCGCGGCGGGTTTGTGCACATCATCACCGGCTCCATGAACGCCAGCGACGTGCTGGCAAAAGCACGCGAGAAGAACGTGACCGTAACGGAATATCTCACCGCCGTGCTGATTCTGTCGATCGACGCGATTCAGCGCCGGAAGGTTTTGCATCAACACCGCTATCAGCCGGTGAAGATTTCGGTTCCCATCAACCTCAGAAGCATCTTTCACAGCAAGACGCTGCGCAACTTCGCGAACTACGCGAATATCGGCATCGATCCGCGGCTCGGCGAGTATACCTTCGACGAGGTGCTCAACATCGTTCACCACACGATGGCAATGGAGGTCTCGCAAAAGCTGCTCAACGTGAAGATCACAACCAACGTGCAGACCCAGCGAAATACGCTGCTGCGCCTGACGCCGCTGTTCATCAAGAACATGGCGATGAAGATTGCCTATTCCCAGGTTGGCGACGCACTCTCGACCACCACGCTGAGCAACCTCGGCGTGACGAAGCTGCCCAAGGAGATGGAGCAGTACATCCGCCGCATGGACTTCATCCTCGGCCCGCCGGCGGACAACCGCGTGAACACCGCGGCGCTGACCTACAACGGGCGGCTGCGGTTCAACTGCACGCGCATCATCGCCGAGCCGATTCTGGAGCGTGAGTTCTTTACGCGCCTCGTGAAGCTTGGTATTCCCGTGAAGGTAGAAAGCAACCAGATGGATTAACGTCCGTCTGTAGAATGAACTTTTGTTTCGTAAGACGAAAAAGGAGCAACCCATATGAGTTATTGCGTGAACTGCGGCGTTGAGCTGCAAAAGAGTGAACCGCGCTGCCCGCTCTGCGGCACGGAGGTCATCAACCCCAACGAGCCGCGCGAGGAGAAGCCCGCGCGCCCGTATCCGAGCCACGTGGAGCACCTCGACAAAACCGTAGACCGGCGCTACATCGCCTCGTTTATTTCGCTGTTACTGCTGATTCCGCTCTTTACGGTCATGCTCGCAAACATTCTCGTCTCCGGCAAGCTCAGCTGGAGCTATTATGTGCTCGGCGGCGAGCTGGTCGCCTTTACGGTGTTTCTGCTGCCCATGATCGCGCGAATGCCAAAGATTCTCTACGTGGTCATCGACGCGGCGGCGGTCGGCGTGCTGCTGCTGCTGATTCAGGTCATCGCGCAGGGCAACTGGGACTGGCTGCTGCTGCTGGGACTTCCGATTACCGCATTGGCCGCGTTGATGAGCTGGTTTTTCTGCATCATGGCTGGGCCGAACTTTAAACTGCCCATTCTCGTTCGCTTCGCCTTCGGGTTGGTCTGCATCGGACTGCTCGTGGTCGCGATTGAGTTTCTCATTGGGCTATACCAGCACGCAATCGCTTGGCCGACATGGTCGCTCTACGTGCTCTTCCCGTGTCTGGTGCTGGCTTCGTCGCTGCTGCTGCTCAACCGCCGCGCGCGGGTGAAGGAAGAGATTAAAAAGAGATTCTATTTTTAAGAAAACCTGCCATGTAGAACATGACTCCAAACAGCAAGAAACCGCCTTTCGGCGGTTTCTTTGTTTGAGATCGTTATTTGGTTTCTTCTTCGTTCTTCGGCTCGGCGGGAGCTTCCGGCTTCGCTTCGGCGGGAGCTTCCGATTCCGTGGCCTTCGGCGCTTCTTCCTCCGCGTCGAACACCTCGTCGTCTCCGCCCTTTTTGCTCTTCTTCTTCGGCTCTTCCTCCACCGGAATCGGCAGATCGAGCACGGTCTT
>DAIRTE010000181.1:0-5594 GCA_036804025.1 Clostridia bacterium | reverse complement strand
GCCGAGAACTTCGTGCGCTCCGCCATCGCGCCGGAGACAATCGTTGCCGCCGTGGCGCAGAACACGAGATTGAATACGAAGCTGGAGAAGTTGAAGTTTGCGAAATCGGTAAAAATCTGGAAATCCGGTAAACCGATTACGCCAAAGAGATAGTTTTCGGACATCATCAGACTGAAGCCCAGAACAACGAACACAACCGTTCCAATGCAAAAGTCCATCAGGTTTTTCATGATGATGTTACCGGCGTTTTTCGCGCGGGTAAATCCGGTTTCGACCATCGCGAAACCACCCTGCATGAAGAACACCAATGCGGCGCCGATTAGAAACCAAACCGGAAATACAACGCCATTTACAGCATCTAAGATTTCTGCCATTCTACGTACCTCCCAAAAACAAAAATAAGTCAAGAGGCGCCGTCTGTGTTGACAGACAGCGCCTTTGCTTGACCTTGGGGGTACTATAAAGTATTTCGATTCAAATTGCAAGTAAAAAACGAAAAAAACTAAAAATAATATAATATTACATAGAATATTGGATAGATTAACGACATTATGTCATTATGTTCGCGAGAACAGAGAAAGAACATTCGATCAATATCAGAATAATATATAATATAATTTATTCCAAATCTTAGGAACATCGTCTAAATAAGTTTGACACAATATAAATGCGTAAGCGTTGAGAGAAAAAAGATATTGACAACTCTGTCACTACTGAATATAATGCAGTAGTAGACAAGAAGCTCTATTGCGAGAACGCAACGGGAGGAAACGAATGAACATACAATACAAGAAAGGCGTACTTGAGCTTTGCGTGCTGTCGCTGCTGGACAAGAAAGACCGATACGGCTACGAAATTTCGGAATATCTGTCCAACAAAATCGACATTGCAGACGGAACGGTTTACCCGATTCTGCGCAAACTCAAAAGCGACGGGCTCGTCGTGACGTATCTCTCCGAGGAGAGCGGAGGGCCGCCGCGCAAGTATTACTCGCTGACGAAGACCGGCAGAGAACTCTACCAAAGCGACCGGTCGGACTACATCAACTTTGCCTCGACCATACAATCGATACTGGAGGAGCAGTGACATGACGAAACTGGAATACTTAGCAGAACTCAAGAACGAACTCAAACGAAGCGGCGTTTCGGATGCGGAGGATATCGTATCCGAATACGAGCAACACTTTCTGTTTAAACTCGCGGATGGATTCTCCGAAGAGGAAATCGTCGCGAAGCTCGCATCGCCGGAAACAATTGCTTCGCAGTTTGCGGGCATTCGCGCCGAGGGGAAACAAAAGAAGGGCAAGAAGGGCTTTTTGATTCTCTGGCTCACCCTGATCGGGATCTTTGAAGTAATGCTCTACGGCGCGTTTCTCTATTTTATCGTAGGGTTATTCTGCGGGTCGCTGGTGCCAGCCGCGCTCGGGGTAGAGCTGATTGCAGGGCTGAACTTCATGAACATTCTGCCTCCAATGCCGTATGGCGGCGCAATCGTCTTTGGTCTTGCGCTGATCGCGCTTGGCGTGATGCTGTTTCTCTTCGCGTTTTACTGCTTCGCGTTTCTGCGCCAGATGGTGCGCGCCAGCCTCCGCTGGAGAAAGAACATGGTTGGCGACGAGGCGCTTCCGCTTCTTCCGCTGAGCCCACAGTTTTCGCCAAAGACGCGTCGCGGTCTGCGCAGCGTGATGCTCTGGGCGGTGCTGATCTTTGGCATTACCTTTATCGCCGGGTTCACGATTCTCGTTCTGTACACGCATTCATATGGATTCTGGCATGCGCTCGGCTGGTTTGGATACCCCCCGACGGTCTACTAAGGCAAACAGAAACAGAGGAGCGATATGAAAACTGTAATCATTACCGGCGCAAGTTCCGGCATCGGACTTGCCGTCGCGCTGGAACTCGCCCAAAAACAGGCGAATATCATCGGAATTGGTCACGATCCCAAAAGGAGCGAGTTGGCGCTGGAGCAGATTCGCGCCGCGGCGCCGGGCGTCAACGTGCGGTTTCTCAATGCGGATCTGATGCAACAGCGCGAGGTGCTTCGCGTTTCAGCAGAACTTTCGAACATATTGACGAACGAATTCGAAGGCAAGCTGGACGCGCTGATCAGCAACGCCGGTTGCGTGCGCAGCTGGTATACGACGACGGAAGAGGGGTACGAGCAGCAGTTTGCGCTCAACCACCTCGCCGGATTTTTGCTGACGCAACAGCTGCTGCCCTTCCTGAAGAGAGCAAACGGCCGCGTCATCCTGACGGGCAGCGGATCGCACAAGCACATGCGGATTCACTGGAACGACGTGATGCTCTCCAACGGCTACAACCCGCTGCTGGCCTACAAGCAGTCGAAGCTTTGCAACATGCTGTTCGTGAGAGGGTTGAACAACCGTTATCGCATGGAAGGGATTAACGCCTATGTGGTCGATCCCGGACTGGTCTGCACGGACATTGGCAACAAGAACACCGGTGCCCTGGTCAACTGGGTCTGGAAGCTGCGCAAAAAACACGGCGTGTGCGCGGATGTTCCGGCGAAGACATATGTTCATCTGGTTGAAGCCGAACCCGCGCCGCAGGATCTCTATTTCTACCTTTGCAAGCCGAATCGATACAGCCGGCAGGTCACGAAGGAGAATGCGGATCGCCTGTTTGCGCTCAGCGAGCGGCTCTGCGGCATCCAATACCCACAACAAATTCAATTGGAGGAGGCCAAGCGATGAACGTTTTTATCACGGGCGCAAGCGGCGGGCTCGGCCGCGCATTGGCCAACGAATGCGGCAAACGCGGCTACAACCTGTTTCTAGTCGATATCAATGAAGGCGGACTGAAGTCCATTCAGCGCGGGTTGGAGCGGCAGTTCAACATCACCGTGACCACGGCTTCCTGCGACCTCACGAGCGACGCGAGCGTCGATTCGCTGCTGAACAAAATCGACGAATACGGCATTCGCTTTGACATGCTGCTCAACATTGCGGGCGTCGACTATGAGGGCGGCTTTCTGGAGCGGGAACGAAAAGAAATCGTTCGAATCATCTCGCTCAACAACGAGGCAACGCTTCGCATTACCCACGCAATCCTGACGCGACGCCGCGCGGGGCATCCGTTCTACCTTTTGTTTACCTCTAGCCTCGCGAGCATGTATCCCATGCCGCTCAAGGCGACCTATGCCGCCTCCAAACGATTTCTGCTGGATTTCTCCGTTGCGCTGCGCGAAGAGCTCAAGGATCAGGGCGTTCAGGTGCTGGCACTCTGCCCCGGCGGACTCGCGACCACGAAGGAAGCGCTTAGCGGCATTGCGGCGCAGGGGTTTATGGGTGACGTAACGACCAACCCGCTGGAACAGGTTGCAACAAAAACAATTTCGCGGCTGCTCCGCCGCAGCGGCGTTTATGTTCCGGGTGCGGTGAACCAGGTGCTCAACTTCTGCGGCAAGCTGTTGCCGCGCCGATGGGTCGCAGCCGCAATTTACCAGCGCTGGAACAAGGCACAACAGCAATGGAATCCGGCGCAAATCAGCACGCATACGCAGGCTTAACGAGAAAGGCTTGCAATCTTTCAAGCCGCACGATATCGTAATCGTGTGGCTTTTTCATATAGAAATAACAATCGTTGAGGTGTTACCAATGGAGAAACAGATTAACATTCGCCTCGAAACGCCAGCGGACTATTCAATTGTAGAACGGATTACCCGCGAGGCGTTCTGGAATCATCACGTGCCCGGCTGCGACGAGCATTTTCTAGCGCATGTTCTGCGTCAGGCGGAATGTTTTATGCCGGAGCTGGATTTCGTTGCCGAACTGGACGGAACAGTCGTTGGAAACATCATGTATACAAAGGCCAGAATCGTAGGCGATGATACAGCGGAATATCCCGTGCTGAGCTTTGGCCCGATTTCGGTGCTGCCGGAGGTTCAAGGGCGCGGCATTGGCGGCAGATTGATTCGGCATACGTTGGCATTGGCAAAGGAAATGGGGCACACCGCCGTGCTGATCTATGGCGACCCGGACTACTACTGCCGTTTCGGGTTTGTTCCGGCGGAGCAGTATAACATTGGTACGCGATACAACACCTATGCGGCTGCGCTGCAGGCGGTTGAGCTCGTACCCGGTGCATTGGCGGGCAAGGGGGATTGTTTTATGAAGACGAGGCATATGAAATTGATCCGCAAGAAGCGGAGGCGTTTGATTGTAGATTCCCAACGAAAGAGAAGATAACAGGGCTTGCTTCGCAAGCAAAATTTCAACAGCATCTAGCCATGCAAAAGCCGAGAGAATGAAGAATCGATTCTGGTTTGCATTTTCCCGTTGGGTCGGTTAGAATACTCCTTATGAAAATGCAACCGGAATGTGTTGCCTGCATCATTGAGCAGGTAAAAACCGTAACCACAATGCTTGGCATTGACGAACGCGAGAAAGAAGCGGCCATGCAAGACGCGCTTGCCCGGCTTTCGAGCGCAAACTACGACGGCTGTACGCCGGAGTCGATGGGCGATCTCTGGCAGGTGCTACTGACGCACGTCGGGGACGCAGACCCCTATGCGGAACTCAAGACGCTCAGCAACCGCGAAGCGCAGAAGATGATTCCCGCCACGCGGGAGAAGATTGCGCGTTCGAGCGATCCGCTCACCGTAGCGCTCAAGTACTCCATTGCCGGAAATCTGATCGATTGCGGCCTGAAGGAACAGCTTCCGCTGGACGAGCAGAACGCGCTGATCGACGAAGTGGCCCATACGCCGTTTTCGGCGGACGACAGCGAGGCGCTCAAAGAGGCATTGCAGGGGTCTAACACACTTCTCTATCTCGGAGACAACGCCGGAGAGATCGTGTTTGACAAGCTTTTAATCGAGACGATTCACGATCTGTTTCCGCACCTTTCGATTTCGTTTGTCGTGAAGGGATCGCCGGTGCTCAACGACGTGACCATGCGGGAAGCGCAGGAAGTTGGCATGCAGGATGTCGCGCGCGTCATCGACAACGGAGACAGTTCGCCCGGAACGGTGCTGCCGCGCACAAGCGAAGTATTCCAGCGGGAGTTTGCTGCGGCGGACGTCGTTCTCTCGAAAGGACAGGGGAATTTCGAGAGCCTGAACGAAGTGACGAAGGAGAATCTCTTCTTTCTGTTCACCGCAAAGTGCGATTCGGTCTGTGTTGAGGCGGGCGTGCCGAAACGCTCGATCGTCTGCATGAAGCATCGAAAATCATAACGGTTGGTCTATCATCTTTTCTACAGCGTTTCTGTGCACACAGAGCGCTGTTTTTGTTTCGCGGAAAAGAGCGAAAATTGAATCTTGTTTCCATTCT
Source organism: Clostridia bacterium (assembly GCA_036804025.1). Taxonomy (GTDB): domain Bacteria; phylum Bacillota; class Clostridia; order Christensenellales; family CAG-138; genus UBA7703. The sequence continues at coordinate 301 of DAIRTE010000181.1, read as the reverse complement.
TTCTTCTTGACAGCGGAACAGAAGATGTTATAAAATAACATCATAAAGAAATATAGTAACATATCAAATGAACATACAAGGAGGCAAACCATGGCAACTCCGGTCATTATGCCGCGTCAGGGACAGTCGGTTGAAAGCTGCATCATTACGGAATGGAAAAAGAAGGTCGGGGACGAGGTTCACGTTGGCGACATTCTGTTTTCCTACGAGACCGACAAATCCACCTTTGAAGAACAAGCAAAAGTAGACGGAACGCTGCTCGCCGTGTTTTACAACGCGGAGGACGACGTTCCTGTTTTGT
>DAIRTE010000180.1:0-5675 GCA_036804025.1 Clostridia bacterium | reverse complement strand
GCCGTACCTGTTGATTCTGCACTTTGACGACCGCGCGAGCCAGCAGATCAAGGGACTGATTCGCCAACTCCCCAAGGCGCATATCAAGAGCAAGACCGTTCAGCACGACGGAATTGAGCTCACCATCGAGCTGCGCATTCGCGAGAGCGACACGGACTTTGTGGATAAGTTCCTTCGAGTACCGGGCGTTTTTGACGCAACACTCGTAGCGCACCAGGGCGATTTGCTCTCGTAAGAACTATTTTTCTTATATTATGAAAATAATATAAGGGGTATTCGACGCAACGCTGGTTGCGCACCAGGGCGATTTGCTCTCGTAAAGCACAAGCACTTTTTACTGCCAAACAAAAGCCGAACGGGCGGAATTGCCGCCGGTTCGGCTTTTTTGCGCGCGAAAAACGGGCCGTTCCTCCGCGCGGCGGCGCGGCGGCGAAAATCGCTTATAAATCCTTCGAAAAACGGAATAAAAACGATGAAATCACGCCAAAAATGGAAACTCTTTTCTATAATATATATACAGAACCTACCTTTCGTGGTATACTATACAGGAATAAATTAGGGGAAGTTTGAGCAGCGTTTCATGCGCGTAACCAGCCTGCGGCTCGTCAATTTCAGAAACTATCCGTCGCTCTCCCTGCGTCCCGACGCGGGCTTGTGTGTATTGACGGGTGAGAACGCCGCGGGCAAGACCAACGTGCTGGAATCGCTTTTTTTATGCTCGCTGGGCCGGAGCCACCGCACCATGCGGGACGGCGAAATGGTTCGCTCGGGCGAACCGTTTGCCAGCGTCGCGGTCGACGTGGATACCCGCGGCGGCCCGCGGCGCATCGAGACCAAGCTGTTTCCGGGCGACCGAAAGAAGACGCTGATCGACGGCGCGCCGATCAGCCGCTCCGGCGAGCTGCTGGGTTGTCTGAACGTGGTCATGTTCGCGCCGGAGGATCTCTCGCTCGTCAAGGAAGGCCCCGGCGAACGGCGGCGCTTTCTAGACATGGCAATCTCCCAGCTGCGGCCATCCTACTACTATACCCTTCAGCAGTACAACAACGCGCTCAAGCAGCGAAACGCGCTGCTCAAGGACGGTGAAGGGCTGGACTACGACTCCCTTGCCTGCTGGGACGAGCAGCTCTCCGTGCTCGGCGCGGCGATTATCCTCGCGCGGGCGGAGCTGATTGAGCGGCTGGGCATGATTGCGTCCGAACAGCACGAAACGCTCTCCGACGGGGCGGAAACCCTCGTTGCGCAATATGAGCCAAACGTTGAGCCGGAAACGGCAAACGAGCTGACCAAAACCTTGCGCCTCGCGCTGGCGGACTCCGCCGAGCGGGACATCTACCGCGGCAGCACCTCTGTCGGCCCGCATCGGGACGATCTCAAGCTGCTGATCAACCGCTCGGACGTCCGCGTCTACGGCTCGCAGGGGCAGCAGCGCACGACGGTGCTGAGCCTCAAGCTCGCGCAGCTGGAAATCCTCCGCGCGGAGAAGGACGACGCGCCCGTGCTGCTGCTGGACGACGTGTTCTCCGAGCTGGATCGAAACCGGCAGAAGATGCTGCTGATCGCCGCGCAGGACTGCCAAACGTTTCTGACCTGCACGCACCTCGAAGAGGTCGCCGCGGCGGGCGTCGAGCAGATGCAGGTCTATCAGGTGGCGGATCGCCATGTGATCGAGGTCTAACGAATGAACCATCGAATAGCACGAAAGGGGATTTGACCCATGCTGCTGCACATTGGCGCGGACGTCAGCATCCCGCTGGATAAAATTCTCTTCATCATCAACGAGGCGTGCATCACCCCGCCGACCAAGGCGTACATCGACCGCGCGAAGAAGGAGCGCCGCCTGACCCCCTGCGCGGGCAAAACGAAGTCCTACGTCGTTCTGCGCGAGCGCGGCAAGGAAAAGATCTTTGCCTCGCACATCGCCTCCAGCACGCTGGAAAAGCGCTGGAGAAGCGAGATCAACCGCGAGTACCTCAACGAGGTCGCGGTGCTGACGATCTCCGAAGCGGAGCAATAAGAATACAAGACCATACGCTTGCGGAAACCTCCGCGGGCTGAAGCGGAACCACCGACAGAGAGGAAACACAACATGGAGAACCCCAACAAGCAAACATACGACGCGTCACAGATACAGGTGCTCGAAGGGCTGGAGGCCGTGCGCCGCCGCCCGGGCATGTACATTGGCTCGACGGATACGCGCGGCTTGCATCACCTCGTCTCCGAGGTGGTCGACAACTCGATTGACGAAGCGCTGGCGGGCTACTGCACGCACGTGGAAATCTTTATCCGCCCGGACAATTCCGTAACCGTTGTGGACAACGGCCGCGGCATTCCGGTCGGCCTGCACGAGAAAACGGGCAAGAACGCGCTCACCGTGGCGCTGACGATGCTCCACGCGGGCGGAAAGTTCGGCGGCGGGGGCTACAAGGTCTCCGGTGGTCTCCACGGCGTCGGCGTGAGCTGCGTCAACGCGCTTTCCGAAACGCTCCGCGCGGAAATCCACCGCGACGGGCACGCCTACGTGCAGGAGTTCATCCGCGGCGAACCGATCAATGAGGTGCACATTGCGCAGGACATTGAAGAATCGGACACCGGCACGATCATCTCGTTCTTGCCGGATCACACGATCTTCGACGAGGTCAACTTCAATTTCGATACGATGAGCAGCCGCTTCCGCGAGATGGCTTTCCTCAACGCGGGCGTGCGCATTACAATTACGGACGAGCGGGAGACCCCCGCGCATGTGAAGACCTTTTGCTACGAGGGCGGCATTGTTTCGTTCGTGAAATACCTCAACAAAAACAAAGAGGTGCTGCATCCGGAGCCGATCTATTTCTGCGCGAAACGGCTCGAGGACGGCGCGGAGACGGGTTCCGTCGAAATCGCCATGCAGTACAACGACGGCTACAACGAAAACATCTTTACGTTCGCCAACAACATCAACACGATCGAGGGTGGCTCGCATCTCGTCGGGTTTAAGTCCGCGCTGACCCGCGTGATCAACGACTACGCGAAGAAGTATAAAATCCTCAAGGAAAACGACGCCGCGCTCTCCGGCGAGGACATTCGCGAAGGCCTGACCGCCATCGTCTCCGTCAAGCTCATGGAGCCGCAGTTCGAGGGGCAGACGAAGACCAAGCTCGGCAACGCGGACATCCGCCCGCTGGTCGACGGCGCGGTGGCCGACGGACTGACGCGGTTCTTAGAAGAGAATCCGGCGTTTAGCAAGCTGATCATCGAGAAGTGCATCACCGCTTCCCGCGCGCGCGACGCGGCGCGCAAAGCCCGCGAACTCACGCGGCGGAAAAGCGCGCTGGATTCCACCTCGCTCCCCGGCAAGCTGGCGGACTGCCAGGAGAAGGACGCGAGCAAATGCGAAATCTTTATAGTCGAGGGCGACAGCGCAGGCGGCAGCGCGAAGATGGGGCGTAACCGCGTGTTTCAGGCGATCCTTCCGCTGCGCGGCAAGATTCTGAACGTCGAAAAGACGCGTCTGGACAAGATTCTCGCCAACACCGAAATCAAGGCCATGATCACCGCCTTTGGCGCGGGCATGGACGACGATTTTGACGAGACCAAGCTTCGCTATCACAAGATCATCTGCATGACGGATGCGGACGTGGATGGAAGCCACATTCGAATCCTGATGCTGACGTTCTTCTACCGGCATATGCGCCCGCTGATTGACAACGGCTACGTCTACATCGCTCAGCCGCCGCTTTATCAGATTAAGCGCGGCAACTACCTCAAATATGTCTACTCGGACGAAGAGCTGGAAGCAACGCTCAACGAGATTGGCCGCGAGCCCAAGCCGACGATCCAGCGCTACAAAGGCCTCGGCGAAATGAACCCCGAGCAGCTCTGGGAAACGACCATGGACCCCGATCAGCGAATCATGCTCAAGGTAACGGTGGAGGACGCAATTGAGGCGGACGAGCTCTTTACCCTGCTCATGGGCGACAAGGTGGAACCGCGCCGCGAGTTCATTGAGCAAAACAGCAAACTCGTCGTCGACCTCGACGTGTAACGAGAGCAAGGACAGATAGAGAGTAAGAGTATGGAAGAAAAAGACAACACCACGTTGACGCCGGTTCCAACGATCACCACGAACCGGATTGTGCCGATTAAGCTCGAAAACGAAATGAAGAAGAGCTTCATTTCGTATGCGATGGCGGTTATCATCAACCGCGCGCTGCCGGACGTTCGGGACGGCTTAAAGCCCGTCCACCGCCGCATTCTCTATTCGATGGACGAACTGGGCTTACAGCCGGACAAGCCGTTTCGCAAGAGCGCGCGTATCGTCGGCGACTGCTTGGGTAAATACCACCCGCATGGCGACTCCTCCGTCTACGACGCGATGGTGCGCCTCGCGCAGGATTTCTCGACGCGCTATATGCTCGTGGAAGGCCACGGCAACTTTGGCAGCGTGGATGGCGACGGCGCGGCGGCCATGCGTTATACGGAAGCGCGTCTTTCGAAGATGGCGAGCGAAATGATGGCGGATATCGAGAAGGATACCGTCGACTTTATGCCAAACTTCGACGAAACGCTCATGCAGCCAACCGTGCTGCCGAGCCGCTACCCGAATATTCTCGTCAACGGTTCCGGCGGCATCGCCGTCGGCATGGCGACGAACATCCCCCCGCACAACCTCGGCGAAACGATTGACGCGCTCTGCGCGCTGATTGACGACCCGGAGATCGACAGCGACGGGCTGATGCAATACCTGCCCGGCCCGGATTTTCCGACCGGCGGCATCATCATGGGCTTATCCGGCATCGCGAGCGCCTACCGTACAGGCCGCGGCCGCATTGTCGTTCGCGCGCGGGCGGAAATCGAGGCCTACGGCGCGGGCAAGAGCCGAATCATCATTACGGAGATTCCGTATCAGGTGAACAAGGCGCGCCTTGTTGAGCGCATTGCCGAGCTCGTCCACGAAAAGCGCGTGGAAGGCATCAGCGATCTGCGCGACGAAACCGACCGCACGGGCATGCGCATCGTCATCGAGCTCAAGAAGGACGTCAACGGCAGCGTGATTCTCAACCAGCTCTATAAGCACACGGATTTGCAGGCGACGTTCGGCGTGATCATGCTGATGCTCGTGGACGGCGAACCGAAGGTGCTTCCGCTGCGGGACGTGCTCTACTACTATCTGGAACACCAGAAAAACGTCGTCACCCGCCGCACAACCTACGATCTCAACCGTGCGAAGGAACGCCTCCACATTCTGGAAGGCCTCATCATCGCGCTGGACAACATTGACGAGATCGTAGACCTCATAAAAAAGAGCGCGAACCCCAACGAAGCGCGGCAAAAGCTTATCGACCGATTCGGGCTGTCCGAACGGCAGGCGCAGGCGATTCTGGACATGCGCCTCCAGCGACTGACCGGCCTCGAGCGCGACAAGATCATGGACGAAGACCGGATGCTGCGCGAGCGCGTGAGCTACCTGCAGAGCATTCTGGACGACGAAGGCAAGCTCCTAGCCATCATCAAGGAAGAAGCGCTCGCGGTCAAGGATCGGCACAACGACAAGCGCCGCACCGAGATTACGCAGATGATTGACGACATCGACCTCGACGACGTCATTCAGGAAGAGGACATGGCCGTCACGATGACGCACTTCGGCTACATCAAGCGCCTCACGCCGGACACCTACCGCGCGCAGAACCGCG
>DAIRTE010000179.1:0-5681 GCA_036804025.1 Clostridia bacterium | reverse complement strand
GGCGGCCTCCGCATAGTCCCCCAGCACAATCGCGCCGATGGTGGCGACGCTCATGAGTACGTTCTCGTCAAAGAACCGCTTCTTGAGCAGCCCCGTCCCCGCGCGGAACAGCACTTCGTACCCGGAAAGCAGGTACGCCGCAATGCGCAGCGCAATCTGTACCCAGCCGGTGAGAAAGAGACTGCCAATCAGCAGCGCGGCAGCAACGCCGATAGCAATAAACTTGCCCGCTTCCTCCGCGCCGCCTTCGTGCTCCTCGTCGTGGTCGCCGTCGTGACTGCAATGCTCGCAGGTAGCGGTTTCGTGCCGCTCGATTCGGTTCGCCACGGAGCAGACGCTCCCCTCCGCGCAGGAGTCCGGGTCGGGTTCGGGTTTCGCGGTTTGAATGGTACGCGCGGGATTTTTACCGCAGACGCAGTGCTCCGCGTCCAATCCGCAATACTTGCATTTTTCGCTTGGGCCAAGGATGGTTCTACGCATGGTTCGGTTCCTCTCTCTGGATGACGACCTGCAGCAGCCTGCGGATCGTATCGCCAATTTCATTTTCATTCAAATAATATACGGCGCGCTGCCCCGTTTTGCGGAAGCCGACCACGTCGCACTGCCGCAGAATGCGCAGATGGTGCGAAACCGCCGGCTGGCTCATGCCCAGCAGGTCCGCCATTTCGCAGACGCAGAGGTCGCTTGCCGCCAGCATGGACAACAGCTTTACCCGCGTGCTGTCCGAAAGATGCGCAAAGACCGCCGCAACATCCGCCGCCTCCGCCTCGCTTGGCATGCGGGCGCGCGCTTTTGCTTCATGTTGCGGGTCGATATGGTTCTCGCAGCAGAGCGGAGCTATCACCAATTCTTCCATAAGCATTCCTTTATATAAGTGATTGCTTATATACTAGCACTTTACTAGTGTTTGTCAAGCGTTTCTCTCCTGTAAATTACAGTCCTTTCTATATAGCCTCCTCTTTATCATAAAAAAGGAGCGGACGCTTTCGCGCTCCGCCCCTCTTGGCTCGCTTGTTCTTATAGGCTCCGCATCAGGCGCACGTAAAACTGCACCGTGGTGACGATCTTGTCCACCGGAATGCGCTCGTCGTGCCCGTGGATGCAGCCGCGCTCCTGCTTGCTTAGCTCCATCGCCGAGAAACGGTAGACATAGTCCGAAATCGCGCAGTAGTGGCGCGAGTCCGAGCAGGCGACCATCAGGTAAGGCGAAATCAGCGCCTCCGGCCAGGTCTGCGCAATCGCGCTCGTGAGCTTGTCCCAGCCGTAGCCCTTCGTTTCGGAAACGCGGCTCGGGTCCATGCCCTGCACGATGCTCGCCTGAATGCCCTTGTCGTCCAGCCGATCTTTGAGCGCCGCGAGCGTCTCCTCGCAGGTGCTGCCGTTGATCACGCGGAGATTGGCAACCATGCGCGCGCGCGGCGGGAGCACGTTGCTCGCCTTGCTGCCCTCGGCCATCGTGAACGCGCAGGTGGTGCGCATCATGGCGTTGAGCTCGCCGCCGGTCTTTTTGCAGAGCGCGTCCAGTAGCGGTAGGAAGCACCAGAGGTTCGAAAAGATCACGCGATACAGAAAGCTCGAGCGCCGACCGAGCGTATCGAACATCTCGGCGACGGGCTTGGTCAACTTGCGCGGGAAGGGTTTGTTCTCAATTTGGGTGACGGCGCGCGCAAGGCGGCCGAGTCCCGTATGCGGCGGCGGCGCAGATGCATGCCCGCCCGCTCCTTCAATCACGAACTGCGCGTCCATGAGCCCTTTTTCCGCAATGCCGATCAGCGCGCAGGACTGCGAAACGCCGGGGAAGATGCCGTCCACAACCGCGCCGCCCTCGTCCACAACGATGGCCGGAACGACGCCGCGCGCGCGCAGGGTTTCAACGATGACCGGCTGGGATTTGCCCGCAACCTCCTCGTCCCCCGCAAACGCGAAGTACATGTCGTGCTCCGGAACAAAGCCCTTTTGCAGCAGATGCTCCGCCGCCTCCAGTACGCCAAGCAGCGTGCATTTCGTATCCAGCGTGCCGCGCCCCCATAGAACGCCATCCTCAATGATCCCCTCAAATGCGGGCTTTGACCAGCCCTCCTCGTTGACGGGTACCACGTCGTAATGCGCCATGAACACGGCGGGCTGCTCCGCGCTCTTGCCCTTGAGTGTAAAGAGAATGCCGCTTGGGCCAATCTCTTCATATGAGGCTTTGTGGAACACCGTTGGGTAGAGTTTTTTGAGCAGCGCACGGAATTTCTGAAACTCCGCTTGGTCAATCTTCTCGTCGTCGTAGTACGATACCGTTTTGCAGCGGATCATCTCGGCGAGATCGTCAATCGCCTTCTGCCCGTCCACCGCCGCCTCTTCGACGGCGACGGCCTGCGTCGCGCGGGGCTTGAACCGCAGCGCGCGAATCAGAATCACCGCGAGAAACGCGACGACCAGTATGAGAAGCCCCAGCCAGAAGTAGGTCATATGCTTTCCTCCCATCTCCGCTTCCGAAATCGGGAAGCACAGTATTATTTCTTAATCAGTATACTACGCCTATGCTTTGCCGAAGAACCGTCTTCAGCAAAACAGGGTTACAGAACGTTCTTTTTGTAAAGTATTCTGGCAACGCCAATGGCAATCAGCGCACCGACCGGCACCAGAATGCCAACGCTGCCCGCCAGCGATGGAACGAACAGGAACAGCACGATCATAAAGATCAGCGGCGTAATCGCGATCTTCCAGTTCTTGGAGACAAACACCACGCCAAGCGCGCCGAAGAGCGCGGGCAGAATGTTGTCAAACGCGGGCTGCATGACCGGGCTTTCCAGAAACGGCTCAATCTGTGAGAGCAGCAGCACGCCCGCGGCAATGATCACGGTGGTCACCAGCGAGCTCGTCGCAATCGCGATGGTCGAAATCACTTCGCCCTCGTCCGTGCAGGCTTTCACATTCGCGCGATCCATGGCGTTCAGCGCGCAGGGTACCTTCAGGTTCGAGAGGTTACCCGTTACGAAGCCGAGATACGATCCGCCCGTGCCAAGCATCGGCACATAGGTGAATACCTCAATGACGCCAACCGTCCAGAAGATCGGCGCAACGCTCAAAAAGCCCTTCAGCACGCCGCCAATCGGCGGCCACGCGCTGTAGTAGATACAGATGGCGACCGGAACGGCAACGAGCATGGCCAGCGCGCCGAGAATCCAGAACCGCCCCATAAAGTGTACGCTGTCGCGATAACTGCGTTCTTGTTTCATATGCGTTTCCCTCCCTTACCCTACAATGGACTGCACGAGCGTCGTAATCGGAATTGACAGCGCCATGCCGCCTAATAAGCTGATCGGCAGCGCGTACTCCTCGATCCATTTCGCCTTGAAAACCTTGCGAATCAATCCGCAAATCAGCATCAACAGCGCGCTCGAAAGCATCACGAAGACCGGAATCCAGCCCGTCAGCCCCTCGCGCACATGCGCGAACACGACGCCGAGAAACGCGGAGATCATGCCGAGAAACAGTCCGGAAAGAAAGATTTCACCCCATCTGGAATCCTTCGACTGAATTTTGCTGACGCCGTTTTCAATGCGCTTGCCGAGCACGGGCACGAGCACGAGCCCCGGCACAATGCCCAGCGTCATGACCCAGGCGATGGTCGTAAAAATCTTTGGGTCCGTAATCGGCTGGGACAACGTCGCGCCAACCGCGCTCGCGGCAGCCGCGGCGGCGGTCGTTTCGTAGGTCAGCGAGCCGATGACGGTGAGCCGCAGCCAGGGCAGCGGAAAACCGAGCGCCTTGCTCAGCGCAATAACGCCGAGCAAAATGGCAACGGCGGGCGCAATGGAAAAGATGGCCGACGAACCGACCGCCTTTTTGAGCACCTGCTTGTCCATGCCGAGCTGCTTTCCGCGCTTCCAGGCTTTTGCCAGAAACACAACGGACTGCAATACGACGTACGTAATCACGATTGCTACGATTACGTACATGAATCCACTGTTTGCGTTAAATTCCATCCCGATTCTCCCTTTCATCCTGCAAATACATTCTAAGTGTATATTTATTCCATTATAGCAGAGGACGTCCGCAAATCAATTGTTAAATAGTAATCTGTTCAAATCTAGACAACTGTTGCACATTTTTCTTTTACTGCATTGCTTCGCTCCACATGAAAAACGGGCAAACGCGCATTGCGTTCACCCGCTCCATTGTGTCAATTGCTCAGTTGATATGATCCACGTCGTCGTCCATGCCGCCCATGAATTCGCGTGCGGCAATCCGCTTTTCGTCGCGTTCGCGCTCGACCATGTCCGAGAGCATCTCCTTGACCTGTTTCGCGTTCTTGATGCGCCGGATCTCGACCTCCGGGGAGGTCTTGTCCGCCGTGTTCAGGCGAATCGAACCGAGTCCCCAGATGCGCTGGCTCAGCGGACGGAGCAGCGAAATGTCCAGTATGCGGTACAGGCGGATTTCGTCCTCCTTGCGGCTGATGAATCCTGTATCGATGACCAGCTTTTCCTGCGTCAGCGAGTAGCGCGTAAACGTCCAGGGCAAGCCAAAGATGATGCGTTTGCGATCTTTCCAAACGACGTCTGCCATGTTGCGTCCTCCATAATTATATTGTAGAGATTATAACACGACTTGTCGCGCCGTAACAGGGCAATCTGCCCGCTTAGCGCATCGCATTCTTTTTGATGATCACGGTCTTAAACTTCCAACCCGCCGCCTGCGCCGCGGTCTTGACCGCCTTCGGAATCGCGCCGAGATCGAAGTTGTATTCAAACACCTTGCCCTCCGGCCCGTACTGAACGCTCTTCACCTTGCGAAACAGCGTGCTTCCGCTTTGAAACGACGATTCGCCGCTCATGCCAAAAGAAACGCCCGCGCTGATCTCGGTTGTCTTTTCGTACATCTTGATGATCTTGTCCGCCTCGTCCAACAGAATCATAGCTTCGTAATGGAGTTTCTTCTTTCCGGTGGAAAAGCTCGCGTCGAGCAGTTCTTCGTCTACGCTGAGGTCGGTTTTGTCGCTGCGCACGGGTTTTACGCCGATTGCGGTAAGTTGGGACTCAATTTCCTGTAGCAACTCCTGTTTCATGCGCGATTTCCTCCCCATATTTGATCGGTTTTACAGCACTATTATACAAATTATCTCGGTTGAGCACAATTCTTCTTTTCTCTCTTTCAACCGAGGCTACCCCCTTGCCTCCCTCGGATGAGGGAGGTGGCGCGCAGCGCCGGAGGGAGCGACTCCATCGAACCTTTTCTCTCCCTCAGTCGCCTTCGGCGACAGCTCCCTCTTTGAACGAAATAACTCTCTCCCTCAGTCGCCTTCGGCGACAGCTCCCTCGGCAGAGGGAGCCTAGAACTGTACCGAACGAAAGAAAAGAGCGCGCCGTTTCCGGCGCGCCCTTGGTGCGTTGTGTTACTTAGATAAACAGGTTGACGTTGCTCTCTTCCGCGTCGCCGAGGTAAGCACCGACGCCGCCGAGCTCGACTCCGTCGATGAGCTCCTCTTCCTTGATGCCCATGATGTCCATGCTCATCGTGCAGGCAACGATCTTGACGCCCGCCTTCATGGCCTTCTGGATCAGGGTTTCGAGGGAGTCCACGTTCTTCTGCTTCATGACCATCTTCATCATCGCGGTGCCCATGCCGGCCATGTTCAGCTTGCTCAGCGTGAGCTTGCCGGTGCCGCGCGGCATCATGCCGCCGAACAT
>DAIRTE010000178.1:0-5690 GCA_036804025.1 Clostridia bacterium | reverse complement strand
GCCTTTGCCATGCCCATGCCCAGCGTAAAGCCGCCGCCCATATCGGCGCAGGTGTCCATTGCCGAAAGCGGCGCGGCGAACCCAAGCGTATAGCAGCCAATGTCGCCCGAGATGACATAATGCTTTTGCTTGCTCAGCACGTAGAAGAATCCGCGATGCGGGCAGCCCGGGCAGAGGGCGGGCGGGCGAGCGACCATCTTGACGTCGAGCTGTGCGGTCTCCGACTCCTCGCCGAACACGCCGTGGCGAACGACCTCCGGGTTGAGCTCAAACAGGTTCGGAATCGCGCTCTTGCCGATGCAGGCGATGCCCGCGGCTTTGATTTGCTCCTCCATGAACGGTTCGAGCTCTTCTACAATATAGAGCTTCTCCACCTTCGAGGCGAAGTCGCGAATCAAGTCCATCGGCAGCGGCCAGCTAAAGCCAAGCTTGAGGAACGACGTATCCGCCGGGAACACCTCTTTGGCGTACTGGTAGGCCACGGAGGCGGAGATGACACCGACCTTGGAGCCGTTGAGCTCCATGGTGTTCAGCGGGCTGGTGTTGGCATATGCTTCGAGCTGCTTGAGCTTTTCTTCGAGCAGGGGGTGATGCTGGCGCGCAAACCCCGGCGCGCAGTTGTATTTCGGAATGTTGCGCACATACCGTGCGGGCGTCTGCTCCTCGCGTTCGCCGAGCGAAACGAGGCTCTTGCTGTGGCTGATGCGCGTGGTCACGCGAAACAGCACGGGAATTTCAAACCGCTCGGAGATGGCGTAGGCTTCCTTCATGAAGTCCTTGCATTCCTGCGAGTCGGACGGTTCAATGAGCGGAATCTTGGCAAACTGCGCATAACGGCGGTTGTCCTGCTCGTTTTGCGAGGAGTGCATGTCCGGATCGTCCGCGCTGACGAGCACGAACCCCGCGCCAACGCCGTTGTACGCGGCGGTAAAGATGAGGTCGGCGGCAACGTTGAGACCAACGTGCTTCATCGCGGTCAGCGAACGGGAATTTGCGATGCACGCGCCGTAGGCAACCTCGGCGGCGACCTTTTCGTTCGGCGCCCATTCGGCGTAGAGCACGTCCTTGTACTGCGCGAGGTTTTCAAAGATTTCGGTGCTTGGGGTTCCGGGATAGGCGGAGCAGACGGTTACGCCCGCTTCGTATGCGCCGCGCGCAATGGCCTCGTTGCCGGTTAGCAACACTCGGTTCGGGTCCTTCATGCCTGCTTGCCTCCATCTACCGCAATCGCGCCGAGCGCGAGAGAAGTCAGTTTTGCGTCCGCCGGGTCCGCGCGGGACACGAGGACAATTGGGCAGCGCGCGCCCATCACAAGTCCCGCCGAGCGGGCCTTGGCAAAGTAGACGAGCGACTTGCCGAAGCAGTTGCCCGTTTCGTAATTCGGCATCAACAGTAGATCTGCGTCACCCGCGCCGGGAGCTGAGTATTTCTTATGTGCGCAGGCGGCGGGGCTGATGGCGAGGTCGAGTGCGACCGGGCCAAACACCGTCATGTGGTAGCTGGACCAGTCCAGTTCGGCGAGGGCCTTTGCGTCCGTGGTCGAGGGAATCTTTTCGCTGACCACTTCGCTGCCGCTCAGACACGCTGCGTTTATGGTATTATACCCGATCATATATAAAAGTCGAGCGGCATTTTCGAGAATCACGCGCTTTTTTTCGAAATCCGGTGCGGGGTTCATCGCCCCGTCCGTGATAAAGAGCAGCTTGTGATACGTTGGGAACTCAAAGAGCATCACGTGCGAGAGCAGCGCGCCGCGCATGAGCTCGGAGTGCACCACCGCGCGCAGGAAGATTGTCGTGTTGAGAATCCCCTTCATGAGGTAGTCCGCCTCGTCGTTTGCGACGGCGGCCACCGCCGCGCGCGCACAGGCTTCGTCGCTGCCGTCCTCCGGTTCGACGATGGTAAAGCCGGTTTCGTCCGAGCCGAGGGCGGCGAGGATTTCGCGAATGCGGGCAGCCTTGCCAAAGAGCAGCGCGGTGCAGATGCCCTGCTCGCGCGCCGCAATGACGGACTGGAGCACATCCTCGTCGTGCGCGCTGGCAACCGCGACGCGGAGGTTCAGCCCTCTCGCCCGCTCGACGAATTCATTCAAGGTATGGTTCATGCGTGGGGTTCTCCTTTATTTTGATCCAATTCAAACGAAGTGATTTATTTACCGGGATAGACCTTCAGCGGCCCGCCGTTCAGCGCGCGGAGCGCGCCCTGCGCGAGCGCGACCATCTCGAGCTCGCCGGGGAAGCGCAGAATCGGGGCGATCTTTTCCACATACTGGGAAATCTCGTCGCAGAAGAGTTTGGAGTGCGCAATGCCGCCCGTGAGCACGATGGCGTCCACGTCAAAATGCAGCACCGCCGCCATGGAGCCGATGTCCTTGGCGAGCTGATACGCCATGGCGCGGAAGATGCACTTCGCCTCTTCTTCCCCCACGAGCATGCGATCCTCGACGTCGCGAAAATCGTGCGTGCCGAGATAGGAGCAAACGCCGCTTTCAAACGAGAGCGTATGTTTAATCTCCTGCCGCGTCGGGCCGGAGAAGCAGTAGTTCACCAGCGCGCTGACCGGCAGCGAACCGCCGCGGTCGAGCGAGAAACCGCCTTCGTCGCGAACGTTGAACACATCGATGGCGCGGCCCCTTTGGTGCGCCGCGGTCGAGACGCCGCCGCCCATATGCGTCACGATCAGGTTGATGTCCTCATAGGTTTTGCCGAGCCGTTCGGCAACCTTTCGCGCAACCGCCTTTTGGTTGAGCGCGTGAAAGAAGCTCTCGCGCTCCATGCCCTTAAAGCCGGAGATGCGCGCAATCGGCGCGAGTTCGTCCACGGACGGCGGGTCGACGATGTATGCGGGAATGCCCGCTTCGTTCGCGATGGAACGCGCAATGACGGAGCCAAGGGAGGAAGCGTGCTCGCCATAGGGAGGGTGATACACGTCTTGAATCACCGCGTCGGTGATTTCGTAGGTGCCGGACTCAATGTGCTTTAGCAACCCTCCGCGGCTGCAGACCGCGTCGAGGTCGGAGGGGGTCAGTCCCGCGCGTTGCAGCGCGCCGCGAACGAGCGTTTCCCGCATCGGGAGCTGTTCGAGAATGGAGGAAAAACCGGAGAGTTCCTCCTGCGAGTGTGCAATTTTCTCGGAGTAAATCTCCGTTTCGTTTTCAAAGACGGCGACTTTGGTGGAGGTTGCGCCGGGATTGATTATAAAGAGCTTCATCGGGTAGCCTCCTGTTTTTGTTTGCGAACGATTCGCTAATGGTATCCTAGTCTCTGCGGAGGCTGCCTGTCAATTCGACACGAACAAATATATAGTATATTTATTCAGTGCTGGAACATCGATTAAACGGCGCTTTCGTTTCCAATTATATATCAAAATTCAAAGAGTATGCATGAAAAATATTATAAATACCAAAAAAGCGCGTTTCCTCGCCTCTATTCGATTTGCGCAGGCGTTTGAATCAGGAAAGCGGGACTGTTTCGCGGAAATCTTCACAAAAATGGAGATTTTCTGGGTACAATTGTCGATGCGCTTGCCAGATTACGCGCTTATGTGTATTATATGTTTCATACACCGGAACAACAGAAAGGGAGATACGGCATGTATCGAATCCTGATTGTCGAGGACGACGAGATCATTGCCAGCGAAGTGGCAAAGAGTCTGAACAGCTGGGGATTTGACGCGGTGATTGCGCAGGATTTTGCGCGAATTGACGAGGAGTTTACCCGGCTCGATCCGCAGCTCGTCATCATGGACATTTCGCTGCCCTATTACAATGGTTACTACTGGTGCGAGCGGATTCGCCGCGGCTCCAAGGCGCCGATCGTATTTCTTTCCTCGCGTGCGGATACGGCGGACGTGGTCATGGCGGTCAACATGGGCGGGGACGACTACATTGCCAAGCCCGTCGATCCGGAGCTGCTCATCGCCAAGGTGCAGGCGGTGCTCCGCCGCGCCTACGACTACGAGGCGTCGGCAAGGGCGCGCTTCTGCGGCGCGGAGTTCGACGCGGGCGCTTCGTGCCTACTCGCGGGCGGCGCGCGCTGCGAACTGACCAAAAATGAAAGCCGAATTTTAACCGCGCTGCTGGAGCGCCGGGGGAGCATCGTCAGCCGTGAAGAGCTGATGCTTCGCCTCTGGGACAGCGACGAGTTTGTGGACGACAACACGCTGACGGTCAACGTCAATCGCCTGCGAAAGACGCTGGCGGACGCGGGGCTGGCCGAATGTGTGAAAACGCACAAGGGGCAGGGATATTCGATTGACGCGTAGGAAGTTGCCGCGTCAAATTACAACGAAGGGGAGGCGGACGACATATGCGTAAACTGCTGGATTATCTCAAGTCGCGCCAGTCCGTTGTATGGCTCTATCTGCTTTCGATTGGGATCATTCGCCTGCTTGGCTACCTTGCCCAGCAGGATTTTGTCTACGTTCGATACGAAACGATCCTCATCAGCTTCGTGTTCGCCTGCGTTCTGCTGGCGGACGGCGTGCGATACCGCCGGAAACGACGCCAGCTGGCGCTGATTCACGAGCGGACGGAACTATTGCCCCGCGAACTGCCGGACGCGCTGGACGGCTTATGCGCGGACTACGAGACGCTGATTCGCGCTTTGTCGCAGGAGAACGAGCGGCTTCGCACGGAGAACCTGAGTCAACTGGAGGAGCAGAAGGAGTATTACACGCTCTGGGTGCACCAGATCAAGACGCCGATCTCCGCCATGCGACTGCTGCTCGACACAAAGGACGACGAAAGCGCCCGCCTGCTCAAGCAGGAGCTCTTTAAGGTGGATCAATACGCCGACCTCGCGCTCAAGTTCGTGAAGCTCGGCGACATCGCGAGCGATCTGGTCGTCGAGCGCTGCGACCTCAACGAGATTGCCCGCGCGGCGGTGAAAAAGTATTCGCTGCTGTTCGTCTACAACCGGCTCTCGATTCAGATTGAACCGCTCGCGCAGGACATTCCGAGTGACGCCATGTGGCTGGGGTTCATTCTGGGGCAACTGCTCTCCAACAGCGTGAAATACACGCGAACCGGCGGTGTTCGAATCTATATGGAAGGCGCCGCGCTCGTCGTTGAGGACACGGGAATCGGCATCCGCAAGGAGGACCTGCCGCGCATCTTCGAAAAAGGGTACACGGGCTACAACGGGCGAATGGACACCCGCGCAAGCGGAATCGGCCTCTACCTGGTCAAGCGCGCGGCGGACGGGCTGGGGATTTCGATCTCGGTTACCTCCGAGGTGGGCAAGGGAACGCGCGTGTCGCTGCGGTTTCCCGCCTACGACGAGTTTGAGCATATGTGACAAATTGGTAAGATTTGCGCCGGAGATCGTAAGGCCATTCGATGGCAGGCGGTCTCCGCTTTTCGTAAAATAGCGGCATCAAGCAAAAAAACGGAGGGAATTCCATGTCGCTTCTACAGGTCAAGGGACTGGGAAAGGTCTATAACACAAAACTCGGCATGCGCCAGTGCGTCGCGCTGAAAAACGTCAGCTTCGAGGTCATCGAGGGCGAGTTTGTCGCCATCATGGGCGCGAGCGGCAGCGGCAAAACGACGCTGCTCAACATTCTTGCTTCGCTGGATAAGCCGACCACGGGGGACGTGCTGCTCGACGGCGCGAGCTTCGGTGCAATTCCGGATCGCGAGCTTTCGGAGTTTCGCAGAAAGCACCTCGGTTTCGTCTTTCAGGATTTTA
>DAIRTE010000177.1:0-5758 GCA_036804025.1 Clostridia bacterium | reverse complement strand
TAGCGGAGGATGCATTCAAACGAACGGCTTGAGGCGGTGAGTAAATGGGAAAGGCAACCTGCGACATCTGCCCGAGGAAGTGCGAAATTGAGGAGGGCAAGCTGGGCTTTTGCCGCGCGCGGACAAACCGGAACGGCGTTGTCGTCTGCGAAAACTACGCGCGGGTAACGTCCATGGCGCTCGACCCGATTGAGAAGAAACCGCTCCGGCGTTTTTACCCGGGCAGCCGGATTCTCTCCGTCGGCAGCTACGGCTGCAACATGAACTGCGCCTTTTGCCAGAACAGCGAAATTTCGATGGCGCGCGCGGAATACGTCGAGTGGAAGGAAATCCAGCCGGACGAGTTGGTTTCGCGTGCGGAGGCGCTGCGCAAGGATGGAAACATCGGCCTTGCATTTACCTACAACGAGCCGTTGATTGGCTACGAATATGTGCTGGACTGCGCAAAGCTCGCAAAAAAGCGCGATCTACGGGTGGTGCTCGTCACAAACGGAATGATCAACAGCGACCCATGGACGCGACTTTTGCCCTATGTGGACGCGACGAACATCGACCTCAAGGTGTTCTCCCGCGAAGGGTACCGTCAGCTTGGCGGAGATCTGGACACGGTGCAGGAGGCGATCTCGATTGCGGCGGAGCGGATTCACGTTGAGGTGACGACGCTGATTGTGCCCGGGTTGAACGACGACGAGGCGATGCTGCGCCGTGAGGCAGAGTGGCTGGCGGGAGAATCCAAGGAGATTGTGCTGCATCTGTCGCGTTTCTTTCCGCGTTATCACATGCTCGGTGCTTTGCCCACCGAGCCGGAGACGATTTTTCGGTTCGCACGCGTCGCGCGGGAGTACCTGCCCTATGTTTACGAAGGAAATCTATAACAATACGAGTTTAGATTTTAATCAACAATATTATAAAAATCTATAGAAACAGGAGCATCACATTATGATCAAACGATCGGCAGAACTTACGGTTCGCGAGCGGGAAGAGGTTCGCGGCGGCGTTGGGAAACTCTATTTTCACGACTTTTTGAAGAAAGAGGAATCCTTTGGCGCGGGATCGCTGTTTTCCAAGACCGTCATTCCGGCGGGTGCATCCATTGGCGAGCACCGGCACGACGGCGAGTTTGAGGTTTACTACATTCTCACCGGCACGGCGGAGGTGACCGACAACGGTACGGTTGCAACGCTGCATGCGGGGGACATGCACCTCTGCGTAAGCGGCGGTACCCATGCGCTTCGCAACCCCAGCGAGGAGGACCTCGAAGTCATCATGCTGATTCTCAACGAAAAGGCGCGCTGAGAGTACCTGCGCAGAGACGGATTCGCGCTCTTGAAGCGTACCGGAATTAATGGTATCATCTGCGTATGGAAATGGAATCGACGAACAACCGAAGAGCCAACGTCAAGACGCTGTTATGCGTGCTGACGCTGGTTCTTTTGTTTGCGCTGCTTCTTTGGCGCGTTCCGTTTGGATACGACTGGACGGACGAACAGTATTACTCGGAAATCGGCTATCGCTTGATTCAGGGTGACCGCCCGTTGGTGGACACTTGGGAGGTACACCAGTTTTCGGCGATGCTTGCCGCCCCGGTGCTCAAGGGGTATTTGGTGCTCAACGGTGGCAGCACGGACGGAATGGTGCTGTTTTTACGGTATTTTTACGTTTCGCTTCAGCTCTGCGTCAGCCTGGTTGCGTTCTTCGTGCTTAAGCGTAAGAGTGGACGCATTCCCGCGTTGCTCGTGGCGGCGCTGCTGCTCGCGTACTCGCATTTTTCGATCAATAGTTACTTTTACGACAGCATGACGCAGCTCTATACCGTGCTCTCCGGGCTGATGTGCATCGCTTTTTTCAACCGGACCTCGCGGGGATTCGTGTTTGCGACGCTTGGAGGCGCAAGCTTTGCGTTGGCAATTGTCGCGTTTCCCTATGTGCTGCTCGTCGTTCCGGTCTGTCTCGTCTACTGGTTGGTTCGCCTGCGGGATAAGAACGAGCGCAGACGAAACGCGCTTGGCATGCTCACGTTCTTTGCCGGGGCGGCTGCGGTTGCGCTGGCGCTGGTGCTCTTCCTGCTTTCGAGGGCGACGGTTTCGCAGCTTTTAACGGGCGTACGCAACATGCTGGGCGATCCGGATCACCAGTCGCCGAGCTTGCTGGAAGTGACGGGGCAATACTTCAACACGATTCGGGTGGTCTTCTCACCTGCGAGTTATGGCGCCGCCGCGCTGCTATTTCTGGGCATCGTATATGCGCGGAGCCGGAAGGCAACCGTTCGACGGTTGCTCCATCGGGCGGGCGCGATTGGAGCTGTGCTGCTGCTGCTTTCCGTCGTCGGCATTGCGATGTTTTACGACTGGGATGGCGTCCACCGCTTCAACCTGTTCGCCATGGGCTTTGCACTGGTCGCGCCAGGGCTGTTCTTTCTGACCGATCGAAGGAAGGACGACGGAACCATGCTGCTGTACTGGCTTGGCTGCGGGTTATCCTTCTCCGTTCAGCTTGGCAGCAATGTGCGCTTTCTTGTGTCCTCCGGCATGCTGCTGCCCGCGTCGTTGGCGACGATACTGTATCTATTTGATCATGCAGACGAGCTGTTTGTCTGGAATGCGGAGGACGTTGCAACGACGCAGAGCCGGTCGAAGCGCTGGCCTGCCGCTCTGCGCGGGGTTGCCATACTGGCCTGTGGGGCGTGCGTGCTGGGGACGGCGCACCTGCGGCTCACGGCGGTGCACCGCGACGAGCCGGTATCCAAACTGACGGCGACGATCCAGAGCGGGGCGGCAAAGGGAATTCGAACCACGCCGGAGAGCGCGGAGCTGCACGACCGATTGATTGAGAACATTCGCGAGAATGCGCCGTCGAGTGGAGCGATCCTGATTACCTATCTGTTTCCGGAGGGGTATCTCGTGACGGGGCTTCGGGCGGCGACGCCTTCCGCGTTCAATATGTCAATGGATTCAACCTGGCTTGCGCAATATTACGCGCAGCACCCGGAGCGGGTTCCGGCATTGGTGTTCGCGCTGGACCCGGCGATGCCGTTTAACGACCACGGTTATGTTGGCATTTCGACCTACGCGGAGAATCCGTCCTATGTACAGCACCAATACGACACCGGCACGGCGTTTGTGAGCACAACACCATGACGTTGTCACAGACGAACCGAACTGTATAAGACATACTAACAAATAAAAGCAAAGTGGGGAGTCGATTATGAGTTATTCGGACGCATTGATCAAAACCGTATTCAGCAACGAAGCAGTCGGCGCGCTGAGCAAGACCAGCGGCGCCAAGAAAACGCAGGTGGAGTCCCTGATTGGCGCGGCGCTGCCGCTGATGCTCGAGAGCATGCAGCAAAACGCAAGCTCACCCAAGGGCGAACAGGCGCTCGCGCAGGCACTCAACGATCACGCGGGCGCGGACGCGACGGACGTGAAGTCCTTTCTTTCCGGCGTAGACGCGCAGGACAGCGCGAAGATTTTGCAGCACCTCTTTGGCGACAACACGAACAAGACCGTCTCCGCGCTCTCGAAGAAGACGGGCATGCAGAAGTCGCAGACCATGTCGATCCTGCTGCAGCTTGCTCCCTTGCTGCTCTCCTTACTGGGACAGCAGAATCAGGGCAGTTCCGGCGGAATCGGATCGCTCCTTGGCACGCTGCTCGGCGGGTCCGGTTCCAACAACACCGGTTCGCTGATTGGTTCGCTGCTCGGCAACGACACGAGCGACGCGGCTGGCTCGCTCATCGGCAACCTGCTCGGCAGCGGTTCGGGCGGATCGAACAATTCGCTCGGCGGCGCGCTGCTCGGCAGCCTGTTGGGCTCCAACAACTCCAGCTCCTCAAATTCGAACAGCAGCGTCGCGGGAACGCTGCTTTCCACGCTGCTTTCGGGCGACGATGGAAACGACGACGACAACGATGGCGGTGACTTGCTTGGCAGCCTGCTCGGCGGCTCTTCCGGCGGAAGCAGCGGCGGCGGGAATTTGCTCGGCAGCCTGCTCGGCGGCGGCAACAACAGCCTCGGCGGGAGCCTGCTGACCGGATTGTTCGGTGACGATTCGCAGAAGAGCACGCCGAAGAAGAAGTCCTCGTCCGGCGCGAAAAAGAGCAGCTCTTCCGGCGCAAAGAAGACCTCGACGGCCAAGAAATCCACGACCACGAAGAAGTCGACGGCAAAGAAGTCGTCCAGCAAAAGCCCGAAGAAGGGTTAAGCTTTCGATCTGCATCAAAAAAGCGGCTGTCCACGTGACAGTCGCTTTTGCGTTTCTTCGGTTGCTTTTGAATCTACTTCTGCGCGGGAGTACCCATCCTCGCGAGAATCTGTTTTTTCGTCTTCGCGTCCAGCAGGTCGCCGGAGAGCGCGGCGGACAGATAGGCGTCGACGCCGTCGATGAACTCCGATTCGCGAATCAGTAGAAGCACTTCGACAATGTCGAGCAAAATGAGCTTTCGCATCGTGTCCCGCTGATCCAGCAGATTGAGCGAGAGCAGGCGCTCCGCAATCGTCTTTGCTAGTTCGCGGTGATAAGGGACGATCAACAGCAGCGACTGAATGCACTGGCGAACGGTGATCGGTTTTTCGTCCTGCAAAATGGCGAGAAACGCATCCAGAACGGCGGCTGTTTTGTCCGCCTTGTCCCAGCGTGCGTTTGCCGCCAGCAGCATGACCCCAATGCTGCGCTGATAGGAGTTGTCGCTCGCGAGCTTTGCCGCGAACGCGTCCCAATAGGGAAACACGTCCGCCTGCGTCAACGACCGCTCGTTGAGTAGCTGAAATGCGCCGTATCGAATCTTATCGTTCTTCTCGGCGAGCAGGTCGACCAGCCAGGCAATTTCACCGGAGGTCAGCGCCGCCGCGCGGGCGGGCAGTTCTTCTTTTTTCAACTCAATCAAATCGGTTTCGGCCAACATGGATTTAAGCTCCTTTTATTCCGGTTTTGGAATACTGCATGGGATGATAGCGTATGCCGTTGGACAGCTGCTCGCCGCTGACGGCGGAGAACCCAAGGTGTTCGTAGATGTTCTTAGCGTAAGGGGAGGAGTGGACGGTCATTCGCTCGCCCCGGCACTGCTCGCGCGCAAACAGGAACAGCGCCTTTCCAACCCCGCGTCCCTGCCAGGCGGCGTCGACGAAGAACAGCGCGATGTGCGCGCCATCCTCCCCGCGCGTGGCGAGCACGCCAATGAGTGCATCTTCCGCATAAGCGCCGTAGAAGCGCAGTTTTTCGAGTTCCTCGTCGCTTTGCAGAAACGCGTGAAAGGTCTGGACGCCCTCTTCGGAGTAGTCCGGCGCTTCAAACGCAAGAAACACGCGCCAGACCAAATCGAGCGCGGCGGGTAAATCCTCCTTGGGCAATGGCTGAACGAGCATGATATACCTCTCTTCAACATTGTGTTTTCGAACAACACGAATTATCGCGCGTTGAGTCGTTCCAATAGCTGCAAGGTGGTGTTCCAGTTGCGCGCGGTCACGGGGGAGAGCGCGTTTTGCAACCGCACGGCTAATTTGGAGTTGCGGATGCTCTGCGCGAGCAGCAGGTACGCCTCTCGCCCGACCACGCGGAACTGGTCGTCCGACTCACCCGGCCTTTCGACCTTGGTCAGCGCCTCCGGCTTGGGCGGCGTGGCGGCAAAGAGCACGTAGAGGCTTTCGCCCTCGGTATTTTGCGCGACGGCGGCGTCGATTTCTTCCGCCGAAAACGGAAGATTGGCGACGGTCTGGCGCAGCTCTTCGGCGGAGCGAATCACGACGTTGGTGCGGATGCC
>DAIRTE010000176.1:0-5763 GCA_036804025.1 Clostridia bacterium | reverse complement strand
GCAGCGCGAGCTATTTTGAAAGCGGGCTTGGGCGCGGCATGGGTTTCCGCGATTCGTGTCAGGATCTGTTGGGCTTTGTCCACCTGATTCCGGAGCGCGCGCGGGAACGTATTCTCGACATTGCCGCAACGCAGTTTCCGGACGGCAGCGCATACCATCAGTATCAGCCGCTGACCAAGCGCGGCAACTCGGACGTTGGAACCGGGTTCAACGACGACCCGCTATGGCTGATCGCCGGTACGGCTGCGTATCTACGCGAAACGGGCGACTGGTCGATTCTCGATGAAGTCTGCGATTTTGACAACGATCCGAGCCTCGCAAAACCGCTCATGGAGCACCTGCGCCGGAGTTTTCAATTTACCGTGACACACAAAGGCCCGCATTGTCTGCCGCTGATTGGCCGCGCGGACTGGAACGACTGCCTGAATCTGAATTGCTTCTCGACGGAGCCGGGCGAGAGTTTCCAAACCTTCGGCCCCAGCGAAGGGCCGGTTGCGGAGAGCGTGTTCATCGCAGGGATGTTCGTGAAATACGGCGAGGAATACGCCGAAATCTGCGAATTGCGCGGTTTGGCCGACGAGGCAACCAGCGTTCGCGCCGAAGTGCAAAAAATGCGGCAGGCAGTTCTGGAATCCGGCTGGGACGGCGAATGGTTCCGCCGCGCCTACGACGCGTTTGGCAACCCGATTGGCAGCCATGTCTGCGAGGAAGGCCAAATCTTCATCGAGCCACAGGGCATGTGCGTCATGGCGGGCATCGGCGTTGCGGAAGGGCTTGCCGCGCGTGCGCTTGAGAGCGTACGTCAACGTCTCGATACGAAGCACGGCATCGTGCTACATCAGCCCGCGTACACGAGTTACCACGTCGAGCTGGGCGAAATCAGCTCTTACCCGCCGGGCTACAAGGAAAACGCGGGCATCTTTTGCCACAACAATCCTTGGATCAGCTGCGCCGAAACCGTGCTTTGCCATGGCGACCGCGCGTTTGAAGTCTATACGCGCACCTGCCCGGCCTATGTCGAGGACATCAGCGAAGTCCGCCGAACGGAACCCTACGCCTACTGCCAAATGGTTGCGGGAATCGACGCGCCGAGCTTTGGCGAGGGCAAGAACAGCTGGCTGACCGGCACTGCAGCCTGGACGTTTACGAACATCAGCCAGTACATTCTCGGCATTCGTCCGACGAACAACGGCCTCGCGATTGACCCCTGCCTGCCCGCCTCCATTCCGGGATTTTCCTGCGAGCGGCTCTTCCGCGGCGCGCGCTACCACATTACGGTGGAAAATCCGGAAGGCGTCAGCAAGGGCGTGAAGCAGCTCTATCTGAACGGCATTGCAATCGAAGGCAACGTCGTGCCGCTCTGTTCCAGCAACGACCCCTGCGACGTTCGCGTCGTGATGGGCTAAGAGGAGATTCGAATGCCATTTTCGAACGATTTCATTTGGGGTGCGGCGAGCGCCGCCTATCAGATTGAAGGCGCTGCGTCCGAGGACGGGCGCGGACCGAGCGTTTGGGATACGTTTTCGCATACGCCGGGCAAGACGTTTGACGGCCACACCGGCGATATCGCCTGCGACTCCTACCATCGCTTTGAGGAAGACCTGCAGGCGCTGCTTGTGCTTGGCGTCAAGCACTATCGCTTCGGCATTGGCTGGACGCGCATTTTTCCCGACGGGCGGACGCTGAACGAGCGCGGATTTGCCTACTACGACGCCGTGGTCAACCGCCTGCTCGAAAGCGGCATCACGCCGTGGATCACGCTGTTCCATTGGGACACGCCGCAGGCGTTGGAGGACGACGGCGGTTGGCTCAACCGCGAAACGCCGGAGCGCCTCGCCGCGTATGCGGGCGTGGTCGCCGCACATTTTCGCGGGCGCGTGTCGCGCTATTTTACGATCAACGAACCGCAGTGTTTCATTGGTCTCGGTTACGAAACGGGCAGCCATGCGCCTGGCAAGCAGCTCTCCGGCGCGCCGCTTTTGACCTGCTGGCACAACGCGATGCTCGCGCACGGCTGGATGGTGCAGGCCGTTCGCGCGGCCGATCCCGACGTGCAGGTGGGACTCGCCTCCTGCGGGCTGGTCTGCACGCCCGAGCACGAGAGCGCGGCGGACATCGAAGCCGCACGCAGCGCGATGTTCTCGTTTGGCAAGCACCCGGATTTTTCGCTGTTCTCGCACAACGCCTTTCTCGACCCCGCGATCTTAGGACGGTATCCGGATCATCCGTTCTTTCGTGAAATCGATCTTCCGGCGGAAGACCTCAAGCAGATTTGCCAGCCGATCGACTTCGTCGGGCTAAACTTCTACAATGCTTATACCATGCGCGCGGGTAGTGAAGGACCGGAACACGTCCCCTTCCATCGCGGATATCCGCGCACGGCCATGCGCTGGCCGATTACGCCAAGCATGATGTACTACGGCACGAAGTTTCTCTTTGAGCGCTACGGACTGCCGGTCTACATCACGGAAAACGGGCTGAGCTGCAACGATAAAATCTATCTGGACGGCAAGGTGCACGACGCCGACCGAATCGATTTTCTGCATCGTTACCTGCTGGAACTCAAGCGCGCCGCAAGCGAAGGCATAGACGTCCGCGGCTATTTTCACTGGAGTTTGCTCGATAATTATGAGTGGAGCAACGGCTACGAAGAGCGCTTCGGGTTATATTATGTGAACTACGAAACGCTGGAGCGGCTGCCCAAGGACAGCTCGATCTGGTACCGCTCCGTCATCGAGAGCAACGGACAGTCTCTTTAAGCAATAGCGAGTGCAACAAACAAGAGCGTATGGATCACACCATACGCTCTTTTCTGTTTCGGAACATTCAGTCTTCCGTTTTCGCCTGCTCCACCTTTGTGAGTTGAAGCGATTGTCGAAAGATTTTCACCGTCAAATACATGGGCAGCGAGATTCCACCCAGCAGCCAGAGCCAACCAAAGTAGACAAACACATCAAACAGCAGCACCGGCACGCCGAGAAACAGCGTCCAAACGAGAAGCGCGAGAAGCGTGCGGGGAAACT
Source organism: Clostridia bacterium (assembly GCA_036804025.1). GTDB lineage: Bacteria > Bacillota > Clostridia > Christensenellales > CAG-138 > UBA7703. The sequence goes on along the minus strand of DAIRTE010000176.1, from coordinate 2,740 downwards.
GCGCAAACGCGAGCAGAAACGCGTTCTTCAGTTGCCCGCCGAGCGTATTTTGAAACCGCGCCACGAGCGGATAAAACCAAAGCGACGCAAGCAAAATAACCGCGCCGACCACAATCGCAAAGATCAGAAAGAACGTGTTGTTCGGCTCAGAGAAGACGACCGCAAACCAGAGGTCTCCGGCTAAAACCGCCAGAACGAGCAACTCCAGCATCCATCCCGCCGTTGCCTGCCGAAACGCGGCGCGAAAATCCGCAAAGAACGCGCGAAACACCAGCCCCGTTTCGCGCTTTTGCAGCGTTCGGCCAACACCCGCGTAGCAAGCCGTCGCCGCCGCGCCGATGGTCACCACCGGAACGGAGCAGACGAGAAACAGCAGGTTGAGAATCACGATGTCCCCAAGAAAGGATAGCGCATGAACGAATCCCTCGCGCAGTAGCCGAAATCGCTCCTTCATGCCGATAAAACCCTCCTTTGAGCGGAAAAGCGCCCGTCCCAGCAAGAGGACAGGCGCCTCGAATGTGTGGTTATTACGATTTTACTCTTTGACAGAACCGAGCGCAACGCCCGCTATGATGTACTTGGAAAGCAGGAAGTACACAACGAACAGCGGCAGCACGGACATGGCCAGCGCCAGATACACCGCGCCGTATTCGGTTTTGTAAATATCGCCCTTGAGCAGACTGACCATGATCGGCATCGTATAATTCTCTTTCTTGGTCAGCAGGATCATCGGGATAAACAGGTTGTTCCAGCTTGTCACGTAGGTAAAGATGGCCTGCGTTGCCATGGCCGGTTTCATAATCGGCAACACGATGCTGTTGAACGTTCGAAACTCGCCCGCGCCATCGATGCGCGCCGACGCGACAATGTCGAGATTCAGCGAGGGAAGCATGTACTGCCGCATGAAGAATACCGTCATTGGCGCGGCTATCGCCGGTAAAATCAGTGCGAGCAGATTGTTCGTCATGCCGATTCGATACATGAACTGATAGAACCCGATGCTGATGACCTGCGTCGGAATCATCATGACCGCGAGGATCATCGTGAAGAACGGTTGGCGCATTTTCCACTCATACGCAACCAGCGCATAAGCCGTCAGAGTGGAGAAGTATACCGCGCAAACCGTCGCACCGGTGGAGATGACAACCGAGTTGAGAAAACCCGTAATCGGATTGAAGGTCTTGCCCGTGAGCACCTTCAGGTTCTCCAGCAAATGCGTGGATGGAATCAGCGAGATGGCGTGCTGCTGAATTTGATAGGTGCTGCGCGTGGCATTCGCAATCATGATCCAGAACGGAAGAATGCTCAGAATCCCCAGCACGATGCAGACGATGTAAATGACAACGTTGCTCTTTTTTCTGCGTTTCATACAGCCGCCTCCTTACTGCGTTTGACCGCAGCGTCGATCCGCTTCATGGCTTTCTTGGCGCGTGCCTCCGAGCGGTCGCGCATCAGGTAGAACGTGACGCCGGAAAGAGCCGCGATGATGACAAACATGATCATGCTCGCCGCGGCTGCCTGGTTATACAGGTAGGTACCGGAGAACGCCTTGGCGTAGATAAACACGCTTGTTGTCATGGTTGCGTTCGCGGGGCCGCCGTTCCAGATGTACAGTTTCGGAATATCAAACATGTTCAAGCCGCCAACGAGGCTGGTGATCAGCGTGAAGACGAGCACAGTGCGCATGCAGGGTAAGGTAACGCGAAAGAACGTCTGGCTCGGTGTTGCGCCGTCAATCTCCGCCGCCTCGAAGAGCTCGGGATTGATGCCCAGCACGCCGGAGATCAGAACGATGGTCGTATACCCATACCATTGCCAGAATTGAATGAACGCGACGACAAGCTTCGCCGCCCAGGGACTGGTTGAAAAGTCAAACGGTTTTCCCATTAAATGGAGTGATTGCAGGATATCGTTTACCGGCCCGATGGGGTAACCGAAGATCGCTGCATATAGAATCGCCACGGTAGCCGCGGTGATGATGTTCGGCAGGTAGAAGAGAACCTTAAACATGCCCTGTCCGTGGATCTTGCGGCTCCGGTTCGTAAACCAGGCCGTAAGCAACAGCGCAAGGCTGATCTGGGGTATAAAGTTCAGTACCCAGATTACAATCGTATTGACCAGAGAATCGCGGAATGTCTGGTTCTTGAAAATACTGACAAAGTTGTCAAACGGGTGCTCAAGAAATTTAAACGTCGTAGTCGCGACGCCTTTGAAGTCTGTAAACCCAATGACCGCCGTAAACAGCGTTGGATAGAGCATGAAGATGAGAAACGCGATGATGAATGGCAGGCTGAACAGATAGCCGTATTTTGCGTAGCTAACGCCCTTGTGCCGAATGGTGTTTTGAGGCATGACTGCTTCCCCCTCAGGCGCATTTTGTTGGAGTTTCTTACGAGGATATGGACGGGCGGAAGAACTCCGTCCGTCCATATCTCATATGCCTAATGGTTCACCGGTGCGAACACACGGTCTTGTTAGTTCGCTTCGATGCCGAGCGTATCCGTCACAGCCTGCTTGAACGCTGCAATCGCTTCGTCGCGAGTCACGTTGCCGGCGGTGTACTGACGGACCTGGTCACGCCAGAGGTTGTTGATGGTTTCGTCATACTGGGTCAGGTTCTTGCCGTTTGCAAACTGGTTGGCCGGTACGAACACGTCAAACATGTTCTGGCCGCCGAGGAACGCCAGTTCGCCATTGGACTTCGCCATAACGGTACCGGAAGCAACGGTGTCCTTCGTGC
>DAIRTE010000175.1:0-5828 GCA_036804025.1 Clostridia bacterium | reverse complement strand
AGCTTGCGGCCGACGTACGCATACGCCATGGACTTCATAACCTGCTGGGAAGCGGCGCGATACTGCTTGCTCTTCGCGCCGTAATAACCCTTCGCGAGCCGCAGAACCTTGCGGCGCTTTTTAACGGCATTGACTGCTCTCTTAATTCTGGCCATAATTCATTTCCTCCTTACGCGTACGGCAACAGCTTGCGGATCTTCTTCTCTTCGACTTCGGCAATGTAGCCGGTCTGGCGAAGACCGCGCAGGCGCTTGGTGGATTTCTTGGTCAGAATATGGCGCTTATACGCCTTGCTGCGCTTGATTTTACCCGATTTCGTGAGGGAGAAGCGCTTCGCCGCTCCGCGATGGGTCTTTAACTTTGGCATGTGTCGGTTCCTCCTGGTCTTTCTTTCTTGCGTTAAGTCTGCTCGCTGCGATTACTTTTTATCGGCTTTCGGAGCGAGAATCATGAATAAGCTTCTGCCTTCCATTTTAGGGGCGCGCTCTTTGATCGCGCTGTCCGCAACCATTTCGAAAAAGCGATCCATCACGTCCATGCCGATTTCGTTGTGCGTAATCTGGCGGCCGCGGAAGCGGATGGAAACCTTGACCTTGTCGCCGTCCGCAAGAAACTTGATGGACTGCTTGGCTTTGATCTCCATATCCCGAACGTCGATGGTGGCGGAGAGGCGAGTTTCTTTGAGCTCGATGATCTTTTGATTCTTGCGCTGTTCCTTGTCGCGCTTGCTCATCTCAAAGCGGTATTTGCCGTAGTCCATGAGCTTACAGACGGGGGGAACGCTGTTGGGCGCGATCTTGACCAGATCCAGTTCGCGGTCATCGGCCATTTTTTGCGCCGTTTTGACATCTACGATGCCAAGCTGGTCGCCGTTTTCGCCGATTAAACGAACCTGGGGGTCACGGATCTCTTCGTTGATCATCAATTCCGTGATAGCGATGGCAGAACACCTCCATAATAAAAATAGTGGGCGCAAGTCAGATTGCGCCCACAGAAAGTCACTTGGTGAAAAAGTGTTGCTACCGTGCCTGACAATCGTCGGCAGGTGAGAAGCGGGCGCTTCTGCTTGAACATGACCTATTATATGGGGTGGGACGTGTCATGTCAAGCAAAATCGAAGGGAAACCGCCCGAAATTCGCAGGAAATCCGCGTTATTTTAGTCGTCCGCTCCCTGCAGCGCTTCCAACTTGGACTGCGGCTTGCCGGGTTTGCTGTCGCCGTACTTGGCGAGCGAAACCGGAATGATTGCCAGCGCAATGAACACCGCCGCATACGGGAAAAGCGTGTCGTAGCCGACGTACTGGAGCAGATAGCCGGAGACGATTGGCGTTACCACCTGCGCTGCCATGGAGCAGGTGTAGTAGAAGCCTGTGTACTTGCCGACGTTGCCGAAGCGCGAAATCTCCCAAACCATCGGGAAGGTGTTGACCGTCACCGCCGCCTGCGCAAAGCCGATTGCCGCAAACATGACGTAGAGCATCGGCGAGAACGTACGCGCGCCGATGGCGCCGTAGATGAAGCACGCAAGCGCCACGATGAGGCCGATGACGATGGTCTTTTTGCGGCCGATGCGGGAGGCTAAAAAGCCGATCGGCAGGTAGGAGAGAATGGCCACGCCCGTCGCCACGAGCAAACAGGTGGAAACGTTGTTGAGCCCGGCTGCCCACATTTTGGTTGCGTACTTGCTAAACGCCGTGGTCACCGCGTTGTAGCCTAAGAACCAAAGCGTAATCGTCGCGAGAATCAGAATCAGGCTGCGCATGACCTCCGGCGGGAGCTTCTGTTTACCGTCCACTTCGACGAGCTTGCTCTGATCCTCCTCTTCGGAGACGCCGTAGTTGATGTCCTTCATCTGCTGAACGAGCTTGCGCTCCGGCACAAAGAAGAACACCGTCAGCGCCGCAAGAACCATCAGGATGGCGACCGCGAGGAAAAGGTAGAGGTAGTTCGATCTGCCGCTCGGGCCGTCGAACACGAGCATCTTCATGACGACCAGCGAGAACGCGCCGCCAACCGCACCCATGAGGTTGATGACCGCGTTGCCCTTGCTGCGCACCGGTTTTGGTGTCACGTCCGGCATCAGCGCGACCGCGGGGGAACGATAGGAACCCATCGCGAGCAGCAGCAAGCCAAGCACGACGATAAACGCGGTGAGCGAAATGCCCGGCGTCCAAACGCCGTAGGTATTGTCGAGAATCGGAATGAGCATCACCAGCACAACCGCCGTGAACGTGCCCGCGAGGATGAACGGAATTCGCCGCCCGACCTTGTCGCTCAGCGCGCCGAACAGCGGCAGCAAGAACAGTGCGACGATGTTGTCGAGGCTCATGATGATGCCCGCCGGGCCGTCGCCCATGTGGTACGTGTCGCGCATGATCAGCGGAATAATGGTGTCATACAGCTGCCAGAACGCGCTGATGGAAAGAAACGCGAATCCGACGAGGAAGGTGCGTTTGTAATTCAGTTTCATGTTCTGCCTCTCCGATTTTTCATTAGAATTGGGGTTGAACAGATGGGGCGCCGCGCGGAAACGATCCCGCAGCGATATATACATGGTAGCGCATTTGGCATATAATAACAATACAAATCGACGTAAAAAATCAACCGGAGGATAGATATCATGTGGATTGCGCTCGCGGTGTTGCTCATGCTGACGACACTCTGGCTCGCTCTGATTCTGCCCGCGCGGAGCACAAAGGAGCAGCGCGCGCCGTTTGTGCATCGCACGTTTGCGCACCGCGGACTGTTTGCCGCCGACCAGAGCGTGCCGGAAAACTCGCTGCCCGCGTTTCGAGCCGCCGTGGAAGCGGGTTACGGAATCGAGCTGGACGTTCAACTCTCGAAGGACAAGGTGGTGGTCGTGTTTCACGACGACGATCTCAAGCGCGTCTGCGGCGTGGATGCGCGCGTGGACTCTCTCACGTTTGATGAACTGCAACAGCTCGCGTTGCTGAACACCACGGAACGGATTCCGACGTTTTCGGATGTGCTCGCCGTCCTCGACGGAAAGATTCCGATGATCGTCGAGCTCAAGAGCGGCGGGGACTGGAAAACGCTCTGCGAAAAGACGCTCGCGCTGCTGGCGCAATACAAAGGCGACTACTGTGTCGAGAGCTTCCACCCGCTGCTGGTGCGCTGGTTTTATCTGCATGCGCCGCAGATTCTACGCGGGCAACTCTCGGAGGCGTACCGCTACTCAAAACGATATGTGCCGTGGTACCAGTCGCTCATGATGAGCCGGCTATTGACGAACATCCTCACGCACCCGCAGTTCATCGCCTACCGGATTGGCCCCAAGTGCCTTTCCGTTCGCATCAGCGAGGCGATGGGGGCGATGCACGTCGCCTGGACGGCGCGCCCGACGGACGATCTCGCGAAGCTGGCGCAGCGCAACGACGCGATCATCTTCGAGCACTACCGACCGGAGCCGCGGTTCTAGAGGCGTTCGGATCGGGTCTACACGAATAGAAGGCATATCAACAGATAGATTGGAGCATCGAACCGGCATGAATGAACTTCTGCTGATGGGATACGGATTTTTCTGCGTGGCAATTCCCGCGCTTGTTTTGTTTCTCTTATTACGGGCGGGTCATCAAAAACATGGCATCCAGACGCGGCGCGGGCAGATATTGGGACTGCTTTTGCTGGCCGTTTATATCACGGGTGTGTTTCGGGCAACAGGCGCGGGCACGATCTATCACTTACACCAGTACGGCTTGAAGCTGAACATTACAGAAATGAATCTGCTCCCGTTCTCCGACGCGGAGTATGATTTGACGGGGAATCTTCTGAACATCGCGCTCCTTGTGCCGCTTGGATTTTTGCTGCCGCTGCTCTGGCCGGAGTGGAACAAGCCCATTGGGGTGCTGCTGTTTGGCGTTGCGTTCTCGCTGCTGATTGAGGCGAGCCAACTGCTCAACATTCGCTTTACGGACATCGACGACGTTTTGCTCAACACGCTTGGCGCGGTGCTCGGGCTCCTGCTGTATCGGGTGTTTGCCGCTCTATCGAAACGAAAACAGCCAACCGCGGGCGCGGGGCGCTGGGAAGCGATGCTATACGTCGGAGTGATGTTTTGCGGCAATTTCTTTTTGTTCAACGAATTTGGCGCGGCGAAACTCCTCTACGGGTTTTAATGTAGAGCAGAATCAAACAATCAAACAGAACCTGACATCTTCTTGTCAGGTTCTTTCGCTTAGAATGAGGAGGAAGATCAACAAAGCAGGAAAGGGAACCATGTATGGAAACCGTTTATGATTTTGTCAAAGAAGAGAAGGCGCTCTATCAGCCGAAGACCGTACCGGCGCTGATTGACGTGCCGGAGATGGTGTTTCTCGCGGTGGACGGCGCGGGCAATCCAAATGAGGAAAGCGGGGCGTATGCGGACGCGGTGTCGCTCCTCTACGCGCTGAGCTACACGATCAAGATGAGCGATCGAGGCGGGCACGCGATCGACGGATTCTTTGCCTACCGCGTTCCGCCGCTGGAGGGGTTCTGGCAGATGGCGGGCGGACAGCCGGGCGTAGATTACGGCAACAAGGACGGGTTTGAATGGACAAGCCTGATTCGCCAGCCCGCGTTTGTGGACGAAAGCGTGTTGGACTGGGCGCGGGAGCAGGTGCGCCGCAAGAAGGGGATGGACGCCTCCGGTGCGCGGCTGCTTCGCTATCACGAGGGCCTCTGCGTGCAGTGCATGCACATTGGCGCATACGACAACGAGCCCGCGACCGTTGCGCGGATGGACGAGTTCATCACTTCCCAAGGCTACCGCAACGACATGGGCGTGCTGCGCAAACACCACGAAATCTATCTGGGCGATCCGCGAAAGACCGCGCCGGAGAAGCACAAGACGATTCTGCGGCATCCGATTGCAAGGCTCTAACGAAGTAGATCAGCGCAAATTTGATTTTAAGTATATAATTACTTAATCAACACATACGAAGTATTTAAAATACTATAGCATAATTCGTAATATTAGGAAATACTTCTAGAATAGTATTGAAAAGTACGAATACTTGTAATATACTATGGTCACAGAGAGCCTCTCAAACAAATTATACGAGGAGGATATCATGGGAACCAAAGTATTGAGCTTAGAGCTAGACGATGAAATGATTGAAAACGCTGAATCTGTGTTGGACGAAATCGGTCTGGATGTTTCAACTTATATCAGAATTGCGCTGCTGAAGCTTATCAAAGAACAGAGAGTTCCATTCAATCTCTCTGCGAACCAGTCCTCAAGCGCTCCGACACCATTGAAGGACGCACCTGCCGTAATCCCTTTTGACGATGAAGTCGCTGAGGTAGATTTTGTGAAAGATGAACCTAGACAGATGATCAAAATCACCAGAGACATGTGCCAGTCTATTTGGAATGAGTTCAAAACACGAATTGCTTCAAGAGATATGAACTTGCAGGAATCTGCTCAGCGCATCAGTAGACAAACCGGTATGAGCAGGGGAAGCGCGTTCATCTACTTCACAATTTTGAACAACTTGGTGAGCGGAGCCCAAAATACGCGTTCCTTGAAGATGGCGGACTTGGAATTCTTTATTGGCAAGATTAAATCCGAGATGCCGGAACAGATGTTTAAATCTGCGATCATTTCGCTTGAAGCTTCGATTCCGTATTGGGATGAGAAAGTACCAGGCGCATTTGCAGAAAAGGCTCAAAGTCTTGTCGATAGGTTGAAGCGACTTTAACCATCGGATGATTACTATAGTACTCACCCAAAAATCAAAAGCCCCCGCGTCAGCGGGGGCTTTTGATTGGGATGGGATGGGAGGTAATATTGGGGGTCTGTCTGTGTCCTTGCTCTGAAGATAAT
>DAIRTE010000174.1:0-5884 GCA_036804025.1 Clostridia bacterium | reverse complement strand
AAAAGCCGGATATCGACAGCATCGACGGGCTTTCCCCCGCGATCTCCATCGACCAAAAAAGCACGAGCCATAACCCGCGCAGCACCGTGGGCACCGTAACGGAGATTCACGATTATCTTCGTCTGCTCTACGCGCGCTGCGGCATTCCGCATTGCCCGGAGTGCGGAAAGACGATTGAGCGGCAAACGATCGACCAGGTGGTCGACCGCGTGATGACGCTGCCGGAGGAAACGAAGGCGCAGATCATCGCCCCGTGCGTGCGCGGGCGCAAAGGCGAACACCAGAAACTCTTCGACGAGCTCAAGCGCGAAGGGTATGTGCGCGTGCGCGTGGACCAAAAGGTGTACGACATTGCGGACGTTCCTGCGCTCGACAAAAAATACAAGCACTCCATCGAAGCGGTCATCGACCGCATCGTGATCAAGCCCGGCATCGAAGGCCGGCTGACGGACTCGCTGGAAACCGCGTTTCGCCTCGGCAACGGGCTTGCGATCGTCGCAATAGTGGACGGCGAGGAGATGCTCTTTTCGCAGAACTACGCCTGCCCGGACTGCGGCATCAGCATCGAGGATTTGACCCCGCGCATGTTTTCGTTTAACAATCCCTTTGGCGCGTGCCCAACCTGCTCGGGACTCGGCACACTGCTCAAGATCGATCCCGAACTCGTGATTCCGGATCAGCATCTCTCGCTCGCGCAGGGTTGCGTGAACGTGATGGGCTGGAACAGCGGGTCCAAGGGTACCATCGCGAGCATGTACTTCGAAGCGCTGACGAAGCACTACGGTGTTTCGATGAAAACGCCTTACGAGGAGCTGCCGCCGGAGGTGCAGAACGCAATTCTCTACGGCACCGGCAAGGAAAAGCTGCACATTGCCTACAAAAAGGAATTTGGCAGCGGTACCTTCGACGCGCCGTTTGAAGGCATCGCAACCAACATGGAGCGGCGCTATCGCGAGAGCACGTCCGAATACAGCAAGCAGGAGATTGAGCGCTTCATGGCGCAGACGCCGTGCCCGGACTGTAAAGGAAAGCGGCTCAAGCGCGAGAGTCTCGCCGTTACGGTTGGGGACATGAACATTGCGGATCTCTCCGACCTGCCGGTCAAGGCCGCGCGGGAATTCTTAAAGAACATGAAACTCGGAAAAACGCAAACCATGATTGCCGAGCAGATATTGAAGGAAATCGACGCGCGCCTGGGCTTCCTCGTCAACGTCGGCCTCGATTATCTAACGCTCTCGCGCTCCGCGGTGTCTCTTTCCGGCGGCGAAGCGCAGCGCATCCGCCTCGCGACGCAGATTGGCAGCGGGTTGATGGGCGTGCTCTACATTCTCGACGAGCCGAGTATCGGCCTGCATCAGCGGGACAACGCGCGCCTGCTCAAGACGCTCAAGACCATGCGCGATCTCGGAAACACGCTCATTGTGGTGGAACACGACGAAGAAACGATTCGTTCTGCCGACTATGTGGTGGACATTGGCCCGGGTGCGGGTGAACACGGCGGTGAAGTGGTTGCCATTGGCACGCCGGAGGAGATTGCGGCAAACGAGAAATCGATCACGGGCGCGTACCTCAGCGGGCGACTGAGCATTCCGGTACCGAGCACGCGGCGCGAGGGCAGCGGGCAAAAGCTCGTCGTCCGCGGCGCACGCGCACACAACCTCAAGAACATCGACGTGGAGATTCCGCTCGGTAAGTTCGTCTGCGTAACCGGCGTATCCGGCAGCGGCAAGTCGAGCCTCGTCAACGAGATCATCAAAAAGTCGCTGCTGCGGGATCTCAACCGCGCGCACTCCCGCCCCGGCGATCACGACCGGATCGAGGGCGTCGCCGCGCTGGACAAGATCATCGACATCGACCAGAGCCCCATCGGGCGTACCCCGCGCAGCAACCCCGCGACCTATTGCGGACTGTTTGACCTGATTCGCGCGGTGTTTGCCAATACGCCGGATTCGCGCATGCGCGGCTACAGCAACGGGCGTTTCAGTTTCAACGTCAAGGGCGGACGTTGCGAAGCCTGCAACGGAGACGGCATCATCAAGATTGAGATGCACTTTTTGCCGGACATCTACGTGCCCTGCGAGGTTTGCGGCGGCAAGCGGTATAACCGCGAAACGCTGGAAGTCCATTATAAGGGAAAGAACATCTACGACGTGCTGGAGATGACGGTCGAGGAGGCGCTTCGCTTCTTCAAGCCGCTGCCCAAGATTGCGCGAAAACTTCAAACATTATATGACGTTGGTCTGGGGTATGTGAAGATTGGCCAGCCGAGCACGCAGCTCTCCGGCGGCGAGGCACAGCGCGTGAAGCTGGCGACGGAACTGAGCCGCCGCGATACCGGTAAAACGCTCTATATCCTTGACGAGCCGACGACGGGTCTGCATGTCGACGACGTCAAGCGCCTGCTGGAAATCCTCCAGCGCCTCTGCGAGACCGGCAGTACCGTGCTCGTCATTGAGCACAATCTGGACGTGATCAAGTGCGCGGACTACGTGATCGACCTTGGGCCGGAGGGCGGAAACGCGGGCGGAACCATCGTTGCCACCGGCACGCCCGAGGAAGTTGCCGCCGTGGAAGGCAGCTATACGGGTCAGTTCCTTAAGAACGTGCTCTAGTACAGAACAATGCAGCGGGAAGGGTATCTTCTTCCGGTTGCGGTTTTGTAACAATGCTGTGACGAAACGGGAATGCGAGTATGCGCGTTCCCGTTTCTTGCTATATAATGCCTTTGTCGGTGCCCGCGGCTGCGGGCAAAGTAAAAATCGAGATTTCCCCTGTTTGTCCCATAAGAAAGCCGGCAAACAATCGGAAAGGAACAAACTTTTTATGTATACCAGATGGAGACTCTATATCCTCGCCGTGTTCGTGGTGCTCATCGCCGTGCTGATGCTTGCGTGCGCATTCTGGCGCAAACGTGGGCATTCGTTCAGCGCGTTTCGCGAGGTGCTGCTGATTCTCGGTGTGGTGCTGATTGTGGAAACGCTGATCATCTCCACGCTTTCGAATTTTAACCTCGGCGTAATTCTGCCCGCGTTCTTTGGCGTGCCGCTCGTGTTTGTCGCGTTCGTGCTGCCCTACATGGGGCACGGGTTTCTGGCGTTTCTCAAGTGGCTGATCGTCGGCTGCTACGCGGCTGCGTTCGCGATCTTCGCGGTCTGCGGATTCCTCATGGTGCGCGCGTCCAGCGAAGGCGCGCATACGAATGCGGACGCAATCATCGTCCTCGGCGCGGCGGTGCACGGGGACAAGGTCACCTGGGTGCTCGAAAATCGGCTCAACACCGCGATTGAGTACTTGGAAGCGCATCCAACTGCCATCTGCGTGGTTTCCGGCGGACAGGGCGCGGGTGAATCGGTCACCGAGGGTTCCGCCATGAAGAAATATATGGAGGAACACGGCGTCGACGCTTCCCGCGTCTATGCGGAGAAACAGGCGAAGAACACGAAGGAAAACTTTGTGAACTCCAAGAAAATCATCGAAAATGTTTTGAGCGAAAACGCGAAGATCGCCTTCGTCACGACGAATTTCCATGTCTACCGCGCGGGACAGGTGGCAAAGGCGCTTGGTATGCAGGTGGTCGGGATTCCGGCGGACGACGTCTGGTACCTGCGGCTGAATAACTTCCTGCGCGAATGCGTCGGCATCTGCGTCTACGCCTTGCGGGGGGATATCTAATAGTCGACCATGCAAAAGGGTGCTGTGCATCCTCGTTTGCTTGCCTTGCATTCGATTTGCGTGTAGAATGAAACAGAACTTTTTCGTTTGAGGTACGGTATGAACGTTTGGATCGCGATGTTGCTGGGGTTGGTGCAAGGGCTGTGCGAGTTCCTGCCGGTGAGCAGCAGCGGACACCTGCTCTTGATTCAAAAGCTGTTTGGCATAACGGAAGGAGCGCTTTTCTTTACCGTCATGCTGCATCTGGCAACGTTGATCGCGGTGTTCATCGTCTACTGGGATACCATTGTCGAGCTGATCAAAAAACCGTTTCAGAAAACGGTTGGGTTGTTGATTGTCGCTACCATTCCAGCGATTGCGGTTGCGGTTCTGTTTAAGAAGGTACCGTTTCTGGAGCAGTTTTCCGCCGCGGCGGACGCGGGGCAGTACCTTGGGTTCTGCTTTCTGCTGACTTCGCTGTTTTTGCTGATTAGCGACAACATTCACAAAACGCGCGTGGATGAATTTGGAAACAAGGTTCCGTTTAAAGGCAAGAAGCTGAAGAATATGGGCGTCGGTGACGCGCTCGTCATTGGCTGCATGCAGGGCGTTGGCGTGCTTCCCGGCGTGTCCCGCTCCGGCAGCACGATTTCCGGCGCACTCTTTGTGGGGCTCAACCGCAAGACAGCGGCGGATTTCTCGTTTCTGATGTCGATTCCCGCCATCATCGGCGGGGCCGTGTTTGAAATTCCGGACGCGATTGCAACCGGCATGGCAGGGTTGCACTGGACGAGCCTGGTCGCGGGCATGCTGGTGGCGGGTATGACGGGGTATTTTGCCATCAAGCTCATGCTCAACGCAATCAAGAAAAAGAAACTCTGGGGGTTTGCGGCCTATACCGCCGTGCTCGGTATCCTGGTGATCGTCGACCAATATGTAACGCACCTATTTCTGTAATTCCAAAACAGCGAGCAAAACAATACACCGGCGCGGAGCTTCCGAGCCGGTGTTTTTTGTTCCGTTTATTTCAGCTTGCCGACGCAGCGCAATGCCTCCAGCGGCTCGCCGATGGTGACCACCTGTCGCTTTCCATCGCGAAGCATACCCTGCGATTCGTAAAACGCGATTGCGCGGGTATTCTCCTCCAGTACCCAGCAGCAGATTTGCCGAAAGCCGAGCGCGCGGGAATCCGCCTTAAGCCGGTCGAGCAGCACTCGTCCATAGCCGCGCCGCCAGATTGAAGGAAGAAAATAGAAGAACGTAAACTCGGACGCATCGGCCAAATCCGCATCGTGCGTGGGATGCAGGCTCGCCGCGCCAACGGGAACGCCGTTCTCTTCGAACAGATAATATCGCAGATCGGGAAAACGCTCCAGCCCTTCGACCAGTCGCTGCTCGCGCGGAATCTCGTCCAGCGCGTCGAGATACGACTGCGGAACGATGCCCGCGTAGGCCGTTTTCCACGCGGTGTTGACGATGTTCGCAATCACCGGCGCGTCCTCGGCGGTGGCGAGGCGAATGGAGGTCTGTTCCATCGGTTCTCCTTCCGGAATGACGATTCCTCTGATCGTACGATAGAAACAAGCGGCGCGGTGTTTCTCCGCGCCGCTGTTGCGTATCTTGCCTTACCCAACCACGATATTGACGATGTTCTTGACTACGATCACCTTGCGGATGGTCTTGCCTTCGAGGAAGGGCTGAACCTCTTCGCAAGCGAGCGCGGCGGCTTCAATCGCTTTCGGTTCCAGCGAAGCGGAGAGCGTAATGCGCCCGCGCACCTTGCCGTTGACCTGAATGCCGAACTCGACCTCGTCGTCCACCAGCGCGCTTTCGTCGTAGACCGGCCACGGCGCGTGATGCAGCGGCGCAAAGCCAAGGTTCTCGTTGATCTCCTCGCAGATGTGCGGCGCAACGGGAGCCAGCAGCAAAACGAGCGTATGCAACTCGTCCTTCGTGAGGCTGCCCTTGGCGTAAAAGTCGTTGACCAGCGCCATCATCGCCGCAATCGCGGTGTTGTACTTCATGCGCTCGTAGTCCTCGCCGACCTTCTTGATCGTCGCGTGAACCTTCTTCTTCATGTCGGCGTCGGTATCGCCCGTGCCTTGGACCATGTCCTGAAGCATCCAGACGCGGTCGAGGAAACGGCGGCAGCCGCGCGTGCCCTGCTCGTTCCAGGGAATCGGCTGGTCAAACGCGCCCATGAACATGATGTAGGTGCGGAAGCTGTCCGCGC
>DAIRTE010000173.1:3728-5890 GCA_036804025.1 Clostridia bacterium | reverse complement strand
GCACGCCGCGCGCGTAGAGCTTTTGCAGCACAAGCCCCGCGTCCTCGTTGCAGAGGTGCCCGCGTGAGGAGAGAATTCGCATCTTGAGCGGATACGGGTAGCTGCCCGCCTTGAGCATGTCCACGTCGTGGTTCGCCTCCAGCAGAATCAGGTCGGAGAACGCCACCGCGTCCAGCATCGTATTGGACACATGCCCGATGTCGGTCATGATCGAGAGCTTTTTTCCGTCGTGAACAAACGTATACCCGACCGCGTGCGCCGCATCGTGCGGCGTGGTGAAGGGGTGCACACAGAGCTGCTTGAGGTAAAAGTCGCGATCCGGCTCGAACACGCGAACGTTCTTTGGCGCAATCTCGCCAATGCTCTTTGGCATGTTCTGCCAGCACTCCGCGGCGGCAAACACGGGCAGGTCGTAGCGGCGCGAAAGCACGCCTACGCCCGCCACGTGGTCCGAATGCTCGTGGGTAACCAGAATCGCGCTCAGCGTTTCCGGCGCAACGTCGATCATGTCCATCAGTTCCTTCATGCGCCTGGCGGGAACACCCGCGTCTACCAACAGGCGCACGCCGCCCGCGTCGACAAACGAGGCGTTGCCGGAGGAACCACTGCAAAGAGGGGAAAACAGCATATACGGTAATGCTCCTTATTCAACACCCAATAGTATAGCACAAGTTCTCCGCTTTTCGACAGGCTGCCGTATTTCCCTTGCCTCGCGCTCTGGCGCTGAACGCGTGAATTTGGTATACTGTTTGGTATGGACAGAACCATTGAACGCGCCTACGCAAAGATCAATCTGACGCTCGGCGTGCTCTATAAACGAACGGAGGGGTACCACGCGCTGGACTCCATCATGCAGACCATCGATCTGTACGATACGGTGACGGTGGAACGCGCGAGCGACATTGTCGTGACCAGCACGGGCATGCTGCTGCCCTACGACAATACCGTCCGCCGCGCGGCGGAACGCTACCGCGCGCTGACCGGCCGGGGCGCGCAGATTCGCATCGTCAAGCGCATTCCCGCAGAGGCGGGTCTGGGCGGCGGCAGCGCGGACGCGGCGGCGGCGCTCAACGGCCTGCAAAAGCTCTATGGCGAGGTCGACGAAAAAACGCTCTATGAAATTGGTGCGTCCGTTGGCGCGGACGTGCCTTTTTGTATGCGCGGCGGCACGCAGCGCGCGGAGGGAATCGGCGAGGTGCTTACGCCCATTCGCGGCATGAAGCTCCATCTCGTCGTCGCAAAACCGCACGAAGGCGTATCTACGAAAAAGCTTTTTTCGCTGCTGAAACTGCCGCGCACCATGCCGGACACTACAGCCTGCATGCGCGCGCTTTCGCAGGGCGATCTCAACGCGCTCTGTCCGCTGCTGTTCAACGCGCTGGAGGAGCCTGCCATCGAGCTGGTGCCGGACATCGGCCGCGCAAAAGAAGCGCTATTGCAGGCGGGCGCGTGCGCCGCGAGCATGACCGGCAGCGGCAGCGCGGTATTCGGTCTGTTCGGCTCAAAAGAGGAAGCCGAGGCGGCCTTGCCCGCGTTGAGCGAATATCCGTTTGCCGCCGTTTGCGAGAGTATTTAGACGCTTTTTCGCGCACTGCGGCGCGCGTGTTTCCGCGCTGTATCGTTTCGGTGAACAATCCAAGAATTTACCGGGAAATCGTACACAATCCGCGAAATCTCCGTTACAATAACAACACAATATTCCGTGTTCCATCGATCGTTTTTAGTGACACTTGGGGGAGGCCTTCGATGATCCGTTTGACCCGCACCCGGCGAATGCTCGCAACCATGCTTGCGCTGCTCGTTGTCGCGCTGCTTGTTCCTACGTCCTCCGCTCCGGCGGACTCCGGCGTGCAGTTCGTTCGCGTGCTGCTTTCCACGGAATCGGCGCAGTCGTTGTCGATTCCCGTCAAAGGCTCCTATACGCTCGTTCAGGCGCAGCGCACCTTTACAAACGGAACGCTGACCATCACCGGCAGCGGTTCAACCGTAACCGTGTCGCATTCCTCCGAAGGCCAGCTCTATTCCGGCAGCGGCGTTACGATTGAGCGCAACAACCTCAGCCGGGACGCGGGCTATCTGACGATGAAAACCGCCGCGGGCACGCGCAACTACCTCGGCAACTTCTCCGTCTCCGCCTATAACAGCGTGCTGACCGTCATCAA
>DAIRTE010000173.1:0-3628 GCA_036804025.1 Clostridia bacterium | reverse complement strand
ACAACAACATGCCGCTCTACTGCTACTATGCCGCGAGCAACGGCGGCTGGATGATTCTGCCCTCCGTCCGGTGGAGTTCTACCATCTACGACGGCGCGTACAACTCCGGCGCGGACCCCTACGACATGGCAAACCCGGCCACGCCGATGGAGAAGATCTTCCTGCCCGGCGACTACAGCGAAAAAGAGATGGGCACCGCCGCGTTCGCGTTTCTGGACGCGCGTCTCATGGCGGCGGTCGCGGGGCGCGGAATCGTCCCGAAGAATCATTATTTTGCGGGTATTCAATCGATTGACAGCGTCGAGTCCACCGGCACGGCGGGCTACAAGGGCGACCTGAACCACACGACCATCACCGTGACGGCGACCGTTCGATCCAACTTGAACGAGGCGCTGATTCCGACCCCGACGCCGACCTTTGCCCCGACGCCGAGCCCAACGCCGACCTTCGCGCCAACGCCGAGCCCAACGCCGACGTTTGAGCCGGCTCCAACCGAAACCCCGCTGCCGGATGGCGTGACCCCTTCCCCAACGCCGACGCCGCTGCCCGAGGGAGTGACTCCCTCCCCGACGCCGGAGCCTTCGGTGACGCCGTCGCCAACACCAACCTTTGAGCCGACGCCAAGCCCGACCCCGTCGTTTGACCCAACGCCGAGCCCAACGCCGGAGATCGAGACCGTGCGGTACACGCCGGTGAGCATCAGTTTTACGTTTGACGAGATGATTGCTTCCGGCTTATACAACTCCAAAACACTCAAGATCTATTACGCCGCGCCAACGACCGACGGCTGGTATCTCTACCACGCGCGCTATGGCCACGGCGTCGGCATGAGCCAGCGCGGCGCGCAGCAGATGGCCAACCTCGGCAAGACCTATCGCGAGATTCTGGGGTTCTACTACCCCGGCGCGACGCTGGGCACCATGGCCTACGTCTTCCCGGAGACGGTTGGCACCACGCAGCCGACCACCGCGGACACCTACGCTTCCACCGGAACGGTGCAGGGCGGCACGGTGAACCTCCGCGCAAAGGCATCGACCAGCTCCAGCGTTGTGGAGTCCCTCGCCAAGGATACGCCGGTCACGCTGCTCGGCATGACGGGCGAATGGTACTACGTGTCCGCGCCCAGCGGGAACACGGGCTACATTCGGCACGACTATATTCTGCTCACCGGCAGCAGCCTGATTGCGCAGGGCAAGGTCTCCGGCAGCGCGGTGAACTATCGCACCGGCCCGGCAACGAGCTATTCCGTCATCAGCCAGCTGTCGCTCGACACGCAGCTAGGCATCTACGGCATGGTCAACGGCTGGTATAAGGTGAAGGCAATGACCACGGGTCAGGACGGCTTTGTCAGCAAGGACTACGTGACGCTGACGCAGGAGGTTGCGCAGAACACCGCCACCGCCGCCCCGACGACGGCTCCGGCAACGCCGGTTCCCACCGCGGTTGCTTCGCCAACCGCTACGGTGGAGGGCGCGACGCCAACGCCGGTTCCGTTTGGCACGCCCACCCAGCTACCGACCGCAACACCCGCGCCGACGCCGAGTACGACGCTCGCGCCGGACTATGCCGCGGCGGGCGCCATCAACGCCAACGGCGTCAACATTCGCGCGGGCTCCAGCACGGCCTCCAAGAGCTACGGAAAGCTCATGAAGAACACCGAGCTCGGCCTCTATGAAAAGGTCGGTTCGTGGTATCGCGTTCGCGTTTCCGCAACCGGTTTGGACGGCTTTGTCTACGCGAAATATGTCTCCATCACGCAGACCGGCGCGGGCAGCAGTGCCTCCGGCGGCAGCGCCTACAGCAAGGGCTACATCAACGCCTCCGGCGTAAACGTCCGCACGGGAAACAGCACGCGCTACAACAGCCTTGGCACCTTTGCGCGAAACACCACTGTTCGGGTGTTGGGTTCCTCCGGCAGCTGGTATCAAATTGAGATTCCGTCCGCCGACGTAACGGGCTATGTGTTTGCCAAATACGTTACGCTCACAGAGACGGTCAAGACCACGCAATCCACCGGCGTTGTCACCGGGCGATTGAACCTCCGTGCGCAGCCTTCGACCAGCGCGGGTTCGCGCGTGCTGCTGACGATGGATCGCGGTTCCACCATAACGGTTTACTCGACCACGAACGGCTGGTGCTACGTGAATTACAACGGCACCAAGGGATACTGCTACGCGGCTTATGTGAAAATGAGCTGACGATCCTTCTTGTGATTCTATTTCAGTTTTTTCGAAAGGAAGCAGACGCTGTCGTTGGATAAGAAACGGCTCAACCGCATTTTCCTGTTGATCGCCGGGGGCGTTCAGCTTGCGCTCGGTGTCGTTGGCGCGGTTCGTTCCATGCGGCCGGACGTGCAGACCGGGCCGGTTCTGGTGGAGCAGGTGCAGCCGGATCGCGTGACCATCGACGCCGCGGAAACAACGCCTGAGCCGACGCTCGAACCCGTTTCCTACCAAAACACGGTCTCGCTGTTCGTGGATCGCGTTCCGCTCTTTACGCTCGAGTCGGAATTCGCGGCCAAACAGATGCTCTGGGAGTACCTCTCGAGCCTCGCGGTCGCGCCGGACGGCGAACGGTTCCTCTCGGCAAAATTTGACTGCGAGCTGATCGTTGCGCAGGCCGACCCCTACGAAAAACCGCTCTCCACGGCGGAGGCGCTCGCCATGCTTGACGCAAATCGTTCGCTCGTGCCCGTTCGGGTCACGACGCTGAAGATCGATCGAGCGGAAACCAGCCCACAGGTGACGCAGACGTCCGAACCGGCGCTGCCCAAGGGCGCGCGGATCATCACGCAGCTTGGCGCGGGCGCGCTCAACGTAACAACCACGGAAACGATCTATCGCGCGGGGCAGGTACTCTCCGCCAGCGCGCCGGTTACGAACACGCTGCGCGAGGCGCGCGCAACGATTCTTCGCGTCGGGACGTACGCAAAGGGAATGGCATCCGGCTCGCCGACGCGGCTGGAAGGGCCGGAGGGCAAGAGCAAGGGCGACCTCAAGCTTGCCTACCCGATGCGCGGGCAGGTGACGAACTACTTTGGCTTTGTCGACGGCAAGATGAACTACGGCCTGAACATGGTCGCCAGCGCGGGAACGAAGATCACCGCGCCCGGCGAGGGCGTCGTGGTCTACTGCGGGGAGCGCGGGGCGTATGGATTCGTCGTGGACATTGACCACGGCAACGGGTTTGTGTCCCGGCTGTCGCACTTGAGCGACGTACAGGTGGAGATGAACCAGCGCGTGTTCCTTGGCGACGCAATCGGCGTACTCGCCGCGGGCGAAAACGAGTCGAAATCCCCGTTCCATTTTGAACTGATCATCGACGGTATTCCGTATAACCCGCTGTATTACATCGACTAAATCGAGCGCAACAAAAAACAGGATGGCACGCGCCATCCTGTTTTTGCTTACTGCAATTCCTGCAATCTCGCTTCGAGCTTCTTTTTGACCCGCTGGATCGCGTTGTCCACGCTCTTGGTGGTTACCTGCAGCGCGTCCGCAATCTGCTGATAGGAATACCCATAGAGGTATAGCCCCAATGCATTGTGCTCGAGCTTGCTCAACGAGTGCTCAATGCTGTCCGCAACCGCCGCGTAGTTTTCGCGGCCGATGAGCACCTCTTCCGGGTC
>DAIRTE010000172.1:0-5984 GCA_036804025.1 Clostridia bacterium | reverse complement strand
GTCTCCCGCTGCCGCGTGTTTCAGTTTTATCCGCTGACCAACGAGGACGTCGAGCAGGCGGTGCAAAACGCGCTTGCGGACGAGGAACGCGGCTTCGGGCGGATGAACGTCGAGCTGGACGAGGAAGCGCTGCATACCTTTTCCGCCATCGCAAACGGGGACTGCCGAAACGCGCTCAACGCGCTGGAGCTCGCGGTGCTGACCACCGCGGCAAACGAGGCGGGCGTGGTGCACATCACGCGCGAAGTCGCTGCCGAGTCCAGCCAGAAAAAGGTCATCAAGTGCGACGAGCAGTTGTTTTACGACATGCTCTCCGCGTTTTGCAAGAGCCTGCGCGGCGGGGATTCCGACGCGGCGATTGCCTGGTTCACGCGTCTTTTGTACGCGGGGGTCGACCCGCGCATCATTGCGCGGCGGCTGATTGCGCACGCCAGCGAGGACATTGGACTCGCCAACCCGCAGGCGATGGTGCAGGCCGTTGTCGCGGCGCAGGCGCTCGACCACGTCGGCCTGCCGGAAGCGCGGCTCTCGCTCACGCAGGCAATCATCTTCCTCTGCGAGTCGCCAAAGTCCAACAGCGTGGTTGTCGCGCTGGGTGAGGCGGCGGCGGACGCGGAGACGAGCTTCGACGAACCGGTGCCGATCTATCTGCGGGACACCTCGTTTACCGGGGCGGGCAGGCTCGGCCACGGCAAGGGCTACCTCTACCCGCACGATTTTCCCGGCCACTGGGTCAAGCAGGACTATATGCCCCCCTCGCTCAAGGGCAGGCGATACTACCGCCCGTCCGACCAGGGGCAGGAAGCGAAGATCAAGGAAAACCACGAGCGGCGCGAGAAACTCCGAAGCGGAGAATCGACCGCGTCGAGCGAGAAGACGGAAGAATAACGCAATCTGCGTAATCAGGAGATCGCTATGACCACATTGATTCCCATGACGAGCATCAGCTTCGCCCAATTGTTTACCTATATCTTTTCCGGAACGTTTGGCATCATCGGGCTGACGTTTCTCGCCGTCGGGCTCGGTTTTCGCGCTTCGCAGAACCGCAAGCGTTCGCTTTGCAGCGCTTCGACGGAAGGCACCGTCGCTGCGTACCAAAGCTCCTTTGGCTCCACCGGTGTTCGCGCGGTCTATGGCTTTTCCATCGACGGAAAGCCGTACCAGTACGTCTCCAATTACTCCGGCTCCACCAATCTGCTCGTTGGGCAGACGGTAACCGTTTATTACGATCCGCAGAGCCTTGGCCGCGTCTATATCGAAGAGGACGCGCGGCAGATGGAGTCGTTTACCCGCGTGTTTACGATTCTTGGCGGTGTTTTTCTGTTTGTTGCGCTGTTTGTCGCCATCATTCTGCTGGTCGTTTTATAAGAAATTTCGTTTGAAAACCGCAGAAGGGCCATATGTGGTGCAACTGTGGTATATTTCGGACATTTTGTGAATATTCGCGGGGTATCATTGGCAGGGCATTGGCCATATGGTAAACTGGACGTTGCGAAAATGCGAAACCGCGTTTTCGCGAAGGGAGTACCTCTATCATGGCAAAACGAAGAAAGAGAGCGGCGGCTGCGCGCAGGCTATTGATCATAGCGCTGCTTGGCGTCTGCGCCGTTGCGCTCGTTCTTTATTTAAGAAGCGGCGGATCGCTGGCGCCGGAAGATGCCGTTGCGCAGGTCGAGATCAACGAGGTCATGACCAGCAACAAGGGCGCGGTGCCCGACGAGACGGGCGATTTTCCGGATTGGGTCGAGTTCTACAACAACACGGACACCAAGCTGGATATCTCCGGCTACGGCTTAACGGACAAGCTGATCTCCGCGGCAAAGTGGACGTTCCCGGAAGGGACGGTACTCGAGCCACGCGGCTATATCGTCGTGTTCTGCAGCGGGGACACTACCCGCGGGCGGATGCATGCGCCGTTTAAACTCTCCGCGTCGGACGAGGTGATCCTATCCACCGTCTCCGGCAAGGTGGTGGATAGCATTCAGCTCAAGCCCGTTGCCAGCGGATCTTCCCTCGGGCGCAGCGCGGACGACACGACCATCTGGAAAGAGATGTCCCCAAGCCCCGGCTACCCGAACACGGAAGAGGGCGCGGCGCAATATCTGGCGACGCTCTCCGCAACGGCGGACGAAGCGATTGGCGTATACCTTAACGAGTTTATGGCGAGCAACGCCTCCACGTTGATTGGGCCGGACGGCTTCTATTGCGACTGGATTGAGCTCTACAACACCACGGGTTCGGAAGTGGATCTCTCCGGCTATGGCATTTCGGATTCCCCGACCCAGCCGCTGAAGTATACCCTCCCGCAGGGAACGAAGATTGCCGCCAACGGCGTGCTGTTGATCTACTGCACCGGGCGTGAAACGCCGGACGGCGCGGAGCAGATCGAAGCGCCGTTTGGGCTTGCTTCCTATCAGGAGAGCGTCGTGTTCGCCACCCCCGCGGGCCGGATTCTGGATCAATACGACTACACCCGCGCGGAGACGGACATCAGCATTGCCCGCAATCCCGACGGAACGGGCGCCTGGGCGCCAAACTCCCAGCCGACGCCGGGCTACACGAACAACAACGCCGGTTTGCAGGCGTTTACAAAGACCCTGTCCTTTGGCACGGGGGACATCGTAATCTCCGAAGTGCTCAACGCAAACGTATCCACGCTCAAGCAGCCGGACGGTAACTATTACGACTGGATTGAAATTCATAACAAAACGGGATCGCCCATAGCACTTGGAGGGTACGCGTTGAGCAACAACGCCAAGAACCCCGCCAAGTGGGTGTTTCCCAATGTAACGCTCGATGCGGGCGAATATTTAACGGTTCTCGCGTCGGGTAAGAACGTTGCCGACGCGCAAAAAAAAAATAATCTAGAAACGAACTTCGGGCTCTCCTCCGCGGGCGGCGTGCTTTTTCTGTTTTCGCCGGAAGGAGAGATTCTCGATAAGCTCCAGGTGCCAAAGGCGCACGCGGACGTGAGCTACGGCCGTTCGGACACCAGCCTGCAGTTTTACGAAAAACCGACGCCCAACGCGGCGAACGGTTCCGGGTTTGCCGGATATGCGGAAGAGCCGAAGATTCTCACGCCGGGCGGCGAATTTGACAGCCCCCAGCAGGTGACGATTGAGGTTCCGGAAAATTGCACCGTGACCTACACGACGGACGGTACCTTGCCGACCGAGAGCTCCAACCGCTACAACGGTTCGATTTCCATCTCAAAAACGACGCCGCTGCGCGTGCGTGCGTTTGAGAGCGGCTATATGGCGAGCGACATCGTCAGCCAGACCTATGTGGTCTACACGGGCGAGAACACGATCCAGAGCCACCGCTTCTCGCTGCCGGTGATCAGCATTGTAACCGACCCGGCAAATTTCTGGGACCCCGATACGGGTATTTACGTCATTGGCAGCGACTATGCCGAAACCTCCGGCCAACTGCCGACCGATATCCGCATGACCGCGGGCATGAACGACCCGAACTGGAACCTCGCAAACTTCAACGCGCAGCCGAAGTCTCATCCCGATCCGCTTGGGCGGGACTGGGAGCGCGACGTGCATTTTGACTATATCGACGCCAGCGGCGTTTCCGTGTACAGTGGGGACGGCGTCGTCCAGATTCAGGGGCAGTTCTCGCGCAACAACGAGCAAAAAGGCCTTGCGCTGATCGCAAAAGGCGCCTATGGCGACTCCACGTTCGGCTATCCGTTTTTTGAGAACCGAACGAGCACGACCTATAAGTCGCTGATTCTCCGCGCGAGTGCGCAGGATGCGACCTACAGCCGCATTCGCGACAATCTGGTGACCACGCTCTTTGAGGAGGGCAATAACGGCCTGCCGGAGGATCGCGCGGTTGTGGTGCAGGCGCACAAGCAGGTGGTTGTGCTCATCAACGGAAAATACTGGGGCGTTTACGACTTCATGGAACGCATCAAGGAGGACTTTGTTGCCTCGCGGTTCCATCTGTCGAATCCCGACTCGGTGGACCTGCTCTATGGCAACGGAAACCAGTTTTGCGTGCTGGCGGGCAACGGCTGGGAAGATTACACCGAGATGGTGGAATGGGCCGGAAGCAACGATTTGAGCAATCCCTCCAACTATGAGCACATCAATACGCTCATGGACACGGAAAACTACGCGACCTATGTTGCGGCGGAAATCGTGATTGGCAACACCGACTCCGGCAACGTGAAATACTGGCGCAGCCCGGAGAAGGACAACAAATGGCGCTGGATTCTCTATGACTTCTGCTGGGCGATGAACCGCAACGACAACAGCAAGGACGAATACAGCAGCGGTTACCGCCGGGACTTCTACTCCCGCTACTTCAACCCCGAAGGGCACGGCTCCAGCAAGGCCACCTCGACGGTGCTGATTCGCGCGCTGCTGCAAAACCCGACCTTTAAGCAGATGTTCCTCGAAAAAGTGGCGATTATGCTCAACGAGGTGTATACTCCGGAGAAGATCAACGCAATGGTGGATCGTCTGCAGGGCAACATTGCCGAGGAAATGAAGTTTGACGTTGACCTTTGGGACAACATCAACTACAGTTCCTGGCAGCAGCACTGCGACAACATTCGCGACTACGCGAATCACTACCAGGAATACAGCCTCAAGTACGTGCAAAACTACTTTGGCCTCAGCGACTCGGAGATGATGAACATCTTCGGCCGCGTATCAACACTGGAAGACACGGCGGCAAATGGCGAATAATCAAGAGCTGGCCGGCAAGCAATACCGGCACGAACTGAAATATGTGATCTCCGAGGGGGAGCATAAGCTGCTCGCTACGCGGGTCAAGGCGTGCCTCAAGCAGGATCACTACGCCTCGCTCAGCGGCGGCGAATACCTGATTCGGAGCCTGTATTTCGACGACCCGTTTGACTCCGCCCTCTGGGAAAAGACGAGCGGCGTTGGCTCGCGCGACAAATTTCGCATTCGAATCTACAACTACTCGGATAGCGCCATCAAGCTTGAACGCAAGCACAAGGAAGGCCAATACATCAAGAAGGACAGCGTGTCCATCAGCCGGGAAGACTGCGAAGAGATCATGCGCGGCAAGTTCGAGTGCCTCAAGCGCAACCCCGATCCGTTTGCGATGCAGTTTTACGGAATCTTCGTTTCGAACCATCTGCGCCCCAAGGTGCTCGTGGACTACATGCGCGAGCCCTATGTGTTTCCGGCGGAGGACGTCCGCATTACGTTTGACAAGAACGTTCGCTCCGCGATGCGCTGCACGGACCTGTTCAATCCAAACGTCGTGACCTACCCCGTTTGGGACTTGCGCAATTGCATGATTCTCGAGGTCAAGTTCAACGAGAGCCTGCCGCTCTATGTGCAGGAACTGCTAACGCTTGGCGCTTCCGAGCGAACCGCCGCGAGCAAATACGTGTTCTGCCGGCAGTATGAATTCTAATAGGGTTTTTCCAGCGCCGGCGCGCTGATGAAGTTTGCATCAAGACGATGTATAGGAGGTAACGTATGAATCCCATTCTGCGCGCGGCGTCCGACCCGCTTGCTACCGCGTTCAACATTAAGGATCTGTTTTCCAGCACGCTCAATCCCCTGCAGGTCATCCTGACGCTGGTGATGGCGCTGGCCATCGGCGGATTTCTGTATTTCATCTACAAGAAGACGTTCGCGGGGGTTGTGTACTCGCGCTCGTTCAACCTGAGCCTGATTCTTTTGACGATGGTCTCCGCGCTGGTGATCATGCTCATCAGCTCGAACCTCACGCTCTCCCTCGGCATGGTCGGCGCGCTGTCCATCGTTCGTTTCCGCACGGCCATCAAGGACCCGATCGACACGGTCTACATGTTCTGGGCGGTCGGCGAAGGCCTTGCGCTCGGCGCGGGATTTATGGACGTGGGCCTGATTGGCGCGCTGGTCATCGGCGTGATCATGGTGATCATCACCTCGGCAAAGGGCAACAGCTCGATGCCGTACCTGTTGATTCTGCACTTTGACGACCGCGCGAGCCAGCAGATCAAGGGA
>DAIRTE010000171.1:0-6053 GCA_036804025.1 Clostridia bacterium | reverse complement strand
ACAAAAAGATCAATCGATGCGTTAAAGAATGTACGGTTTGCGGCAACAAAGTTGTATCCCACGATTGGAGCAACGCTACACCCTGTTTGACCGTCTGTAAACAATGCGGCGAAGCGCAGATTCATCATAAAGCAGGTGAAAAGGTCGATAGCGATTATGATGTTAGCAAAGACCTTTATTATGACGAATATAAATGCTCGAGATGTGGTCGTAAATTTCGCAACTATTCCGCTTATGGTAGAGTGAGTGTTGGTGAAGAAGTCCCCCTCGGCACATATTGTATTGTCGATCCAGCAGATATTGCCGACCTTGAAGCATTGAAACGTAAAAAGTAGTCCTTTCCCCGCAGAGATTTCCCAGTGTTTATTATTTAGTACACTTTGCAGAAATATTATGCGATTAGTCATTGTTAAATTTGCTCCATCTAATAATGCGATTCTTATATTGGATCGCATTGTTTAGTATTCCCCGCCTCCTTACAGATTTCTCAGTTTATATTCGCATACGCAAACAGCGCCGCCCTGCCGGGCGGCGCTTTGCTAAAGAAGGAGATCACCTCAACGGTGCCGTATCATGTAGTTCTTCAGCACGTCCGGTATCAGTAACCTCATGTCGCTCGGTTTCATCGTCTGCCGGATCATTTCGAACCGTTCCGCCATTGCGCTGTCGCCAAACGCGAGCAACGCTTCTTTTACGTCTTGCGGACGCGAAATAAAATTCTGCTCCAGCTTCTGCGTCAGGAGATACCCAAGCTGGATAAACCGATCGGAAGCTGCATTTTCGCGCATGAGGGCAATCAGTTCGCGCGCAGTCATTTCCTCCGGCGTTTTCTCCACCAGCGCGCGTTCGGTTTCCGGAGCCTCCGGCATTTTCACATCTTCAACTTTGATCTGCCGCTGCCCGTACCGAATCCGCATTTCGGCTCCGCTGTGCGCGCAAAGGTAAAACGTCAGCAGCGGTATGCCGGTCAAATTTTCAACGGTGAGAACATTATCGCCATGGTAGGTTGTGCCCGAGTAGGCAAACGAACCGTTCGCGCTCCCCAGCGACTTGCCGTTCAGGCAAAGAAATGCGGGCGGCGCATTGGTTTCCGTGAGTTCGCCGGCGTGCAGGATACTCAGTTTACACGGTGAAGCGAGCAAATCTTCTGTCTCCTCAGGCGCTGCGCCGCAAAACACGACGTCCGGCTTGCTCAGCAATGGCGTTTCGCGGTTGTACTTTTCTGCGCTCTTGGAAAACAGTTTCTGCACCGGCAGCCAGGAGGGAACGTGGCCGCAGCGCGGGCATGTTTCGGCTTTTTTGAACAGATTGCAGATCGTGCAGTCGTCCCGGCTGGCCGCACGCTTGCCCGAAAGGAGCGCGCGCGTCTGCTCAAGACAAGCGCTCACCTTTGGCGGCAGAATCGCCGGATCGTCCGTTCTCGCAGACAGTTCCTGGAACGTATAGGTAATCCAATGGCTGTGAAACCCGCATTTTTCACAGGTGTAACGGTAATAAGCCTTATTGGAGAACCCGCTCTCTTCGCCGATCTTAATCATGGCGCCGCTCCTTATATGTTCATTCGTTTCAATTGCAGATGGATCATACCATAAAAAAGAACCCGTCTGGTGTGCATGCAGCACACCGAACGAGTTCCTGGTTGTAGATAGAATTTGCTTCCCCTAACGCGTCAGTCCAGCCGTAAAAACGCAAACAGCGGGTAGTGATCGGAGTACGAGTTCGGTATGGCGCGCGCGTTGAGTACGGTGATGTTGTTGGAAACGACAATATTGTCGATCTGGGACATGGAGATTCGCTTGTACGAGTAGTCGTAAAACTTGGTTGCGGACGTATTGACCACGTGATAGTTCTTGCCGAACACCGCAAACTCGGTTTCGTCGGCGTTGAAATCCCCGGTCAGAATCTTATATTGGTTTGTATCCGCGTCCATGGCCGCGAGCACTTCGGCAAACTGCTTTTTGCGGATGGAAGCGGACTCAAACGAGAAATGCGTATTGTAAACGGAGACGATCTTGCCGTCGATATCGTATTCCACGCGCTGGAGGCAGCGGACTTCCTTATCCGCGCTGTAGAGCGGGGTGATCTCCTGCTTAATGGGTTTGTATTTGGAGATCTGACCGATGCCGTACTGCCCGCCGGAAGGGTACGCAAGCGTTTCGGCAAAGGACGTATACGAAGCGTCCCGCGTGCGCACGGAGAGCAGGTTATCCGTCTTTTCCTTGGTGTTGACGTAGACTTCCTGCACGCCGAGAATATCCGGTTTTTCCGAGGCGATCAGCCAGCCCTGCATTACAAGGTTGTCGTTGCCGCGCTTGATGTTCCAGGTGCCAACGGTGAGCACGTCCCGCACGAGATAAATCGTGTATTTCACCTTTCCGCCCACGGAGATGCGTATGGTCTTGCTGTTGCCGGAGTTGATGGTGTATTTGGCGCTGGCAATGCCGGTGGAACCGATGCTGATCTTAACGCCTTTATTGGCTGTGGCTTTGAGCTGCACCGCGCCGTCGGTCGCGGTCAGAACATAGCCGTATTCGGTTGGCGAAAACTTAGGCGAGAGCGTGCCGCCGGTGATCTCCAACCCGCTGATGAGATCGTCCTGAACGGTCGCCACAAGCAGAAGATACTCCGCCGAAATATAGCCCGCCTTTCCGTTATAGTCGATTTGGTGCCACGCGCCGGAAGCGTATGCCTGCGTGACCTTGAACGTTTCGTCCTTATTTGCCCTGCCGAGCTTTTTGCCTTTCAGCGACGGCGTGGCGCGGACGTTGACAAACTCCGAACAGTTGAACACCGTTCCCGTGCAGTCCAGCTGGTAGGAAGGCAGGCTGGGGTCAATGTTGACGAACACGCGGTTGACATAACCCGTACGCATATCCGTTTCCACACGGTACCACTCGGAAAATACATTCGTTTCCAGAATTTTGACGACCGTGCCTTCGTCCAGCCGCGCAACGAGCTTTCCGTTTGCGGCGGCGGTTTTCCGCAGCGCAATATCGTCTCCAACGATCACGCCGGTGGTCACGTTGAGCGCAGCATTCGCATCCTTGAGCGGCAGCGCGGCGCTGGAAAACGCGAGCAGTAGTATGAGCAGGCAGGCAAGGCGTTTCTTCATAAGCTGACTGGTACTCCTTTTTGCAAGCCGCGCACGGCGACCGCATCCAAGATGAGTGTAGTGAAAAAACAGCGGGATGACAAGCCGCATCCCGCCCAATTCACGAAAACGTTACATTAACGATATGGCGTCTTTCGCCGCCCGCTTTCCGCCGAACGCACAGAAAAGCCGTGTCCGCCGCGCTTAAACGTAGCTTACGCGCGGTCTACGCAGTAAACATTCGCTTCGTACGGCTGCAAACCGTCCGAGGAAGCCATGTAGTTGGAAAACAGCAGCTGCATCGTTCCGCGCTGTTTCGGGCGCGCAATCTGGCGCGAGCAAAGGTTGACTTCGATATAGAAGCGCTCCTGCCCGTCGTCGCGGAAGTAGCAGAACACGTCCTCCTTCTTCTCTTCCACAACCTCGAACTTGCCGTAAACCAGCGCCGGATGTTCGCGCCGGAGCGTGATAAGCGACTGATATGCGCTCCATGCTGAGGTTTCGTCCTGCATCTGTGCGTCGGCGTTGCACTCGTCCTTGTCGCCAACGCAAATCCATGGCTCATGCTCGGAGAAGCCGCCGTAACGGCCGTTCGTCCACTGCATGGGCGTTCTGGAGTGGTCGCGCGTGCCGGTAAGCACGGTTTGGAACGCGGCTTGCGGGGTTGCGCCTGCGGCAATCAGCTCTTTATACTTATTCAGGCTTTCGATATCCCGCAGTTCGCCGATTCCCGTAAACGGAACGTTCACGGCGCCCAGTTCCTGCCCCTGATAGAGAAATACCGTTCCGCGCGCGGTTAACAGCAGAACCGCGAGCAGTTTGGCAATCGCGAGGCGGTATTCTTCGCGCGGGTCGATCTTGGAGACCATGCGCGGGTTGTCGTGGTTTTCCACAAAGATGCTCGGCCAGGCGACGTCCGCATACGCCCCCTCGTAGCCGATGAAGCAGCGTTTGAGGTGGTTGAGGTTATAGCGGTAGACGTCGTAACGGTTCTTGCCCTGATTTTCCAGATGGTCGAAGCTGAACACGGTGTTGAGTTCGCCGCGCTCGTCCGCCGTTAGGAGCTGGTTCATGGCGGGGCCGGTGCCCGGCGTTTCGCCTACGGTGAACGCTTCCTTGAAGGCGCGCGTACGGAGCTCATGCAAGAACTCGTGCAGGCGCTTGCCGTAAAAGTAATGCTCGATTCCCTCGAACCCCAATAAGGAGCCGAGCGTCTCGTTGCCGTCCTCGAGAGAAGTTTTACTGATGTAGTTGATCACGTCCAGACGGAAACCGTCCACGCCCTTTTCACGCCAGAAGTCGATGATGTCGCAGACTTCGTCCCGCACGGCGGGGTTTTCCCAGTTCAGGTCGGGCTGCTTCTTGGAAAACAGGTGGAGATACATCTCCTCGCGGCCCTCCACAGCCTCCCATGCGCCGCCGGAGAAGAAGGACTTCCAGTTGTTCGGCGGCTGACCGTCCGACTTGGGCTTGCGCCAGATGTAGTAGTCCCCGTGCTTGCCTTCCGGGTGCTTGGCGGAGTCGATGAACCACTCGTGCTCGTCGCTCGTGTGGTTGACCACCAAATCGAGAATCAGGCGCATGTCGCGCTTGTGGAGTTCCTTAATCAGCTTCTCCACGTCCCGCATGGTTCCGAATTCCTTCATGATGGCGCGGTAGTCGCTCACGTCGTAGCCGTTGTCGTCGTTGGGCGATTCGAAAATGGGCGAAAGCCAGAGCGCAGTCACACCGAGCTCGTGCAGGTAGTCGAGCTTTTCGATGATGCCCGGAATATCGCCAATGCCGTCGCCGTTGCCGTCCATAAAAGAACGCGGGTAGATCTGGTAGACCACCGCTTCCTTCCACCAAACCCTGCTGTCGCTGGGAGCAGGCATTCTGGTTCCTTCTTCCTGATTGAACAGGTCGATCATGGTGTCGATCACCTGATCCGCGCCCTGAATCGACTTGCCCGCGAACTTCGGGATGGCGGAGAGCTTGAGCGAACGGATAATGGGGTTGAGCAGCAGCTTTTCGCTGACCCCGGCATACTGGCTCAGTCGGCCAAAAACGTCCTGCGCAATCGGGTTTTTCAACAGGTCTCCCACTCGGCTGTCACGCGTGATCATGGAATAATTCGTCCTCCAAAATCCTTTATATAATAGAACTCGGTTTTGTTTTTCTTATGTAAATCTCGTTCAGTTATTGATCCATTGTACTCCCGCGCCGCCGAAGTTGTCCACGGATTTGCGCTCGATTTGCTTTTTATCTTTCGCGGTGATTTTGCCGAACGGCCTGATCTCCAGAACTTTTCCGTTTCGCTTCCAAGTTGCCGAAACGCGCCCGTGCAGCAGCACCGTTGGAAACACGATGCCGGTATTGTTGTAAACGCGCTTGATGTGCTCCGGCGGCAGAAACGGGTTCTCCATTTTGCGGTAGCCTAAAAGAAGCTGGTCGAACCCCGCGAGAAAAAGCGCTTGCGGCATATCCGCGCCTTCGGGCAGTTCATCCGGCATATAGAAATATGTGTCTTTGCCGATGGAGACCCTCTCCTCCGCCGTCTGTTCCAGAAGCGTTTTGAGCTCCCGCTGCGGCATGCCGAAAAACGTCTGCGCGTCTCGCAGCGTCACCGGCCCGTAGTGCGCAACATACCTCCGCATGAGTTCCCGCAGGGCTTCGTCCTTCTCTATCGGTGTAAGCGGCACTAACCGCGTGAACACGCGGTTCCCGTCGGATGTATACGCAATTTCGCCGTTCTCCGCCAGCGCGCGGAAGATGCCGCCCCACGGATGGAACAGGATTTCCTCCTCCGTGTCGTTCAGGCCTTTCGCCGAGCAGAGCGCTTTGAGCTGATCGCGCGTCAAGTCCCGCTCTGCCAGCGCGTTGAGTATCAGCGCGCGGAACTGTTCGGCGCGGGCTTTCTCCACACGCTCGCTCAAAAACGCCATCTGCCCGAACGCGGTCTGGCTGCCACGGTACAGCACGA